>CAJQLB010000015.1 GCA_905479065.1 uncultured Flavobacteriaceae bacterium | reverse complement strand
AGATACAACAGCACCAGTGCTAGTTTTAAATGGTGCTTCTGTTATTAATTTAGAGCAAGGGTCTAGTTATACTGAGCAAGGGGCTACCGCTTCAGACAATATAGATGGAGATATCACTTCGAGTATTACAATTGGTGGAGATACTGTTAATACGAGTGTTGTTGGCACTTACAATGTTGTATATTCGGTTAGTGATACTGCTGGAAATTCTTCTCAAGAGACTAGAACTGTCAATGTAAGTGCAGATGCAACAATACCTGTGATTACGTTAATTGGTTCATCTGAAGTTAATATAAATGTTGGAGATGTTTACTCAGATGCGGGAGCAACAGCTCAAGATAATTTTGATGGAGACCTTACTAATGATATCGTTACAAACAATTCTGTAGATACGAGTGTTGCAGGATCCTATACAGTGACTTACAATGTTAATGATGCTGCTGGGAACTCAGCAAATGAGGTTGTTAGATTGATTAATGTGTTTCAAGATACAACAGCACCAGTTGTTTTAAATGAAGGTTATTTTGAATCAGGCTGGGATGGCTGGTCTGACGGCGGAAGCGATTGTGCAAGACGAGCAAATAGTTCGTACTCTTATGAAAACAATTATTCTATTAGAATACGGGATAATTCTGGTGTTGGATCATCAATGACCTTATCAAATGTAGATTTATCCCCATACGCCCAAGTAGAGGTAGATTTTTATTTTTACGTAAGGAGTATGGAAAATAATGAAGATTTCTGGTTAAGATATTACAACGGTTCCAATTGGACTACAGTAGCAACTTGGACACGAGGGACAGATATTGAAAATAACACGTTTTATAATGCGACTATTGTCTTATCTGCGTCTCAATTTAATTTTGCAAATAATTCAGGTTTTAGATTCCAAAATGATGCATCAGGAAATAATGATCAAATATGGATTGATCAGGTTACAATTTCTGGAATTTCTTCAACATCAACAATCCAAAATTCAATAATACCATTAGGAACCGGTAATACCGGTTTCGCCTCAAATGAGAGTGATTTTGAAGATTTAGATGTCGTAATTTATCCAAATCCAGTTTCAGGAAATAATTTAAATGTTGTTTTATTAGATTACAATGGAATTTATTACCGCGTAATGAACATGTTAGGTCAAACGGTAGATTCTGGTCAATTAAAAAATCGACAAGTAAACGTCGAGAATTTAGAATCAGGAATGTACTTTATAGAAATTAATGATGGAGAAGAAGTCTTCATTAAAAAGTTTATTCGAAGATAATTCGATTCGTTCATGTTAAATAAAAAAGTCTAGATTTTTCTAGGCTTTTTTATTTAATCTCAGCTATGATTTTGGCATAAATAGGATAGATTTTTATGTTGTCAGTACAATTTCCCAATGACGTCAGACATAAAAATCTTTAATCACTTGCAAAATACAATTAATAAACTACCTTTAGGCAACCAATAAAAACTAATCACATGAAAAATTTCTTTTTTACATCATTATTATTGCTTTGTTTAAATATTAGCGCTCAAGAATATTACTGGACGTCCTACAACTTCAATGTTGATTCTGAGGATGTTGAGATTGTAACTAAATTAACAAATGATTATTTCAGTTCTGAAAACTCAAAGGCTGATGGAGTTTCCGTATATCTTTTTCAAAACCACTTTCATGACAGCAGTTTAAGCTCAAGTCACGAAATTGTGTTTGCTGGAACTTATGAGGCGATGGGTAATCAGTATTCTCAGGGAGAAAACACTAGCTGGGATTTATACCTTACTAAATTAGGACAATACACGAAAAGGTTTTCTGCTGCTGCAGGAAGAAGTCTTCATTCCTTTGGTGTCCCTGGGTCACATCCTGTTCAAAATTTGTTTTGGCTAAAAGTCAAGGATGCTGCTCAGTTTGCTTCTGGATTTAAAAAGTATAATGAAAAGTATAACCCTGCAGATAGAAGAGTAACGCTTGGGCAATTTCGATTAGGCAGAAGTCCTCTAGGGGAATCACATTATGTTCTTATTGGTGTTGATGATTTTAAAACAGCAATGAACCCAGGCTTATACAGACAATCCAATCCCGCGGCCAAAGAAGCATGGGGGAAATACATGGATGATATTGATGGAAATGTAGAATTGATAAGAACTTCCACAAGAGTTATGCTTGGCAAGTGGTAAACCTGTCAAATAGTGTCTTATAAAAAACCTCCAATCTTGGGGGTTTTTTATAGGCCATTTTTATTCTAAACACCTCAATAGAATACTTAAAAACACTTTAAACAAGTGTTATATTATTATTGACAAAAGCCTTCAAATTCATTTAAAATTGTCAAGATTTATCCTCCATTAAACCCAAACGTTTTGCTCTAGTTTCCCAACTTTTTCTTGCTAACAATTGCAAATCAGCTACGTTGTCACTTTCATCCATAATTTCTAAACCTAAAAGCGTTTCAATAACATCTTCCATTGTTACAAGGCCATTGACAGAGCCGTATTCGTCAACAACAAGCGCTAAATGATTTCTGTTTTTCACTAATTCTTCAAAAAGTGACGGTATTGGCATGTGTCTATTTACAATAATAATATCTCGCTTAATGTCAGATAACTTCTTGTGACCGTGGTCAAAAGCCATTTCCTTAAAAATGTCATCTTTCAAGACTAGTCCTGTAATGTTGTCTTGAGAACTGGTATAAATTGGAATTCTTGAGAAGCGGATGTTATGATTATCGTTAAAAAAGGCTTCAATCGTCATTGAATCAATTTCGGTTTTCATAACTGTTCGTGGTGTCATGATATCTTTTGCTTGAATTTCTTTAAAATTGAGAAGATTTTTTATCACCTTGCTTTCTGTTTCATGAAAAACTCCCTCTTTTTGAGCAATATCTGTCATTGCAATGAATCCTTCTCTACTTAAAATACTTCCATGACTTTTGCTTCCAACAAGTCTCGTAGTAAGTTGTAACAACCATAGAACCCCAGTCCATTTTAAAGGGAAAATAAGGAGTTTTAGTGTTTTTGTCGTAAAATTAGCGAGCTGTTTCCAGTAAGTAGCCCCAATAGTTTTTGGAATAATTTCTGAAGCAACCAATATCATAATTGTCATAACTGCAGATACAAGTCCAACCATTATATCTTCAGTCAAATTAAATCCAAAAAAACGATGTGTGACATCCCCATATAGGTCATAGTAGGCTACTTTGGCCTGAACACCAACTAAAATAGCTCCCACAGTGTGCGCAATTGTATTGAGCGTCAAGATTGCGATGAGAGGTCTATCCACATCTCTTTTTAGAAGCTCTAAATGACTTGCGTAATGCTTTTTCTCTTGTTTTTTTATGTTGATAAAAGTAGGAGTAACACTTAATAACACCGCTTCTAAAATTGAACACAAAAAGGAAAAGAAAATTGAGATAATTGCATAAAATAATAATAAACCCATTGTGCTTGTTTAGAACAATCTAAAGTACTAATTATTTATCATTCCTTTTCATATGAGACTGTAAGAAAATTTTTATCGCAACATGTACAAAATATTAAACATTTAGTTATGTTTTTGTTATTTTGAAAGCTAAATACAAGTTGATAAGTAACAAAGATTAGTTTTCTTTATCAAGATTTTTTAAGGGTCACTTTAATTCATATACATGATGTTGTAAGTTATCTAGGAGAGAATTTTAAAAAAATTAGATACAATTACATAAAGTGTTCATTCACTATGTCAATCATGCTATTAATAGTAGGGGTTTTTGCAACGCGCACATCTTTAAAGTGTTTTTTTGCTTCAACTGCGGTACTGTTTCCAAAGCAAAATGCAATGTTATTGGAATGATTTTGTTTTAAATAACTGTGAACGGCTAGAGGACTAAAAAACAAGACCCCTTCAATAGAATCTTTGATTTTTATATCATCATACTTGATGTCATATGCTTTGACGTTTTGTACCGATACATTGTGATTTTGTAACATTGTTTGTAAATCATCTGAGAGCGGTTCGTTACCAAAGTAAATCAATTCATCTCCATCAATGTGGTCTATTAAATGAGTAATCAAATCATGGTCACTTTTTTCAGTCTTTTTAACCTCTCCTATTGTATTTGAAACAAATCTTTTTGTTCGTCGTCCAACACAATATATATTTTGAAATTGAAGCTCGACTTTAGAAAAGTTGTGAAGTAAAGCTTCTGCAGTGTGTTTATCAGATATAATCACATTTTTAATAGGAGCTCTAATAATTTGAGGTTTTATGCGGTTCACACTTATTTTGATAAAATCAGAACTTTCTGAAACTACATTTTCATTAAACAATAAGGATTGATTTTTAGTTAACGTTTTTGTTGAATAGACATTGATGTTTTCTTTAATGCTCGTCGATAAGTCCACAAGTTTATTACCCCCTCTATCAATTATAAAATTTGCACAATAAGGGGCCACTTTATGGGACTCAGCCAATGTCTCAATTCGGGTAATCTCTATTTTTTTTGTTCCGCTTGAGCTTAGGAAAACACCCTTAAAGTGAATCTCCTCATCTTTTATGAAGGCCAAGGCACCAATTGCACTGTGATTATCACCATTTAATAGTTTAAAAAATGCGCGTTCTATATCGATACATATCTCTGTTTCAGCATGATTGAGTTCATGACATATTTGAGCAATTGTGTCATTCTCTTTTACTGAAGTAAGAACAATTGAACCTTGGGCTGGAGTTGGGATCATCCAATCTAAATTAATCGCATTTTTTGGCTTCAAATTAAGACGGCCCAGCTCAGATGCAGAAAAAATCCCTGCATTTATTGAAGTATTTTCATTTAGTTGTTCTAGACGTTCATAGATGTTTCCAAAAGACTGGACTGTATTGTGTGATGGATATCTATTGAGCCATTGAGCTTTTTGTCTAGCATTTTCAATGAGTATTGTGGCGTTTTGTTGAGATAAAAACTCTTCATTTTTTTTAAAAATTAAGACATCCTTGAAATTCCCTCTTTTTAAAATTGCAACTTGAATAATTTTTTCAGGAAACGGTTCAGTAAAATCGGTGAATGAATTGACAGCAAGATCAATATGATTGTCTAAAAGTTTTTTATGAATTAGAAGTGTACTAGGAGATATTTCCTGTTTTTCGGATGCTTTGTAAACTACTATTTCACATCGGTGTCCTAACTTATCAAGCATCTGACTCACAGCATTTGCTTGCCATAAATTTAATGGTGTATCATAAGAACCAATTTTAATTATCATAGTTTAGAAAGTTATTGTAAGGTTAAAAGTCTTCGAATTATTTTGTTATTTCAGATGCATTAAGAAATTAGTTGTACAATTAATCAGACATTTTAATATGCGTCAAAGTTAGTAGTTTTTTGCTGTTATAAATGAAATAATTTCAAAGCATTTTATCATAGCCATAAAGACTTAAACTAGGGTATAATTAATGTTTTAGCATTTGTTTTAAATAAAGTATGTTATTTTTGTAAATAATCTGTGTGTTAGTTTAAGTTTCTGTTGGACAGAGGCATAAAATATGAAAAACGAAATATTAAGTAATACTGCTATTCAAGGAGACTTCGATGAGACAAAAGTTGAAGAAGACTTTTTTGTTTTGACTTATCAAAATTTAGGCTCCAGCGTTCAAACAGTTGAACGCCATATCGACAACACTTTTATACAATTTCATTTTTGCAACAAGGGTCATGCTAATTTTCAGTTTAATAATGGAAGTTACACATTAAAAATTGCTAAAGAGACGTCACTTTTACTGTACAATCCACAACGGAATTTACCAATCCATCTTGAAATACAGGCGGAGTCATCACTAATTTCTGTTTTGATTTCTATTAAAAAATTTCATGCCTTGTTTTCTGAAGAGGCAAACTATATTTCCTTTTTAAGTGAGGACAACAGGGATAAAAAGTATTACAAAGACGGTATTATTTCTCCCTCCGTGTCAATAGTTTTAAATCAATTGTTAAATTATAATCTTAATAATTCCATTAAAAACTTGTATTTTAAAGGTAAAACTTATGAATTATTGAGTCTTTATTTTAATCGTAGCGGAGGTGTAAATACTGAACAGTGCCCGTTTTTGGTTGATGAGTCAAATGTAATAAAAATTAGGAAAGCCAAAGACATCATGATATCGCGCATGTCTGAACCTCCGAGCTTACAGGAGCTTGCTGATGAAATTGAGTTGAGCTTAAAGAAACTCAAAGAAGGATTTAAGCAAATTTATGGAGATTCTGTTTTTAGTTTTCTCTTTGATTATAAAATGGAATTTGCACGAAAGTTAATTGAAGCAGGTGACCACAATGTCAACGAAGTTGGATTGAAGATTGGTTATAGTACGGCGAGTCATTTTATTGCTGCTTTTAAAAAGAAATACGGTACAACTCCAAAAAAATATTTGATGTCACTATCATCTTAATACAAGAGTGTTATTTCACACCCATTTATTATATTTTCATGCGTTAAAATGTTTTAGATTTTACGAGTAGTAAGATTTTATTATTACTTTTAAATGTAATTAACTAAAAATATTAAAAATGCGTTTTCTAATTTTAATTTCAACCGTTTGTATTTCTCTGTTTGGACATACTCAAGAGGTGATTTCAAATATCAATCAAAACCAATACTCTGCCTTAGAGTATCGCCTGGTAGGTCCTTTTAGAGGAGGGCGAAGTGCCGCCGTTACAGGGGTGCCTCATCAACCTAATTTATTTTATTTTGGAGCTACAGGAGGAGGGATTTGGAAAACCACAAATGGTGGGCGTGATTGGGAGAATATTTCTGATGGCTATTTTGGCGGCAGCATTGGAGCCATTGCGATTTCTAAAAGTGACCCCAATGTTATTTATGTTGGAGGAGGTGAAAAAACAGTTAGAGGCAATGTGTCTTCTGGATACGGTATGTGGAAGTCTGAAGACGCCGGAAAAACTTGGAGTTCTTTGGGACTAGAGAAATCTCGGCATATTCCAAGAATTGCAGTTCATCCAGATAATTCTGACATTGTCTTTGCTGGAGTGATGGGTAATTTATATAAACCAACAAAGGAACGCGGTGTTTATAAAAGTATTGATGGTGGAAAAACATGGAGAAAGACGTTATTTTCAAATGAACATGCAGGTGTTGTGGATTTACAAATGGATCCAACAAATCCGAGAATTTTGTATGCTTCAACTTGGCGAGTTAACAGAACACCTTACAGCTTAAACTCTGGGGGAATTGGTTCTGCTTTATGGAAAAGTACCGATAGTGGTGAAACATGGAAGGAAATTTCAAAAAACAAAGGCTTTGCAGAAGATACTTTGGGAATTATAGGAGTCACAGTGTCTCCCGTAAATAATCAGCGAGTTTGGGCAATTGTTGAAAATAAAGAAAAAGGAGGACTATATCGAAGTGATGATGGAGGGGATAGTTGGGATCAAGTAAACAGTGAAAGAAAGCTTCGTCAACGGGCGTGGTATTATACTAGATTATATGCAGACACTAAAGATGTTGATCAGTTGTACGTTTTAAATGTACAGTATCATAAAAGTACAGATGGAGGTAAAACATTTGGATCATATGGCGCTCCTCATGGTGACCACCATGATTTATGGATTGCTCCAGAAGATTCAAATCGTATGATAATTGGCGATGATGGTGGTGCTCAAGTCACCTATGATGGTGGAGAAACTTGGAGCACTTATCACAATCAGCCAACCGCTCAATTTTATCGTGTTACAACCGACAACCATTTTCCTTTTAGAATTTATGCTGCACAACAGGATAATTCTACCGTAAGAATCGCTCATCGCACCAATGGATGGTCAATAACTGAAAGTGATTGGGAAAGTACAGCGGGAGGTGAGTCAGCTCATATTGCAATAGACCCTAAGAATAATGACATTGTTTATGGGGGGAGTTATGGAGGTTATTTGACTCGTGTAAATCATGAAAGAGGAACATCACGTGCAATAAATGTTTGGCCAGACAATCCTATGGGGTACGGTGCCGAGGGGATGAAGTATCGTTTTCAATGGAATTTTCCAATAATTTTTTCAAAACACAACCCTAATAGATTATACACGTTTTCGAATCAAGTTCATGTAACTGAAAATGAGGGTCAAACATGGCAAATTATTAGTCCTGATTTAACGCGTGATGATCCTGAAAAGCAAAAGTCTTCAGGCGGCCCCATAACACAAGATAACACAGCTGTTGAATATTACTGTACTATTTTTTCTGCACAAGAATCAGCATTACAGGAAGGATTACTTTGGGTTGGTAGTGATGACGGATTAGTTCATATTACAAAAAACGGAGGTGAATCTTGGGAGAACATTACCCCAAAGGATATGCCTGACTGGATGATGATTAATAGTATTGAGCCAAGCGTGTTTGATGCTGGTACCTGTTACATTGCTGGCACTAAATACAAGTCAGGAGATTTTTCTCCTTACCTGTATAAAACAAATAATTATGGAAAAACATGGACAAAAATTACAAATGGAATTGGTTCAGAGCATTTCACTCGAGTAGTTCGTGAAGACCCGAATAGGCAAGGATTGTTATATGCGGGTACAGAGACTGGATTGTATATTTCGTTTAATGATGGCAAGAATTGGAAACCTTTCCAATTAAATTTACCAATTGTTCCAATTACAGACTTAACAATTAAAGAGGATAACTTGATAGTTGCTACTCAGGGAAGAAGTCTATGGATTTTAGATGACTTGACAGTAATACATCAATTATATGATAGTGATTTGCAAAACAATATTTTATTTAAGCCCAAGGATACTTACAGAATGGGAGGGCGAAGTACAAAAAACAGTAAAACAAATGGAACAAATCTAGAGTCTGGTGTTATCACCTATTTTAATTTGAACAATTACAATCAAAAGGATGAGGTGTCTTTAACCTATTTTGACGCGAAAGGAGACACTATAAAAACATTTAGCACCACTTCTAAAAAAGACAAACTTCCACTAAATAAAGGAAGTAATAAGTTTGTTTGGGATATGGTTTATGATGGCGCGTCTAGCTTCCCCGGCTTAATTATGTGGTCAGGAAGTTTGAGAGGTCCTCGTGCAATTCCAGGCAATTATGTTGTTAGTTTGAATGTCAACGGAGAGGTGTCCAAAAAGGCGTTTAAAATCCTAAAAGACCCAAGAGCAGAAAGTTCTATTGAAGATATGGAGAAACAATTTGTTTTTATTGAGGAAATAAATAACACTCTTGATAAAACCCACAAGACAATAAAAAAAATCAGAAATATAAATAAAAAATTAGATGTGTTTGTGACCCAGTATAAAGATGATCCTAACATTGAAGATTTAGTTGAAACGGCGTCTACTCTCAAAGAGGCATTCTCTGCTATTGAGAAAACGCTCTATCAAACAAAAAATAGAAGCAGGCAAGATCCATTAAATTTTCCAATAAAACTAAACAATAAACTCGCTCATTTAAATGCGTTAGTAGGAAGAGGAGACTTTGCTCCAACAGACCAAGATTTTGAAGTTAAAAATGAATTAACTCAGAAAATAAATGAGCAATTACAAATATTTGATGATTTGATTGCAAATGATATCAAGTCTTTTAATGCTTTATTTAATGCCAAAAATTTGACATATTTAGAAGTTGAAGATAAATGAAATTAGAGTAGACCTCTAAGGAAATTTTCATGTAAACAAAGTTAATGTTTGTAGTACTAAAGGCCATAGTGACATGTTTTCTCTGACCGTTATCTTTGTGGCTTGGTAATTGATGGTAACGAATATACAGTATGAGAATATTAAAAAAGTTGTCTTTACGTTCACGTATTTTTATTTACATGATTTTACTTGTTTTGGTGGCATCAATTTTGATTGCGGGAGTTACCCTATATCAATACAATGAGCAGTCAAAAGATTATCACAAACAGCGTTTGGAGAGAAAGGAAGCGCAGTTGTTGTCAAGTATAGATTTTGTGCTAAGAGAAACTTCCTATGAGTTGAACCCTGAGAAATTAGCATTGATTTTTAAAGATGAAATTTATAAAATTGCAAAAAATTTAAATGTTGAATTTAACATTTATGATCTTGGAGGTACTTTGGTTAAAAGCTCTAAGCCAAGTTTTGACGAGGACACGTTAATTGCTTGTATTCCGGCTGAAGTTTTAAATAATTTGAAGTATACAGTTCAAAAACGCTATGTTGAGACAAATGAAGTTCTCGGTGGAGATTTCAGAACTTCTTACACTATTTTTTCAGATATTAAATCAAAACCGTTAGGAATATTAAACGTCCCTTATTTTCAAGACGACTCCTTTAACGAGGAAGAACTTCGCGAGTTTTTGGTAAGGTTAGGTTATGCCTATTTTGTCATGCTTTTAGTAGCCATCGCTTTTGCTTATTTTGTTTCAAAATATATCACAAGATCTTTGAAGACAATTAGCGATAAAATGAATGAAACAAGACTTGAGAAACGAAATCAAAAAATTGAATTAAAAGGGGCGAGCGAAGAAGTCTCAGCACTTGTTGAATCCTACAACAGCATGATTGATGAACTTGAAGAATCGGCAGTAAAATTAGCAACGAGTGAACGTGAACAAGCATGGAGAGAAATGGCCAAACAAGTGGCACACGAAATTAAAAACCCTCTAACGCCAATGCGATTGAGTGTTCAAAGTTTTCAGCGAAAATTCAACCCTAATGATGTTGATATTCATCAGAAAATTGAAGAATATAGCAAAACCTTAATTCAACAAATTGACACCATGAGCTCAATAGCATCGGCATTTTCAAATTTCGCTAAAATGCCTGCTCAGCAAAATGAAACTTTAAACGTTGTTGAGGTTGTTAATCTCGCCTTAGATATATTTACTGAAGACTATCTTGTTTTTGAATGTGATAGACAAGAAATTATAGCGAAACTTGATCGTACTCAACTTATTAGGATTATTACGAATCTTGTAAAAAATGCTATTCAATCAATTGCCCGTGTACCTAGCCCAATAATACGTATTTGTTTAAACGACGACGAAAACAATATAAATATTACCGTAACTGATAATGGACACGGCATTTCTAAAGAAAATAAACCTAAAATCTTTGAGCCTAAATTCACAACTAAAACTAGTGGAATGGGCTTAGGATTACCAATGATTAAAAATATTATTGAAACATATAAAGGAAGTATTGCATTTGAATCTGTTGAAGGTTCTGGCACAACATTTAAAGTGATACTGCCTAAATTATAACATTTAAAAACATGCAATACACCAATATTATATCAACCACTGTCAACGGAGTTAATACAATTCTTATTAACAGGCCCAAGAAATTAAACGCGTTAAATAGTGATACGATTAATGAATTACAAGTTGCCATGTCTAGGGCAAATGAAGATAAAGATATCAAAATCGTGATACTAAGCGGAAGTGGTGAAAAAGCATTTGTGGCAGGAGCTGATATTAGCGAGTTTGCAGACTTTGATGTTGAAGAAGGTAAATATCTTGCTGCAGATGGACAGCACAAATTATTTGATTTTATTGAAACTCTTTCAATTCCTGTCATTGCTGCGGTCAATGGTTTTGCGCTTGGTGGTGGTCTAGAATTAGCCATGGCTTGTCACTTTAGGATAGCGAGTGATAATGCAAAAATGGGATTGCCAGAAGTGTCTCTCGGTGTCATTCCAGGGTATGGAGGGACACAGCGTTTACCTCAATTAGTTGGCAAGGGTAGAGCAATGGAAATGATCATGACTGCAAATATGATTACTGCTAATGAGGCTAGGGAATATGGCTTAGTGAATTATGTAACTACACAAGAAGATTTGTTATCATTTACAACCAAAATTGCACTGAGAATAATTACTAATTCATCAGTAGCTATCACTGCTGCAATTAAAGCAATTAATGCCAATTTTATGGACGGGATAAATGGTTTTAATATTGAAATTAATGAATTTGGAAATTGTTTTGGCACAAATGATTTTAAGGAAGGGACCCAAGCTTTTCTTCAAAAAAGAAAGGCTAAATTTCCAGGCAATTAAACCTTTTTACGGTCACAAAGTCTAACAAAAAACCTTCAAAAGTTCACATACTTTTAATAAATACGTCTTTATTATTATCCAAATTAATTCATATGACGACTAATAAACTTTTTTTTATAGGATTATTATTTTTTCAAACCTTTGTTAGTTCGGCGCAGTTCCAAGTGACCATCGAGGCCTTCTTGCTAGATAATTCAACAGGATCGCCTTTAGAGTTTGTCAGCGTAGAGTTTTTAAACACATCTTTGAGAACAACTTCGAATGATCAAGGAAAATTCACCTTTCAATTTGAAGAATCTTCAATTGGTAATGAGGATGAATTTAGGTGTACACTTTTAGGATACGAAACAATTACTGTAAAGGCTTCACAATTATTCAAGTCTTTAAAAAATTCCAATAAAATTTATTTAAAGTTGAGTAATCAAAATAATTTGAAAAACAAAGAGACCATTGTTGGTCTTGTGTCAAGTGAATCTCAACCGATTCAAGGTGCGACAGTCAATGTAAAAAATAGTTTTGATGAGGTTGTTACCGATGTGGATGGGAAATATAGTATTCAGGCTAACGAAGGTGATGTAATTGTTGTTAAATTTCTTGGTATGATAACTAAGGAAATACAAGTTTTAAACCAACGAAGTATCGACGTAAAACTTCAGACAGATGGAGAATTGTTGGATGAAGTTCTTTTAGAAGGCCAGAGAGACACTAATGAAGAGTTAATTCAAACTAGTTTTGGAAAAAGAAGAGAATCATCTATTGGTTATTCTGTCAATACTATTAAGTCTGAAGATATTGGTGTGGCTGCTTTGAGTCTTGCAGATATCATTGTTGGTAGATTTGCTGGAGTTCGTGTTGCAGGCCTAAACGTTGCGTATAATTCACCAAAATTTATAATACGTGGTGGGGGAGGCTCTATTACAAATCCGATTCCTGCAATTTTTGTTGTTGATGGTATGATTTACACTGAAATGCCCAATTTTATTGATGTTCAACAAATAAAAACAATTTCTATTTTAAAATCTATTATAGCTACAAATAGATATGGGACTATAGGTTCAGGAGGAGCTTTTGTTATTGAAATGAAATCTCAGGCAGCCGTAAAGCCTACTTCGATAGTCAATGATTTGTTGGTCAAAGGGAATAATTATGAGGAGAATTTAGAATTCTTTGATTCTTTTGAAGATACACCATCTTATATCAAACATCTTGAGACAGCAAATACTTTTATTGAGGCCAAAAAAATTTATGAATCCCAACAAGATAACGTTGCGAGATTGGGGATTCCCTACCTTCTTGACGTATCCAATTATTTTCGAAGATGGAATAAGAGTTTTGCGAATCAAGTATTAATGACTATTTCTAAGATTGCATATAATAATCCCAAAGCCCTAAAAACATTAGCCTATCAATTAGAGGTAAATGGTGCTGTTGAGAAGGCAAAATTAGTTTATCAGCGAATTGTAGCGTTAAGACCAGAAAGTGCTCAGTCGTACAGAGATTTGGCATTAATTTACCAGTCTACGAAAAATTACAATGAAGCCATGACGTTATATGGAGACATGTTGGGTAATAAAATAGTAGGGGTTGATTTTTCAGGATTAAAAAACACAATTACGAATGAGTTGAAGCATTTTTTAGCTAAACACCGTGATAAAGTGGACTATTCGTTAGTGGCATCAGAGTTTTTAAAAGCAGATTTTAAATACGATATACGCATTGTATTTGATTACAGTGATGCAAACACAGAATTTGAGCTACAGTTTATAAATCCAGATAAGAAATTTTATGTTTGGCCACACACAAGAATTGACAACCTAAAAAGAATGCTAGATGATCTTCAAAAAGGAGTCTCTACAGAGGAATACATAATTGATGATGCTGAATCTGGAGAATGGATTATCAATATTGAATGCTTTACTGACGAGGTCACAACAAATCCATCATATTTAAAATATACTGTTTTTAAGAATTATGGTTTACCCAACGAAACTAAGGAGATCAAAGTTATACAGCTCTATAAGTATCAGCAAAAAGTAACCTTAGATAGGTTTATGTATTAAGAATACGCTAAAAAAGGTGAGCTCAATAAAAAGCTCACCTTTTGATAATGATAATTAATACAATTAAAATTCAAAAAAGGTAGTAAAAGTTCGCCCTTGGGTAGTGCATACAACTTTATATTTACCGTTCACACTTTTAAGAAGGCGATAGACGCGTTGAATATTATTTTTATCCTTAATTTTTTCAGTATGAATTAATTCATGATTCCCTGAATCATAATATATATTTATTTCTAGAGGCTCTAGATTAAGGGCTAGTTTGTTAATTGACACCACGTTTTCTTTGGTTGTTACAATTGGTTTGTAGATTGATCGAGTATTTTCTTTTTTAAAATTGACTTTGGTATTTTGAACAATAAAAGGTATGATTTGAATTTCAAGATCTTTATCTAATTCAAAATAATACCGCCCATTTGGTAACGAGGTTAAATCAAATTCTTTTCGATAAGTGCCAGATTTATCCAGTAATTCTTTGTAGACGATAGTTCCTTCTTCACTTTTAATAATTAATTTTTGACCTTTTTTTACACGGTCGAAATTAATGGAGGTTTTACTTTCATTAGAATCATTTTTATGCACGTTACTATATGCATAGGTAACCATTAAATTAATCATAATGATAACTAGTAAACATTTTTTAAATACTTTTTTCATGACTTGGTTTATTAAAAATTGATGGTACAAATGTATATGGCATTCTAAAAATGAAAAACATCATTTTTGGTATATATGTGTGCTATTTTAACTGTTTATCAAATAATTATTAGCAGTAAAGATAATTTAGAATATAAAATTGTTAAAATTGTATATAAAATTCAATTCATAAAAATTAACTTTGTATTAAATACCGTAAACGTGAACACTAAACCTGTATTTGAGAAAGTTCAGCCAGATTTTGGAAGTAAAATTTTAGTAAAACAACACTCGGAATTACATCCAAATAATAAGGCTTTTTGGCATTTTCATCCTGAAGTTGAATTAGTGTATGTCAATAAAGGCCAAGGGAAACGCCATATAGGCAATCATATTTCATATTTTCATAATAGTCAGTTAATTTTACTTGGGCCTAATTTACCTCATAAAGGTTTTACAGATAGGTTGGTTTCACATGGGAAAGAAACGTTAATCCAATTTAGACTTGACGTATTGGGGGATATGTTTATCCAATTACCAGAAATATCCAGACTTTTTGAACTTTCTAAAAATGGGATTCTGTTTCAAAATGACACAAAACGGGATGTTGGTCCTAAAATTGAAAAACTTACTCATTATAATGGTATAGAAAGAATTATAAGACTTCTTGATATCTTGAATGATTTAGCCCGATCTAATGATTATACAATTTTAAATGCAGATGGCTTTGCTTTTGAAACTAAGTATCAGGATCACAATCGAATAAATATTATTTACGAGTATATTAATTTAAATTTTCAGAATAACATTACACTACAAGAGATCGCTAATGAGGTGAGCATGACTGTCCCTGCTTTCTGTAGATATTTTAAAAAAACAACAGGTAAAACTTTTACAAAATTAGTTAATGAGTACCGAGTGGTTCATGCGACTAAATTATTATCTGAGACTCAGAATAGCATTACAGATATTTGCTTTGAATCGGGGTTTAATAATTTTTCACATTTTAATAAACATTTTAAATTAATAACAGGTAAGAGCGCCTCTAATTACAGAAAAGAAATAAAGTTGATCATTCAATAATTAGAGTATTTTATTAAAAAAAGGAGTTTTAATTTTAGTCTTTCCCATGCCACTCAGAATAAAATTGGGCTAAAAATGATTCCATATAGAGATGGCGTTTTTTGGCAATTTCTTTCCCTGTTTCTGTTTTCATGGTTTCCGAAATTTTCAAAAGTTTCTCGTAAAAATGGTTGATTGTTGGCGCAGTAGATGTTTTATATTCCTCACGTGTCATATCCGTTTTAGGCAATATAGATGGGTCGTAAAGCTTTCTATGCTTATATCCACCATAATTAAAGCATCGCGCAATTCCAATAGCACCAATAGCGTCTAGCCTGTCTGCATCTTGAACAACATGAAGCTCATTAGATGTAAATGTGTTACCTGGCTCTAGCGATTTATTAAATGAAATATTTTCAATGATCTTTAATACATGATCAATAGTTATTTTATCAACGTTATGTTGGTTTAAAAAATGACGCGCTCGTTGCGGGCCAATGGAGTCATCTCCATTGTAAAATTTACTATCAGCAATATCATGAAGAAGTGCCCCCAATTCTACGACTAAGTGATTAACATTTTCTTTTTTTGCAATTAACTTGGCATTGTTGTAAACTCTTAAAACATGAAACCAGTCGTGACCACCTTCAGCATCCTTTAGGGCAGTTTTCACATACTCTTTGGTGATTTCTATGATATCATTATTTGGATTCATGTTGTATGTCATTGATAATAATTTGTTCAACTTTTTTGATAAGTTTTGGCGTATTGAGTTGATCGGTTGTTAGAGGTTTATGTACTTTAAAGAGAATATGCACCCCTAATCCTAGAGGGAATTTGCCATAACGTAATATTTTCCATGAATTATTAATTGTAATAGGAACAACAAGTGCATTAGGCATGTGTGTTATCAGTGTTTGTAGGCCTTTTGTTTTAAATGGTTTTGGATGACCTGTTTTACTTCGGGTTCCTTCTGGAAATATAATAGCTGACCAGTTATTATTTGAAATTTTTTGTGCAAAATCTTTAATTGCTTTTATAGATTTTAATGGCTGCTTTCGGTCAATTAAAACCGAACCACCATGACGTAAATTATAGGACACACTCGGAATACCTTTACCTAATTCTATTTTACTTACAAATTTTGGATGGTATTTACTCATATAATAAAGCAAAGGGGGGATGTCATACATGCTTTGATGGTTCGCTACAATGATGAGTGGTTGGTCTGTAGGAATGTTATGGGGGTTTATAAAAGTAAAACGAGTACCAAGAATATTTAAGCACCGCATAAGCCAAAATTGTAAATAAACAACCGTTTTTTTATGTGCGTTATAACCAATGATGTTGTGGGTAACCCATTGAATTGGATGGAAAATCAGCAAGGTTAATAAAAAGAAAAAAGCATAAACAAGAGATAAAGGGTACGCTAATAATTTCATCATTTTTTGAAATAATAAAACAAATAGTTAGAAAAACTTATCATGGCAATAAATAAGGCTAGTCTGTGGTTAAAATTAGTCAAATAATTATAAAAAAAAACCACGAAAATTTCGCGGTTTCAATTACCTTCATTGTGTTGTTATTAACAGTAGGTGTTATAAGCATCAATTAAGTTTTCAGCTATCAATTGAGCTGGACGGCCTTCAATATGATGACGCTCAAGCATATGCACTAACTCCCCATTTTTAAATAAAGCCATGCATGGTGAACTAGGAGGGAAAGGAACCATGAATTCCCGTGCTTTGTTGGTTGCATCTTTGTCAACACCTGCAAAAACAGTGACTAAATGATCAGGACGATTCGTGTTTTGTAAACTTTCTCTTGCTCCTGGTCTCGCATTGGCAGCTGCACATCCACACACAGAATTAACAACGACCAAGGTAGTCCCTTTCTTCGCCATGGCAGTTTCAACTTCTTCAATATTGTGTAATTCGCTAAACCCCACTTTTGTGAGATCTTCTCGCATTGGTCTTACTAATTCTGCTGGATACATACGTATTGTTTTAAGAAAAATTATTTTGAATTACAAAGATACTATTTGTCTTTAAATTTTTGATATCATCCTCTAACAAATACTATATTTGGGTATAATTAAAATCTATAATTTAATGAGTGTTTCAAAATGGATTGGAGCTTCTTTGGGTTGGACAGTTGGCGGTCCAATTGGTGCAATAGTTGGTCTTGCGTTAGCAAGTATCATTGATGGTGTTTCGGGAAACGTTGCTAAATCACCTTACAGTAGTGATAAAAGAGAAACAAGAGGAGGCACAAGTTCTGGAGATTTTGAGCTCAGTTTACTTGTTTTAGCATCTGTGGTAATTAAAGCAGATAATCATCAAGATCAACGTGAGTTGGACTTTGTGCGAAAGCAATTTTCAAAAATGTATGGAAAAAACCGTGCAAATCATGCTTTTAGGTTATTTAAAAACATCAATAAGCAGGAAATTTCAACAAGACAGGTTTGTATTCAAATAAGACAAATGATGGATCATCCATCAAGGCTTCAACTTCTTCATTTTTTATTTGGTATCGCAAAGGCAGATAATGTTATTGTAGAAAGTGAAATTAATGAAATTCATAAAATATCTCAATATTTAGGGATTAGTAATAAAGATTTTGATAGTATTAAAGCGATGTTTCATAGTGGTCATGAAAACCCGTATCGTGTTTTAGAAATTTCAAAATCTGCTTCCGTAACTGATATTAAATCTGCTTACAGGAAAATGGCAAAAAAATACCATCCAGATCGTGTGATACATCTAGGAGAGGAGCATCAAAAAGGAGCCGAAGAAAAGTTTCGACGTGTTCAAGAAGCTTATGAGTTAATTAAAGCTGAAAAAAGATTTTGACTGGCTTCTGAAATGAAAAATCCTATTTCAAGCTAGCGGTTATTTTTTTCACATATTCGGAGGCTATGGTACTTGCACTTTTTGGATTATCAAGCTGAGAGGTTACTACAGCAATTAATTGATTTTCGCCAGATTCTTTTAAGTTATATATGGTAGTTTCTAAAACATACAATCTAGAGGTGCTGGTTGTGGTTGTTTGAGGAACATAATTTCCGATGGTATGGTATGAAACAGGATTGTAATAATATCCATAAAAACCACCATAGTAACGTGGGTAATATCCATAATAATTACCACCAGCATAATACCCTCCGTCTTGTTGAACCCGGGTACTCTCTTGATAATCTTTCATAACGGTTAAAACCACACCATCGAATCCTTCCGCCTTTAATATTTCTTGAAGTTGTTTTTGGCCTTCTTCAGTTTTTGGAGCGTTGGGCTTAATACTACCAAATTTCGCAAAACTTGCCGTTGCTTTAAACCCATTTTCATTCATTTGTTTTACAATTTCATTTTCAAACGCAATTCGAGCCTGTTGATTGTCTGTTCTAGCAACAACTAAGAAACTGTTTTCTTTAATTTTTGAAATATCATTATTTTTTTTCCAAGAATCAAGTACTTTAACGCTTGAACAGTTTTGAATGGAGATGCAAATTAGTAATGTGCATAATAGGGTAGTGAATACTTTCATAATAATCGCAGTTAAAAGAAGATTTAAATATATTTAAATATAAAGTTTTTCTTTTACAGCGCATAATTTTTTACTGATATTAACGATATCAGCACTGAAATATGTAACAATTAAACCTAAATAAATTTAGAAATGACTAGCCTCGAAATAGGAAAAAGTCATCTTTCATGTCTTCAATTTGCGAGTCTTCATTAGTGATAATATAATCAATAGCTTTTGACGTAAACAAGTCTCCTTTTTTAGTTAAAGAAATAATATTCATATCGATGGTTATCATATTATTTTTTAGAGCTAAATTTAAAACTCTCGTAGCCGTTACTTTTTGCCAATTAATGTGTTCGCGTAAATGATTGATATGACGTTCATTGTTGTCTGTATGATTTTTTAAGTGAAGTAAAAATGTAAGAAGGGATACTTCAGTTTGTTGTTGCCGTTCTCGGTACATTACGGCAATTACCCCTTTGGTAGGAGCAAATAAGTAGACAAATAGGAATATTAATCCTAGAACTGTTGTCATTGAGCCGGCAATTGAGGCATCCAACCAATGAGCTAACCAGTATCCGGAAATGGCGCTTGATACACCAATAACAACAGCAAGCACTAACATTTTTTTTAAATTTGTAGTAAGTAAGTAAGCTGTAGCTGCAGGAGCAATCATTAATGCGACTACCAAAATTGCACCAACAGCATCAAATGCTCCAACGGTTGTTACCGAGGACACAGACATTAGACCATAATGGATAATGACAGGTGAAAACCCAAGAGATGAAGCAAGTCCTTTATCGAAGGTGCTAACTTTTAATTCTTTGAAAAAAGTGATTACCAAGGTGATGGTTATTAAAAGAATCGAACCGATAATGTAGAGTGATTTAGGCCCCATATCTACTCCAAAAACAACTAATCTGTCAAAAGGAGCAAAGGCTAATTCTCCCAATAAAACAGCATCAATGTCAAGGTGAACATCATTGGCATTTTTAGCAATTAAAATTACTCCAATACTAAATAATGCTGGAAAAACTAAACCAATCGCGGTGTCTTCTTTTACAAGTTTTGTTTTTTGAATATACTCAACTAATACGACGGTAATTATCCCTGTAAACGCCGCAAGTAAAATTAACAAAGGAGAATTTAAGTTGTGAGTAATGAAAAACCCAATGACAACGCCAGGCAATATAGAATGACTTATAGCATCACTAATCATAGCCATTTTTCTTAAAACTAAAAAAGTTCCCGGAATTGCACAAGCTACCGCTACTAAACTAGCAATAAGTTGTATTTCTATTTGAGCGCTATTCATGACGAGATTGTTGGTTATATAAATTTGAAGCGGTTTTGAAGCCCTCATCAGTTAGACTCCACATATTTCCATGTAATGTTACATAGTTTTTTTTGACTAATTTCTGTAAAGTTTTTCGCGTATAGCCTTGAAAATTATTTAAAATTTTAATCGCATGAGGATGAGAAATATTCTTATGATTTTCAGCGATATGAAACATAAAGGCTAAGGTCTTGTGAAGTTCTAAATCTCGGCGATTTTTGATGAATCTAAGTTGCTTAAACAGTAGACCTCTACTTGGAGAGAATACGAAGGAGAACATAACGAAAACACTAGCAACAAGCACAATTATTGGTCCTGTTGATAGGTTGTTTTGACTGGCACTTATAGCTGTCCCAAACACTCCTGATAGAGCACCAAAAAGAGCTGCCAAGAACACCATCGTTGCTAAACTATTAGTCCATTGTCGAGCGGCTGCGGCAGGAGCTAAAAGCATGGCACTCATCAATACCACTCCAACAGTTTGTAGGCCTAAAACAATGGCTAAAACAATAAACGTAGTAATTAAGATATCAATTAACTGTGTATTAAAGCCAAGTGTTTCTGTGTAGTCTTTATCAAAAAGAAGAAGTTTGAATTCCTTCCAAAATAGCATCAAAATAAATAAACATACTCCGGT
Source organism: uncultured Flavobacteriaceae bacterium (assembly GCA_905479065.1). Classification (GTDB taxonomy): domain Bacteria; phylum Bacteroidota; class Bacteroidia; order Flavobacteriales; family Flavobacteriaceae; genus CAJQLB01. The sequence continues at coordinate 161,815 of CAJQLB010000015.1, read as the reverse complement.
AGATATTGTCATCATCCAAACATCACTTTCTACAAGAGTTGCTGCTTGACCAAATAAATATTTGTCTAAACCTGCTTGATTTGCATCAGGTTGTTTTTGAATAAAAGTGAGTAATAGCATACCAAATCCAAAGAATAAGGATAAAATTAGACCAAGTGCTGTGTCAGATTTTAAATGAGTTTTGGCAACAATTCCCCTAATCCAAAATGTTCCAATTAAGCCACTGATTAACGCCCCTATTAGCAGAACATTACCATCTTTAATACCAGTAATTAAAAATGCAATCGCAATTCCAGGCAAGGCAGCATGTGAAATAGCATCACCCAGTAAACTTTCCTTCCTAAGGACAGCAAAACTGCCAAGCATACCGGTCACAGCCCCTAGAATTGCAGTGCCGAAAGTAATTGTTCGTAGCGTGTAGTCACTAAATACGAGTGAAATATACTCTTGTAAATCCATTACTCTTGAATACTTACTTTATAATTAATGCCATAAGTTTTAGTTAAATTTTCATCATTAAAAATGTCTTTCACTGGTCCTGTTGCAATCTTTTTTACATTTAAAAAGGTGACCCAATCAAAATACTCAGGAACCGTTTGTAAATCGTGATGAACTACGATTACTGTTTTTCCAGCTTTCCGTAATTCTTTTAAAATATTAATGATAGCAATTTCAGTTGTTGCGTCAACACCTTGAAAAGGCTCATCCATAAAATATATGGAGGCATTTTGCACTAAGGCTCTTGCTAAAAATATTCGTTGTTGCTGTCCCCCAGAGAGTTGACTGATTTGTCGATTCTTTAGCGATAGCATCCCAACTTTTTCTAAAGCTTCCAGTGCTGCTTTTTTTTCTTTCTGGCGTGGTCGTTTGATCCATCCTAAGCTTCCGTAGGTCCCCATTAACACAACATCAAGAGCTGTTGTTGGGAAGTCCCAATCTACACTTCCCTTCTGAGGAACATAGGCAACTAACTTTCTTTGTTTGATGTAGGGCTTTCCGTAAATAGAAATACTGCCAGCGATTGGTTTTAGTATTCCTAATATAGACTTAATGAGTGTAGATTTTCCTGCCCCATTTGGACCAACAATGGCCATGAGAACTCCTTCTGGAATTTCTAAATCAATATCCCAAAGAACGGGCTTATAATTATAAGCAACAGTTAAATCATCAACTTTTACAGCTATTTTCTTATTCATTATTGCAATGCATTAACAATGGTATTGACGTTGTGCTCAAACATTCCAATGTAGGTGCCTTCAAAAGTGTCTTTATTTCCAAGAGCATCCGAGTACAGCGTTCCTCCAATAATCACGTTATGCCCTTTCGAATTCACTGCTGCTTGAAGCGCTTCAATGGTGCGTCTTGGAACAGAGCTTTCAATGAAAATTGCGTTTACTTGTTTTTCAATAATAAAAGCTGCTAGTTTTTGAACATCCTTGACACCGGCTTCTGTCGCCGTGGACAACCCTTGTAAACCAACAACTTCAAAGCCATAAATCTTACCAAAATAGTTAAAGGCGTCATGCGCAGTAACTAAAACTCTTTTGTCTTCAGAAAGTGTATTTATGGTAGCCCTTATATTTCTTTGGAGATTGTTTAATTTTTCTATGTAAATTATTTTATTCTTCAAAAATACAGCAGCATTTTTAGGATCTTTTTCAGATAGAACTTCCGCTACTTTATGAGCAAATAGTTTAAAATATTCAATATTAAACCAAACATGCGGATCGAAATTAGAGGCAAAATAGTCAGACCCAATTAAAGTGCTTTTGTCAATTTCTTCAGCTAAAGCAACAGGTGTTTTGTTAGACATTTTTTCAAACACCTCAACCAACTTTCCTTCTAGATGTAATCCATTAAAAAAGATGATGTCAGCGTTTACTAATTTAGTAACATCTCCTTCACTTGCCTTGTATAAATGAGGATCAACACCACTCCCCATGAGTCCTTGAACTTTTATGACCTGTCCTCCAATATTTGTGACTAAATCAGTAATCATAGTCGTGGTTGTTACAACGATTAACACATCATTTGTTTCTTTGTTTTGCTCGCAATTGAACATCAGTAAAACGAGAGATAATAAGATACTTTTTTTCATTAATTAGTTCTTTTTTAAAAATCGAAAACTTGCACCTAAACCAATTAAGATATCTTGGCCGCTAGTTAGGCTTGTTCCAAGATAAGTGTCAAGTTGTAAATTATTAGAAATTAAATAAGTGAATCCAGCATCCCAATAATGATTGGCTTTGCTGTCTTCTGGTAAGTCACCATAAAGTTCAACATAAAATCCAAAGCGACTTGTGAGACTGTGCCCATATGCAACGGTGTAAATTCCTGAAACTTCGGGGGAGTCATTACCCCATTCTGCCCCTAGATTATAACCTAAGCTTGATTTATCATTTAGAGTGTGAGAGAGAGAAAATCTGAAATCTACTGCCGTCGATTCTGGTCTAAAATCTTTAGAGGCACTAAATAAAGGAAAAATATGGCCAATGAACGCAATTTCGGGCATTCCATTTTGCTCTTTTGAAACATCAATTTTAACTCCCAATAACAAAGGAGATAATCCGCTAGTGATATTATTTAATTTAAGGTTGTTTTCGGTGGTAATACCTTCTACAAAATCCCAACCAATTCTTAGTTCAAGATTTTCTAAAATTCCATAGCGAATTAAGGTAGTGTTGATTGTGTAATTCTTGAAATTGACATTATTATTTGTAAAGGAATCATAAAAAGCGCCTGTTTCAATTTGAAGAGTTCCCTTTCCAACAGTAGATGATGCTTCCGTAGCATCTGGCCTGTCAGTAATAAGTACATTAGGAATCTCAATTTCTTGACTAAAAGAGTTGTTGAAAACGAGTATCGATACTAATAAAAATAGGTAATTGTTAATTAATTTCATTGACATATATGATGTTTGTAAAATCCTTGTTAAGAAGAATGGTATTGCCATTAATTGTTATTTGAGTCATTTTGTTTTTAACGAATTGTTTATTAACGGTTAAACGGTTTCCAAATTTCAATCCATTTTGCGCACAAAAATCAAAAAACTCTTTATCATCACTCATTAATCTAGATATTAAATAGACGTTCCCCTCTTCGGTGTTTGATAGTGAAATGGATAAGTCTTTTGTTGTGATTTCACCTTTTGCATTAGGTATTGGATCACCATGGGGATCAAATTTTGGGTTACCTAAGTATGCGCTAATTTTTTCGACTAAAAAATCCGATGTTTCATGCTCTAACAATTCGGCTTCTCTGTGAATATCATGTAAAGACATGTCAAATGTTTTATGTAAAAAAGCCTCCCAAAGACGGTGTTTACGTATGATATTCAAAGCCATTTTTTCACCTTGCTTTGTTAATTTTAGTGGTTGGTACTTTGTGTAGTTTAACAGGTCTTTTAAAGCCAGTTTTTTAGCCATATCAGTGGCTGCAGCATTAGAAATACCTAGTATTTTTGCAATATTACCTGGCTTTGTGTTATTGATGTCATTTTGATCATTTTTGTAGATAGCTTTAACAAAGTTTTCAATAGCTACAGACATATTTAAGTTGTTTTAATTTAAAATTTAAGCTTACTTAAATCTTGACAAATGTAATACAAATATTATTGCAAACAAGGCTTTTGATGATTAAATAAAATAGATGATCTAAACATAGGGGTTTTATCAGGGCCTATAAAGTCATGAAGTAGGAGGTATTCACGAAGAATTTTATGGCTATTGATAGGAAAATATCAAGTAATCAGTAATTATTCATCTAGCAATCACAGTTCTTTCCCTTACAACCGGAGGTCTGTTTTTTGCGAGTGTTTCGTGCATATTTACTTACTAAAAAGGCGAGCGCAAAAATTCCGATAATTGCAATACTGATATGTTGAAATAAAGAACTCATTATTTAAGAATTTGAAAAGCAATTAGTGCGATTACATAAGCAATTAAGGACATGGCTAGAAGTTGAATAATTGGCCATTTCCAACTATTAGTTTCTCGTTTAACAATGGCTAGGGTACTCATGCATTGCATTGCAAAGGCATAAAACAGTAATAAAGAAATACCTGAAGCTAGGGTGAATACTTTATCACCATTATCATGGACTTCTTGAGCCATTCTGTTTTTGATTGTTTTATCATTATCCTCTGAGGAGCTTCCAACGCTGTATATGGTTGCAAGGGTTCCTACAAAAACTTCACGAGCTGCAAATGAGGTGATAACACCAATCCCAATTTTCCAATCATAACCTAATGGGCGAATGGCTGGTTCTATTGTTTTACCTAAACGTCCAATGAAGGAATGCTCTAATTTGTAGGCAGCGATTTTGTTGTCTAACACTTCTCCTGTTAAGGCTGGAAATGATTTTTGAATAATAACTTCAGCATCATTGAAGTTTTTACTTGGACCATAAGAAGCTAAAATCCACAAGACAACCGATATAGCTAAAATAATTTTACCAGCCTCTAAAATAAACGTTTTAGTTTTTTCTAAAACAGTTAAAACAACATTCTTTAGTAATGGTATTTTGTAACTAGGCATTTCAATTACAAAAAAAGTTTTGTAATTTGTTTTTAGAATTTTATTTAAGATGTAGGCTGAAAGAACAGCCATGCCAAAGCCAATTAAATACAGCATCATTAAGGTTAGGGCTTGGTAGCTTAATCCTAAAAATCGTCCTTCTGGAATTACTAAGGCAATGATAATTAAGTATACAGGGAGTCTTGCTGAACAAGTAGTAAAGGGGGTTACTAAAATAGTAATTAATCGTTCTTTCCAATTTTCAATATTTCTTGTTGCCATGATTGCAGGAATCGCACAGGCTGTTCCAGAAATTAGAGGGACAACACTTTTTCCACTCAGCCCAAAACGACGCATAACTCTATCCATCAAAAAAACTACGCGACTCATATAGCCACTCTCCTCTAAAACAGATATGAAAAGGAATAAAAAAGCAATTTGTGGAATAAATATTACGATTCCTCCAATGCCAGAAATAATACCTTCTGCAACAAGATTTGTTAGTTTTCCTCCTCCGGGGAATGTTGTTTTAACCCAATCTGCTAATAAAGCAAATGAGCTGTCTATTAAGTCCATAGGAATGGTAGCCCAATCATATATAACTTGAAAAATGGTTAATAAAATCCAAAAGAAAATGACATACCCCCAAATTTTATGAGTAAGTATGTTGTCAAGTTTTGAACGTAAATCAGTCGCTTTTGACTTATCAACTGTTTGACCTACTTTGAGTATTTCATTTATAAATTGATACCGTTTAATGGTTTCTTTTTGCTGAAGTCGCTTTAGTTCACTTTTAGTTTTTGTTTTGAAGCGTGAAACATTAACGGAATTTCTATCAATTTTCCCAAAGTTTGCATCTTGACTAATAACGACCCAGAGCTTATAGAGATCCTGGTTTGGGAATGCTTTTTTTAAGTTGGCAAAATATTCTTCATCTATGGTACTGGTGTCTAGACAAGGCTCGGTAGAGAGTGTTTTGAAATTTTCAATTAGTTTTTTCAAAAATTGAATTCCATCATTTTTTCGAGTACTGACAAGTGCAACTTTTGTCTTTAGTTCATACTCAAGAATTTCTAGATTTAATGAGATTCCTTTTTTTGGCATTCGATCGGCCATATTAATTACCAAAATTGCAGGAATTTTTAAGTCTTTAATTTGGGTAAAAAGAAGAAGGTTTCTTTTCAAGTTCTCAACATCACTAATTATTAGTGCAACATCTGGGTAATCTTTATCTTTTTTATTTAGTAAAAGTTCAATGACAACATTTTCATCAAGCGAAGAAGCATTTAAACTGTAAGTGCCAGGTAAGTCCAAAATATGTGCTTTTACACCTCTAGACAACTTACAAACACCTTCTTTTTTGTCTACAGTGATACCTGGATAGTTTCCTACTTTTTGATTTAGTCCAGTGAGCGCATTAAAGACAGAAGTTTTTCCAGTATTTGGGTTTCCAATTAAAGCAACCTTTATTTGTTTACTCATTAATCATATCAATTAAAATTAATGCTGCCGTTTCTTTTCGAATGGCTACAAAGCTGTCGTTTATATTTAAGTAAATAGGGTCACGAAAAGGAGCTACTTGGAATAATTGGACCACATTACCTGGTAAGCACCCCATCTCAAGAAGTTTTAACGGAATATCAATTGAAGAACAGTCAGTTATGATTGCTCGCTCTCCTTTCTTTAAATCAGCAATTGTCAAGGACATCCTTATTTAGATTCATTTTAAAGAAGCAAAAATAGTAAAAAGATTAGTCTTTATAGGAAGCTTTTAAGGTTTTTATGTCATCAATTAAACGATCTATTTCATTTAAATCTGTTCCGTCGTAGAAACCTCTTATTTGACGCTCTTTATCTATAAGTATAAAGTTTTCTGTATGAATCATGTCAAAAGGACCACCAGTCCCATTATTATCTTTTACAGCCAGATAAGATTTACGGGCAAGCTCATAAATTTCCTTCTTATTTCCAGTGACTAGATTCCATTTTGAAGCAATTACTCCTTTACTTTTGGCATAACGATGTAGTTGTTCAACACTATCAAGTTCAGGTGTAACAGAGTGTGATAACATCATAATATCTGGGTCTAGTAGGAATTCCTTTTGAATTTCTGTCATATTTTTTGTCATCACAGGGCAGATCGTTTGACAAGTTGTAAAAAAGAAATCTGCAACATATATTTTGTCACTGTATGTTTCTTGTGTAACGACAAATCCATTTTGATTGACAAGGTTAAAATCTGCAATTCGATGGTATTTTTTTTGATATTGAATAGTGCTATCCACCAATTCCACATTTACTGATGCGGGTTGGTATATAGGCAGTTGCCTGTCAACCTTTAATAAATTGTAAAAAATACTTAATATTACAACAGAAAGAACGGCCAAAATACTACCTAAAATTTTTAATCTTTTAAATAAATTTAACATGATTTTGAGTCTATAAGTATTAAAAACCAGAGACAAAAGTACGATAGATTATTGTTCTTTTTATTATTTTTACAATTGAAAGCATAACTATGAAGAGAATTTTAACAGTCGTGATACTTCTAGTATTTTTTAATGTTCACGCACAAGGTTTTGATGCAATCGTAGAAGCGGAGACTAAATCTGCACGACAAAAAGTTAATTTTGTAAAAAATGTTAATACTGAAAATTATGATTTAAAATATCATCGATTATTTTTTGAGATTGACCCAAGTGTTTCTTTTATTGATGGAGAGGTAACATCATATTATGTGGCAAAAGAAGATTTAAGTCAAGTGATTTTTGAGTTAGATAGATCTTTCACAGTTATAAAAGTACTACAGCGCAATGTTAATTTATCTTTTAATCACAACACAGATAATGAAGTAGTCATTACGTTGCCTCAAACTCAAAACACAGGCGTTTTAGATTCACTAACCATTACATATTCTGGAAACCCAAAACATTCTGGCTTAGACTCATTTGAGCAAAACACTCATAACGGAGCGCCAATTATTTGGACATTGTCTGAGCCCTATGGAGCTATGGGATGGTGGCCTTGCAAACAGGATTTAAACGATAAAATAGATAGTCTCGACGTATTTGTGAAAACTCCACGTTTTAACACAAACAATCAAGAATACTTTTCTGTATCTAATGGAGTAGAACAAAGCCAATTAATAGAGGAAACAAATAAGACAACACATTTTAAACATCGTTATCCTATTCCTGCTTATTTGATTGCTATTGCTGCTACTAATTATGAAACGTATACGCACAGTGTTGATAATAACGGAAATTCTTTTGACATCGTAAATTATGTGTATCCTGAAGATTTAGTCCAAGCTCAAACGGATACACCGATTACTGTAGACATCATGAATTTATTTACTGACCTTTTTGAGGAGTATCCATTTGCTAGTGAAAAGTATGGTCATGCTCAATTTGGTTGGAATGGCGGTATGGAACACACAACCGTGTCATTTATGGGAAGTTTTAATCGAAACTTAATTGCTCATGAATTGGCGCATCAATGGTTTGGCAATAAAATTACGTGTGGTAGCTGGAAAGATATTTGGTTAAATGAAGGTTTTGCTACTTATTTATCCGCTTTAGTCGTTGAAAATTTGGATGGTAATGAGGCATTTACAAATTGGAAAGCAAGTAGAAATAATACGATTACGAGTGCCACAACGGGAACCGTATACCTCAGGGATAGTGATACCACGAGTGTTGGGCGTATTTTTAGCAGTAGATTGTCATACAGCAAAGGATCAATGGTACTGCATATGTTGAGAAAAAAGCTTGGAGACGACGAGTTTTTTAACGGAATGAAACAGTATTTGTCAGATGCTAATTTTGCTTTTAGTTATGCAAAAACTGAAGATTTCAAATTAAAAATGGAAGCATCAAGCGGGGTTAGTCTTACAGATTTTTTTGATGATTGGATTTATAATGAGGGGTATCCGAGTTACCAAATAGAATGGTCTCTTCCGAGTAGTCAAGTGATTCAATTTAAATTGAATCAACAACAGAGTCACCCTTCAGTAAGTTTTTTTGAACTCCCGGTTAAAGTACGAATTCATGGTACCGGCGGGGAGACACAAGATGAACTATTAAATCACACTTTTGATGGTGAATTATTTGACAGAAATGTGACGTTTAACGTAGCTTCTGTAGAGTTTGACCCGGATGCAGATTTAATTTCAAAAAATAACAATGTTGTTTTGAGCAATCGTATAGATAGAATAGACTTAGAACTTAAATTAATTCCAAATCCAGCGACAACAAGTGTAAGAATTATTAAACCTAATGATGTCATTATTACACAAGTATCACTTTATAATATTACTGGTCAATTGGTAAGTATTTATGAAAATCAAGACTATATAAATATTAGTCATTTATCGTCAGGCCTACATTTTGTGAAGCTAGAAACAGGGTCGGGAACAATTTATAAATCCTTATTAAAGCAATGATGTTCTCTTGGATTTAGTTTTCTATTGTAGTATTAAAGCTTTACTTTTGTGCTTGAAAATTTTTTGACAAAACATACATGGAATTTGTAATCAAAATTTCTCAATTTTTATTGAGTTTATCATTATTAATCGTACTTCACGAATTAGGACACTTTATCCCTGCAAAATTATTTAAAACGAGAGTAGAAAAGTTCTATTTGTTTTTTGACATTAAATACTCCTTATTGAAAAAGAAAATTGGAGAAACAGTCTATGGTATAGGCTGGTTGCCTTTGGGGGGATATGTTAAAATCTCAGGAATGATCGATGAGAGCATGGATAAGGAGCAAATGGCAAAACCTCCAGAGCCATGGGAATTTCGTTCAAAACCATCTTGGCAGCGGCTTATTATTATGCTGGGTGGCGTGACGGTTAATTTTATTTTGGCGGCAATCATTTATGTTTTTTTAGCGTTTGGCTATGGCGATATTGATATCAAAGCAGATAGCATAGAGGATGGTTATTGGATTGAAAACCCATTGCTACAAGAACTAGGCTTTAGAACCGGAGATAAAATTATGGCTATTAATGATTATCAGATTGTTAATTATTCTGATTTAAAAAAATATTTTCTAGAAGCCAAAGTAGTTACATTAGAGAGGCAAGGAGAAATAAAAGAGGTTAATTTACCTGAAGATTTTTTAGGGCAATTAAGCGGAAGTAAGAGTAGAAGTTTCTTCGAATTACGTTATCCATTTATTATTAATACTGTTGCGGATTCATCTTTAAATAAGACCGCAGACTTGAAGAAAGATGATGTTATTATTTCAGTAAATGGCACACCTGTAAAATATTTTGATGAGATTGGGGAAAGACTTGAGCAGTATTCAGGTCAAACGGTGAGTGTAAAATTACTTAGAGAAGAACAGACATTAAGCCGTCAATTACAAGTTGACAATAATGGCAAGCTTGGAATTTTTCCGGGAGGGAATTTAAGTGATATTGAACGCTTAGGGTATTACGATATCATAAAGAAGGAGTATACATTTTTAGAAAGTCTGGGAGTTGGAACTCTAAGATTTAAAAATAAGATTACTGATTATTGGACACAGCTAAAGTTGATTTTTAGTCCTAGTACTGGCGCCTACAAAGGTGTTGGAGGGTTTAAAGCTATTTTTGATATATTTCCAGATACCTGGAGTTGGCCAGACTTTTGGAATTTGACAGCGTTTTTATCCATTATGCTTGGAGTGTTAAATTTATTACCGATTCCTGCTTTGGACGGAGGTCATGTAATGTTTTTGTTATATGAGATGGTTTCTGGAAGAAAACCAAGCGATAAGTTTTTGGAATATGCCCAAACAGTGGGTTTTTTCATACTCATAACTTTAGTTCTTTTTGCTAATGGGAATGATATTTTTAAAGCATTATTTAATTAAAGTATTTTATTAGGGAATGTTGGAGTATTTTAAAAAATATATATATATTTGCCCTCTCAAAACAAGAAAATTCCTCCTTAGCTCAGTTGGTTAGAGCATCTGACTGTTAATCAGAGGGTCCTAAGTTCGAGTCTTAGAGGAGGAGCCATATTAGACAGGAGGTCATTTTTGACCTCTTGTCTTTTTTGCCACTTTTTTAAAACCTTACTGGCCAACATAATAAATTCGATCTCTGGAGTGAAAATGTGGTTGTAAAATTCAAAATCGAAATCTTCGAATTTTCAACAAAGTTACTATTAAAAATATGGAGTCTTATGCAGGCTTGACCTCACTAGGTATTATGATTATATTAAATCCTCAAAAGGCGTAAGCAGAATCAGGACCACCCGATCCGAATGAAGTCGATTTTTTAGAATTGTGAAAAATTTAATAATATTTAAATTTTCAAAAGTTAATTTTGAAAAAAGACATGTCATGAATTATAAAAAACAAAATCGTCCTAAATGTGGTTGCGGTAATTCTCAAGACCCTAATGGGTATTGTGACGGATCACATTCAAACAATTAATCGAAACCCTCTGTTAAGAGGGTTTTTACTTTAAGAATCTTATCATTTCATCAGCAATCAATTTATTCCCTACATTGTTTAAATGGACTCCGTCGTAAGTCAATATTCCTTTAGAAGCATTTGTTCCATTATTTTGAGAAATATAAGTTTTAAACCTCTTCCTTAGGTCTAGTAATTCAGTATTAAATTCTAGAGATAAAGTTCTTACTACATCAGAAAAAGCTTCGAGATCTTGGTTCATCGCTTCCATAGTTTCAATATCTTTAAAGTTATTCACTAAAGTAAATTCTCCGCTATTTTCACCAATCACTGTAGGAGTACACAAAATTATTTTTGCACCTGTTGCTTGCGTGTCTTCAATTATTTTTCTTAATCCATTTTTATATAAATCAATGTCAGAGCCAGTCCCAACATTATATTTGTGCCAAACATCATTTATACCAATGTAAATAAATACAATATCAGGTTGTAATTCTATAACATCAGTCTTATATCTTAGTAATAAATCTGACACCTTATCACCTGAGATACCTTTGTTGATTAATTCAAGTTTTTGATTAGTGTCTTCTCGCAATAAGGTAATAAAACCTTTATAGGTCCCTTTGCCTTCATTGTTTTCTGCAAGCTCAGTAATTGAATCTCCTAGAAAAACAACTCTAGAAGAGTGGTTACAGGAGGTGAAAAAAAAAGATAAGACATACAAACCAAAAAAAGTCCTTCTTAAGAGAAAGATTTTGGGAATAGAGACCCTTTTATTAATAAAATAAAATAAAATAAAAGCACTGAAAATTACCGCAATTGTGACCATGATATTTAATTTATTTAGTTAATCGCCATGTTTCAAAAGTAAGTAAATATTGTGATTATTGGACTCTTTTGGCAATATAGACATGTAGCAACATTAAAAATTTTAGCGTTTTAATTGAGAAGTATTTTATTTAGTATTAATTTAATTCAAAAGGAATTAAGAGAAAATAGATTTTTTAGTAACTTCATTAGATATTAACCAAATAAATAAAACAATGGACTTTAAAAAAACAATTATCAATCTTCTAGTATGCCTTATTTTATCACCGATTATCACTTACATCGTTTTAACTATTGCCCGTTTATCAGGGGCTGATTACCAAATGACTCATGGCGAAACTTGGATTATCTGGATTTTAATGGCGATTTTAATAAAAATGTCAATTGTTGAAAAGGATTAAAATGTTAAAAATTAGTGTATTTTGTCGAAAAAATAAGCTTTTTAACTGATATTATTGAAAAATAAGTCATATTAGTAGTCCCTAACATCAACCTAATAATTTAACAGATTTACCCCAAATCTTCTAACCTACTATGAAAGCAATTCCACCTCTTAACGTCTTATGTCCAGTTATTGGGCATAATTTTGAGATCACTTCAAGTAAAGTTTCCATACAAGATCGTCGTTTCTCATGCAAAACATGTAATGTAGAGACGTCCTCAAATATGGAATTTCCGTTTAGTGAGGGAGTATTTAAAAACAGAGAGATTACGTTGTTATTAAGACAATTATTCATGCTCAAGGTTTCATATGCGCAAATTAAATAGGTTGTTTATTATTTAAATTCTTTTTTTGACCTCATCTCATTATTTTACTTACTGTTAATTAGGTTATTCATGCTTATTCGTAATCAAACCAATTACCCCCCCTTGGTCTCAATAAAAAAATTAAATGGGATGGGCTTCATTTAATGTATATCAAATGAATATTGATGACTTATTGTTAAATCATATTGATATGTTTGGATCATGGGACTCTGTAATCTTTACTGATCAAAAGGGTCATCAAGGTGATATTGTAAAAAACAGGTAGTTTAAGATGGCTTAATAATATCTATAATGTTGATTTAAGTACCAATACTTATGAAATAGATTTGTACAAAATCGCAAAATAAATAATGAATAATTATAACTTTTAAAACCTGATAGCTTATAATCATGATGACATTAAATTAGAAAAATAGTTTGTAAGACACCTTGTGTCTATTCTTCAGGACACACTGTATATACAGGCTATTTATTCATTTTCCTTACAATTATTTTAGTAATAGTTGAAAAAAGGGCCTGTAAAACAAAAATATCTGAAAAAATCATATGGTTTTTTGTTATTTCTTAAATATTAACAGTAATATTCTTATCTTATGCTCAATTATTAACAAAATTAAAACAAATGGAAGGATATTGTGTAAAATGTAAAGCAAAAAGAGAAATTAAAAGTGCTAACGAAGTTACTATGAAGAATGGTAGAAAAGCAATGAAAGGTGAATGCCCAAGTTGTGGTACTGGAATGTTCAGAATATTGGGTAAAGCATAAAGCATTTATTTCTTTATTAAATTAAAATTAAAAAGCTTAACAGAAACTGTTAAGCTTTTTAATTTTAATACAATTCTTATTCTTCATTTATGAATGATATTGTATAAAAATATGTTATTATTCCTATCGTTTTTCTTCGCATCTATGTGTTATTGGGAAGCACTTTAAATAGACTCTTTGTTTACAGGAATTTTAGTGGCGAGAATAATATACATTGGCATATCCTTTGACGGTCTCTTAATGAGACCTTCAAACAGGATTACATGTGTCGACACAAAATATGAGATAGGTATTTGGCAACAATATGGTTATGTATAGATAACGACTGTTGTTATTTAGTTGATTATAATGATTTTAAAATATTTTTTTTCGTGATGCTAATGCTTGTAAGGACTCCAGAAAACAGAGCTCCTCCAACACCAGCAGTGACGATATCTTGTCCAGTTAAATACAATTTTTTAATAGGTGTTTTTGGCTTTAAAAAAGATTGTCTAAACCGAGAAGGGTTATGATTAAGCCCATAAACTTCTCCTTTTTGATAATTAACAAAATGTTGTGTTGTGAGAGGTGTTGAAAGTTCAGAATAGTCTATTTTTCCTTTTGCTTGAGGGATTTGTTTAAATAATTCCTTTAGAAGCCGTTGTGTTAATTCTTCCTTCATTTTTTCATACTCTTGTCCTCTTTTTTTCCATTGTGTTCCTTCCCATTTTTTAAATTGTTCAAATGGCATTAAGGTAATTATATCTATTGAACTTTTACCGGGATATCTATTTATCCAATCAGGATCCTTAGCAGACGGAAATGACAAATAAATCATTGGGAAAGGTTCTGATAAATCACTTAAATATCTTTTTACACATGTATCGTGATCATACTTTGCTGGATAAATCCAATAATTTGTTTTTGGTAAATTTAACTCTTGAGGAGAACCTTTTAATCCTAAATATAAACTTATATGCGCAACAGAAGGCTCTATTTTCTTCAATTGCCTGTTTAAATGATGTTTGATTCGTATTGCTTTTGGTAAAAGGGAATTATAAGTTGTCATAATTCCTGCATTACTGACAATGTTTGTTGCAGTCATGATGTTCCCATCTTTCATTTTCACTCCTATGGCAACATCATTCTTAACAATAATTTCTTGAACTTCTGCATTTACTAAAATTGTTCCTCCGGCAGCGGCAATAACGGGATCTATCGTTTTTAAAATCTGTGAAGAACCGCCTACTGGGAAACTACCACCATCAAAATAATGTCTCACAACTGAAGCATGCATGGCAAAGCTACTCTGTTTTGGAGGCAATCCATAATCGCCATATTGACCAGTCAGAACTTTTATTAAAGTTTCATTTTTTGTTAATGAACGCACAACTTCATCAGTGGTTTTGTCTGAAAATTTATAAAATGGATTTTGCAGTATTTTCCCAAATAACATACGTATCATTAACGGGGCTGCTTTGCAGATATAATAATTTTTACTGGATTTAACGGCCTTGAAAACTAAGTCCACATAGTTGATAATGGCTTTTTCTTCATCCGGGAAGTAAGTGATTAATTGAGCCTTAAAATTTGAAACCCCTTTAACTAAGTTAAAATGCTTATCTCCAATGACAATGCGATCATAAACTTCTCCCATGTCTGCCCATTTTAAGGCACCATCTGTAACATAGTCAAATAGTTTTTTAAGAATACTATTTTTCCTTTGAACTTCTCCAACATAATGAATACCAACGTCCCATTCATAGCCTTTACGTTTAAATACATGAGTGAATCCCCCAGCAGTATAATGACGCTCTAATACCAGAACTTTGTGGCCTTGTTTTGATAGGATTGCTGCCGTAGATAGACCACCCATCCCAGATCCAATGATTATGGTGTCATAATTTTTATTTAGTTGAGGGCGCTGCTTGTAAGATTGAATCATGATTATTGAACTACTGAAAACACAAAATACAAATAACTTTTTTGAAAATGTTTGTTGTTTAATTTTTTAATAACTTACAGTTGGTAATTTCAAAGTGATGATGATACTTTTAATTTGGATTATGCTACTAGGACTAGTATTTTTTTTTAGTTATGTTCTCATAAGTGATTATAGAAAACATAGTGATAAACTAGAAGATGTTAGTACTGTAAAAACTGTTATCATAGGATTTGTGGTTAACTTTTTTGATACGCTGGGAATAGGATCATTTGCCCCTCAAACAGCCTTACTCAAGTTCACAAAGCAAACAAACGACCGAATAATTCCAGGAACGTTAAACGTTTCAAATACTATTCCAGTGGTGATTCAAGCACTTATTTTTATTAAAATCATCAAAGTAGAAGCACTTACTTTGTCTTTAATGTTAATTACTGCTACCATAGGTGCAATTTTGGGCGCGGGCATTGTTTCTAAATTACCAGTAAAAAAAATTCAATTAACAATGGGTATTGCTCTAATGATTACTGCTTTTTTTATGTTTCTTGGACAAATGGAATGGATACAAGGTGGTGGTGAAGCGATTGGTTTACGAGGATGGAGGTTAATAATTGCTTTGATAGCAAACTTTTTTCTTGGCGCATTAATGACTGCAGGCATAGGTATGTATGCACCTTGTATGGCATTAATCTATGCCTTGGGTATGTCCCCGCTAGTAGCGTTTCCTATAATGATGGGGTCTTGTGCGTTTTTAATGCCTCCTGCTTCAATAAAATTCATTAAAAAAGGGGCGTATAATAGAAAAGCTTCCGTAAGCATGATTATTCCAGGCGTAATTGCCGTATTGCTAGCTGCATTTTTTATTAAATCAATGTCTCTTAATATATTGAAATGGATTGTAATAGGAGTGATTATGTACACTTCATATATCATGTTACGAGCATCAAGTGTCTTTGATAATACGTGGTTTTCAAATATTAATTCTAATTGAGCAGGGCCTAAATCTACTTTTGAACACTAATCTTTCACAGGAAATTTTAAATAATTATGAAAAATTATTTTCGCATTAAATCAAATCGATGCGTGTATTTTAATGTGACGCTTTGATTGTTGATACCATCGAGATAATCTTCGTCTTTAACCACATTTAAAACAACAAACAATCCAGTGTTTGCATTTTGAAGCCAGCCAAACCTTGCATTTACAGAGGTAATATTTGAGATATTATTGTGCTGTACTAGGCTTTGAACAAACATCCTAGGAGTGAAAGAATAGGACAGTCTAGCGCGCCCAACAAATGCAGTAACATCTCCATTTGGTAAATTAAGAATATTATGACTTAAGGTAAATGAAGAATTAAATTTATCACCTATCCTGTAATTTATGGTTCCACTATTTGAAATACGATCTCCTCCGAAATACCCTCCAATAACAGTTCTTGTATTGTAGGATAATTTTTTATTTGGATTTGAAATAAAAATAAGTTGAAGTTCGCTGTGGTCATAAGTCTTGCTAGGTATTTCAACGCCTGAAATACGGAATGGCTCAAAAACACCCTCTGTAGTAAAATTAATACCTGTATGAATTTCAAACCCACTAGCCCATACCCAATGATTGTCAATATGTAAAAAGCTTGTTACTAACTGATCATTAAAATTCCAATAACCCCGATAAGAAACGTGAGGCCTAATTTCTAATATAGACCCCCAATTTTTAGGTCTTAAAGCACGAAATAATAAAAATTCAGGTTTTTTAAAGGAAGATCGTTGTAAAAATCCAACCTCAGGATTAAAGCCTTCGCCTACTTCTGTGTATCCTGCATTAATATTCCATCCATCCCAATTATAATTCGCTAACAACTTGAAAGCATGGTCTTGCTTATTTGTTCCTGGGGTAATACTTTTGGCGGCAAAACCACTAATTTGTGCTTTTTTACCCAGGCCATACTTCCCATCCATAGCAAATACGCGATTGTAATCATCAGGATTATTACCTAACCCTGAACGATTAATAAAGATGCCTCCCACGGAGGAACGACTGTTTGAAAAGTCATGATTGACACGAGCAACAGAGAAGTTATTCTTCTCAATATTCTCATCAGTAACACCTTCTGTGAACATGGAGAGCAATCCAACATTAGTTTGATTTATTTTACCGGATAAGCGTGCTCCTCCAATGATTGGAACCAAGGCGCCATTATTTCCTATTCCAATACGACGACTAAAAAATAAATCAACTTCTCCAGGGCTTCCTACAGAAAATTGTCCTGCGTTTTCTAAAAAAAAAGGACGTTTTTCTGGAAAAAATAAATTAAATCTGTCGAGATTAACTTGTTGTTCATCAACCTCAACTTGAGCGAAATCAGTGTTGTATGTCAAATCTAACGTTAAACTTGGTGTTAGGCTATATTTTATATCTGCACCAAACTCTAAATTTGTAGTTGTCTTATTTGGATCAATAGCATCATCATTAATTGTTTGCGTTAATGCATAAGGAATTAATTTTAGGTTACCAGGATTTTGGAGCTTTAACCCGTGAATTTTACCTGCCAAGGATAAGCGTTTTATATCAAATCCTAGCGGAAGAGAAGCCCAAAAGGAAGTTTCTGTGTTTTTGCTAATATTTCTTTGAAAATTAATACCCCAAGTTTGTTTGTCTCCACTTTTAAATCGAAGCGATCTCAAGGGGATCGCAAATTCAGCACTCCAGCCATAATTACCGGTTTCTGTTTTTACTGACCACGTTGCATCCCAATTAATATTTGTTCCACCAATTACACCCCCCTGCTGTCTATTTGCACTAAAATTTCCTTGCCCTTCATTATCGATTTGTGCATCATATTCCATACCATTGGAATTTGTTCCAAACAAAAATCCATTTTGTAAATCATTATAAGTGTCTAAAATGAATAGAAAACTATCTTCGTCGTTTAAATCAGAATCTCTTCTTGAATCAGAGACCACGATGTTTTCAGGCGTAGAATCATAACAAACTACAGCCACGTAAAACGTATTTTTATAAGTAGCAACACGGATTTCAGTTTTTTCGGTGGATGGAACATTAAATTCAGGTTTAATTTGAATCATCTGCGTTATTGGAGAGATTCCTTGCCAAACCTTATCATTTAAAATATTGCCATCAATAATCGGTTCTAAATTTAAATGCGAAATTTGAAAATTTGGTCTATTTAGAGAGGCATTACTTTTTTGTGCTTCAGTCCAGTGTAAAGAAATCCAAAGGACAGACAGTATGATAATTAAATTTTTAAAAGAGAACATTGCTTTGTAATAGTTAGTTTTCGGGTTTTAATAATTGCGATAAAAAGCTAAGAAAATTTTATATTTTAGAATTCCCCTATTTTAATAAATTAGTAACATTAAATAAACACCATCGTGATATAATAAAAATTGTGTTTTTAATAACGTTGACAGGGTTACAATTAGACAATAATTTTTAATAATTATAGTTGATTGATAACAACTTTAAATTTAAGGTTTTTTAAGGAACAAAAATGTTCAGCACCTGCAATATTAACATTCAATTACGATGAAAGTGTTGCATTTTTTATTTATTTGTAATTAAATACCCATTCTATGAACCGTTATTTACTGCTTATTTTGAGCTTAATAAGTTTTTTTTCTCAAGCTCAGATTTTAGATCCTGTCGCTTGGACATATGAGAGTAATAAAATTGGAGACGATGAATTTGAACTTAATTTTATCGCTTCAATAGAAGATGACTGGGCAATTTATTCACACTATCTTGAAGATGGGGGACCGCTCCCAACAAACTTCGCATTTACTACTAATTCAGATTATGAGTTAGTTGGTCAATTAATTGAACATGATATTAATAAGGTAACAAAATATGACTCTGTCTTTGATATGGTCGTGACAAAGTTTTATAAAGAGGCGAGGTTTACTCAACAAATAAAATTAGTGTCTAAATCTTCTATCATATCAGGTAATTTGGAATATATGACTTGTGATGATACACAGTGTACTTTTAAGCCAGATAACCCTTTTATGTTTCAGCTATCGTTGGATGGTGAGTTGATAGCAAAAGACACCACTATTAACCAGATGATTGTTGATGATAATGAGATTAATTTGAGTCTTTATGGGCTGCTACCTGCTGAAATGTCTAAGCTCGAAACAGTTTGTCAAAACGACACATTAACACTAGCTGATTCAGAAAATAAAAACTCTTTGTGGGGTATTTTTGGATTAGGTTTTCTTGGCGGATTGCTTGCCTTATTGACGCCTTGTGTCTTCCCAATGATTCCTTTGACTGTTAGTTTTTTCACTAAAAAGAAGACGGAGAGATCCTCAGGTATTTCAAGAGCGATTTTATATGGCTTTTTTATTCTTGCGGTCTATTTAATTTTAAGTATCCCGTTTCATTTAATCGATTCAATCAATCCAGACATTCTTAACGAGATTTCTACGAATGTGACATTAAATATCTTATTTTTTATAATATTTTTATTTTTCGCCTTTTCTTTTTTTGGGTATTACGAGTTGACTTTACCATCAAGTTGGACAAATAAAACCTCTCAAGGAGAGAGTTTAGGAGGTGTCCTAGGAGTATTTTTCATGGCTCTAACATTGGCGATTGTTTCTTTCTCATGTACTGGTCCTATTTTAGGATCCTTGTTAGCTGGATCATTAACGGCTGAAGGGGGTGCTTGGCAATTAACTTTTGGTATGGGTGGATTTGGATTAGCATTAGGGTTGCCTTTTGCGCTGTTTGCTATGTTTCCTAATTTATTGAATACTTTACCAAAATCAGGAGGATGGTTAAATACAACTAAAGTTGTTTTAGGATTTTTAGAATTAGCATTGGCATTTAAGTTTTTATCTAATGCCGATCTTGTAAAGCATTGGGGATTCCTAAAAATCGAGATATTTTTAGGAATTTGGATTGTTATATTTTTATGTCTCGCCCTGTATCTTTTTGGCAAAATCAAATTTCCACACGATTCGGTATTAAATAAGTTGTCATTTATTCGATTAGGTTTTGGAATGGTAGCGCTGTTATTTACCTTTTATCTGTTTTCAGGGTTTCAGATAAATAAAAGCACTAAAACATTTAGTCCGCTGACGTTATTAAGTGGTTTAGCTCCACCCGTTGGGTATAGTTTGTTCTACCCCAATGAGTGCCCAAACAACCTGAATTGTTTTAAAGGTTTAAAAGAAGGAATTAACTATGCAAAACAAGTTGGTAAGCCTATTATTTTGGATTTTACGGGTTTTGCATGTGTAAATTGCAGAAAAATGGAAGAACATATTTGGCCTGACCCAAAAATTGACGCATTACTTCGTGAAAAATTTGTGCTAATATCTCTGTATGTAGATGATAAAAAAGAATTGCCAAATGACGAACAAATTTTTGTTAATAGGATAAATGGTGGCACTAGACAATTGAAAAACTATGGCCATAAATGGGCACATTTCCAAACGCAGTTTTTTCAGTCAAATTCTCAACCATTTTATGTACTTTTAGATTCAGAAGGGGAGAAATTACTAAATAAACCTGTCGGTTATACACCTGATGTTGAGGAATATGCTTCTTTTTTAGAATGTGGGCTACAAGCCTTTATTTCTGAACGTAAAAATGCTTCAATTTTTGAAATAAACTAAGAAATGTTTTGAATAAAATTTAAGACTTTGAGGGTTAAATTTGTAACCTGACATTAAATAACTGATTATTATTAATCAAAAATCGAGAAAATAAATTTATGCTAGATAAAAAACAGCTCAAATATGATAAAGCATATTTAAGGATAGCCGATGAGTGGGGTAAGTTATCGTATTGTAAGCGAAAACAAGTTGGCGCAATCATTGTAAAAGACAGAATGATCATATCTGATGGTTATAACGGAACTCCTTCTGGTTTTGAGAATTTCTGTGAAGATGAAAACGGATATACAAAATGGTATGTTCTGCATGCTGAAGCTAATGCTATTTCAAAGGTTGCATCATCTACGCAATCGTGTCAAGGAGCAACTTTATATATTACCCTATCTCCTTGCAAGGAGTGCAGTAAGTTAATTCATCAATCAGGGATTGTTCGTGTTGTTTACAAAAAGGCTTACAGAGATAATTCAGGAATTGAGTTTTTAGAAAAAGCAGGGATTTCCACGACCATCATTGAAGATTTAAATTAATGTCATCTCAAAAACAATTCTATCCCTTAGTAATCGGTATTGCTATTGCAACAGGTATTTTGATTGGTGACAAACTAAATATGTTGGATACTTCAAGGCCAATATTTGCCTCTAATTCAAAAAAAGAAAAACTCAATCGTTTAATTGATTTAATTGACCATCAATATGTAGATGAGGTGGATACTGATAGTATTGTTGATGTAACTGTAACAAGTATTTTAAGTAATCTTGATCCTCATTCAACGTATATTCCAAAAGAAGCTTTACAAAAATCAACGGAAAGCATGAAAGGTGATTTTGTTGGGATTGGAGTAAGTTTTTATTCATACAAGGATACGGTAACAGTAATTAGGCCTTTAGAGGGAGGACCCAGCTACAAAAGCGGCATTAAAGCTGGAGATAGAATTATTGAAGCAGATGGTATGCCCATCTTCGGTGAAAACTGGAGTGATGATATGGTAATTAATAAACTTAGAGGAAAAAATCACACGACAGTCGATTTAACAGTCTACAGACCTTCAGAAGACACAATAATAGAATTTAAAATTGACCGAGGCAATGTGCCTATTGTGAGTGTGGATGCTGCTTACATGCTCACAGATGAGTTAGGGTATATCAAAATAAATCGCTTTGCTGAAACCACTTTTAATGAGTTTAAAACAGCCTTGAATATATTACAAGCTAAAGGAATTAGAAAGTTAGTATTAGATTTAAGAAATAATCCAGGAGGCTTTATGCACATAGCAGAACAAATTGCTGACGAATTTTTAGAGGACAATAAATTGATCCTTTTCACTAAAAACAAACAAGGTAAAATAGTAAACAGTTATGCTACTGACAAGGGAGCTTTTGAAAATGGAGAAATTTTTGTGCTCATAAATGAAAATTCTGCTTCAGCTAGCGAAATAATTGCAGGAGCTTTGCAAGATAATGATAAGGGTATCATTGTTGGACGACGTTCGTTTGGTAAAGGATTAATTCAGCGAGAAATGGCTTTAGGTGATGGAACAGCCATACGACTTACCGTGTCGCGATATTATACTCCAACGGGACGCTCTATACAGAGGTCTTATAAAAATGGCAATAAGGATTATTATCACGAATATTATAAACGTAGAACCAATGGAGAATTATCAAATAAAAACAGTATTGAAATTGCAGATTCTTTAAAATTTTTAACTCCCAAAGGAAAAATTGTATATGGTGGAGGAGGTATCATTCCTGATGAATTTGTGGCCACAAATAAAAAAATGGAAAATCAAACAATTGATTTTATTCTATCGAGTGGTTTCTTAGAGTATTTTATTTTTGAAAAATTAGATAAAGATCGTTCTATACTACAGAACATGGTAAAAGACGATTTTGTTGCAAATTATAAAGTTACAGATAAGCTATTGGAGCAATTTAAAAGCTATTACAATTCAAAATCACGTTATCAATTAACTTTTGCCGCCTACAAAGAAGAAGTGAAGTTGTGTTTGAAAGCAAAATTAGCAGAACAACTTTTTGGAAAAGAAGCATTCACGGAAATAATAAATAATAATGATACGATGTTACTTAAAATTAAGGAATTAATTCAAGAATAATTATTTCTTTTTTTGTTTTATTGTTTTCTCAATTTTTTTAGATGTCCTCAAAATTGCGAGAATGACAATGGTACATAGTCCTGCCATGATTGTTATAATGGCAATAACACTATCTCCTTGAAAAGGTTGACCCCAGTTAATTTGTGTAAAATTATAGCCGATTAATAAAAAGGCAATAACAGTTAGAAAATAGGTGAAATTTTTCATGATCAAATAAATAATTCTTTAATATTATGAGCAAATAGTTTAACTGCAATTGCTAATAAAATCACTCCGAAAACCTTTCTAATAATGCTTATTCCATTTTGTCCAATGACTCGTTCTATTTTTACAGAGGTTTTAAGAACGATATATATGACGATGACATTTAAAATAACCGCAATAATGATGTTTTCTAATTGAAATTCAGCCCTTAAAGAGAGCAAGGTTGTTAGGCTTCCAGGTCCTGCAATTAATGGAAAGGCAAGCGGAAACACACTTGCAGTCACTGCATTATTATCTTCCTCTTTATAAAGAGTTATCCCTAAAATCATTTCAAGAGCAATAAAGAATAATATAAATGCTCCTGCAACGGCAAAGCTATTGACGCCTATGCCAATAAGAGATAAAATATTTTCACCTATAAATAGGAAAACAATTAAAATTATTCCTGCTATAATCGATGCTTTTTCACTTTGAATATGACCTACTTTTTTACGTAAATCAATAATTATAGGAATATTTCCGATGATATCAATAACCGCAAACAATACCATAAAAACTGTAAATATTTCTTTTAGGTTTGGAAGCATATAAAGTGCCTTAAAATTTTTGACAAAATTAATATAATAAAGGTAACTTTCGGTACCATTTAGACCATAACTTTATCTATTTTTGTCTTTAATTTTTAATCCCACGATGTTTCAGTTAGGAAAGACAATAATTTCAGAGGACGTTATTCAAAAGGACTTTGTTTGTAATTTATCTGCATGTAAAGGGGCCTGTTGTATAGATGGTGACGCAGGAGCACCTTTAGAAGAGAGGGAAACAAAGGTCTTAGAAGAAATTTATCCTATTGTGAAATCTTATTTGAGACAAGACGGGATAAAGGCGATTGAGAAACAAGGGAAATTTGTTATTACCGAAGACGGCGAATATGAAACACCACTAATTAATGGTGCAGATTGTGCTTATGTGATTTTTGATGAACATAATAAGGCAATGTGTGCAATTGAGGAGGCCTATAATCAAGGAGATGTATCTTGGAAGAAACCAGTTTCTTGCCATTTATACCCGGTTCGTGTAAAAGATTACAGTGAGTTTTCAGCAGTAAATTATCATCATTGGCACATATGCGATGCTGCCTGTACCCTCGGAGAAGAACTTAAAGTTCCTGTTTTTAAATTCGTTAAAGAAGCTTTAATAAGAAAATTTGGACCTGATTGGTATGATGAGCTTGAAAAAAGAGCACAAGAAATCATGAAAAGTTAAACGGGTATATTCAAAATTATTTTTGTGCCTGAGGCCACATTTTGCTCGTCATACAAGTCTTCTATTTTTAATTCAAACGAACGATTAAAACGTTTTGCAAAAGAAAATAAACGTTCTTTAGTAATTTCGATACCAACAGATCGTCTTTTAAAAGTTTCTTTTAGTTTTCGTTCTTTTGATATTTTTCTACCCACACCATTATCGGTTATTGAAATACTCACATAATCTGGGATTGTATTTTTAACATCAATGATGATTTTTTTATCACTTAATTTTGATGATAATCCGTGCCATAAAGAGTTTTCAATAAAGGGTTGTAATATAAGTGAAGGAACCCTGATTTTTTTTGAATCGATGTCGTCAGCAACATTGATTTTAAAATCTATTTCATTTGAGAAACGCATATTTTCAATAGTCATATAAGTGGTCATGGTTTCTAATTCTTCTGCGAGTGATATGTCTTTTTTATTGGAGGTGTCTAAGATTTTACGAATTAATTTTGCGAATTTATTTAAATAGTAAACAGCATTTTCTATTTCGTTACCTATAATGTACTGTTTGATTGAGTTCAGTGAATTAAATATAAAATGAGGATTCATTTGACTTTTTAACATGTTTTGTTCTAAAGCCAATATTTTTTTCTCTTGATTTGATTGTTGTTGTCTGTGAAAAATAAACAATAAAACGGTAATTAGTAAAACAGCAATTACCGAAAGAAGCACAGTCAGCGCAACATTTGTTTGTGTAGAAGCACTAAGAACTTCTTTGCTTTTTAATGCTTTAACTAGGTTTAGTTTAGTTTCATTTTCATACTTTAATAGTAAGCCATTTAAATAAGAAACGTTGCGTTTATCAGATACCCTATTCTTTAGACTATCTGCAGTTTTATATAATTTTAGAGCAGCTTCAAAGTTTTTTTCACTTTGGTAGATATCAGAAAGTACCTTAATCGCGTTGATTTTGTTTTCAAACATCCTGACCTCCAAACTTTCTGATCCCACTTCCGACATTTTAATACCTTTTAAGATATTGGTTTTGGCTAAATTTATTTGTCCTGTAAAAGATTGGGATTTTCCTAGATTCATATAAATATCTGCAATGTGCAATTTATCGTCGGTTTTTTCAGCACGTTTAGCAGCATCTTTTAGGATGACCATAGCCTCTTTGTACATCCCCTTGGCTAGGTATAATTCTCCTATACAACTGT
Source organism: uncultured Flavobacteriaceae bacterium (assembly GCA_905479065.1). Taxonomy (GTDB): domain Bacteria; phylum Bacteroidota; class Bacteroidia; order Flavobacteriales; family Flavobacteriaceae; genus CAJQLB01. The sequence continues at coordinate 136,178 of CAJQLB010000015.1, read as the reverse complement.
ATATAATCGCTTTCCCTAATTCTGATTCAAAGGTGTTTTCATAAATAAAAGCAGCTTTATTATAATCAATTAAAGCTTCGTTTAAAAGACCTAATTGCTCTTTTGCATAAGCTAATTCTTGGTAGTTAATAGCTAAGAAAAAATGATTTTCTTGTTCTTTATTTATTCGAATAGCCTTATTAAATGCTATTATCGCGAGATCATATTGTCTTAAGGAAGTCAAGATTTCACCTGTATTTTTATGGGCGTTAGCAATTATTTTTTTTAATTTAAAGTTATCCCCTGGCTCTTTTTCAGTTAAGTCAATGGTTTTGTTGAGATAATTTAAAGAAGGCCCAACTAAATCAAGTTTTTTGTAAGCTATTCCAAGTTTATTATAAATACGGGCACGTAAATAAAGCTCATTAGTTTCCTCCAATAACGATTCGGCTTCTTTCAGATAGTAAATTGCTTGATGATACTGTGCGTTTTTATCCTTGACATCCGCAAGATTTGTAAGGGTATAGATATTACCATTTAAGTAATTTTCTTTCGTCATTTTTTCATTTAAACTCTTCATTTTGGTGCTGTCAGACGCATAATTATCAAATGCATATCGGAGTTCCTTTAGCTGAGAAGATTCATCTAGACGTTTAATTCTATCAATAGAAATAGTATCTAAAATATTTTCAAAATTGTTTTGTGAGTAACTACAAGCAATTCCCAAAAAAATAAGGCAAGAGATGTATGAAAAAATGGTTTTATTAAAGATGAAGCCGACCTTATTTTTTAAATCTTTCAAGCTATTAAAATTTATCTAAAAATTCTGATTTTCTTTGACGAGCTACTGGAATTTTGTGATTAGATTCCATAATTAAATAACGTTCTGTTTTTAAAAACTCTTTAATCTTATTAAGGTTAACAATAAAAGAGTTGTGCGTTCTAAAAAAACTATTCTTTGGTAAAATTGCATTAATATCTTTTAATTTTTTTGTGATGACTTTTTTCTGATTATTTTTTAAAAATATCGTGCTGTAATTTCCATCAGATTGTACAAATAGAATATCGTCAATGTCAATAAAAATGAGTTTACCATCTGAATTGATAGTCACTTTTTCTTGCGAACCATTTCCTTTGAAGTTAAGCAACAATTCTTCAAATTTGTCTATCGACATGGGCTTAGAATTATATTTCTTTACTTTTTTAATTGTTTCATACAAGTCATCAGAATCTATTGGTTTTAGCAAATAGTCAACCGCTTCGTTTTTTAATGCCTCAATGGCGTACTCATCATATGCGGTTGTAATGACAATCGGAAAATTCCTGATTTCTAATTCACGTATAAACTGAAACCCATCCATGGTAGGCATTTGAATGTCTAAAAACAAGCAGTCTGGAATGTTTGTTTTGAGGTATTCAAGTGCTTTTTCTGGTTGGTCAAATGATTCCAGTACCTCGATATCTTGTTTACAATGATTTAATTCCCACGATAAGCTTTCTATGGCTTTTTTTTCATCATCAACTATAACTGCTTTTATCATATCTTAATCAGGGTTTGGTAAGTGTTCTTTTAAATGCCTTTTAAAATTACAAATATATTCATTAAAATTTTACATTGACCTACCAAATATACAGGATACTGCACTAGACATACATTATAAGCGACGTAATGACTTGATTTTTGTCATATTTGAATAGAAAATGCTGTAATTGGTTTTATCAATCAAAAGTGTGTCTAGGGAACCACTTTAAATTATAGTTAAATAGATGCTTTAATTTTTTTTAAACATTTATTTATTTCTGAAAATAACTATCATTCTATAATTATAGTTTTAGTTAGTTTAGTTAATTATTAGGGAAAAGTGAGAATGCTACATTCTCACTTTTTGTTTTTTAAAATTCTTCAGATTTTTTGGATATTATTAATTTTTTCAAAACTCCTTCAGGCCTTGTGCCTATTGGGTTCTTTAATTTTACCATTTTTTAATACTTTGATTTTAAGTGTTTTAGGTGAAAAGATGAAACATATCGATTGTAGGAAAAAAACCACTCCTTGTTAAAAACTTGTTAACAATGTTTATAAAATTAACTTTCATTATCGTCTGTATTTTTGAATCTTTGTTAGTCCGAAATTGCATTAAAGCACCCGTTAAAAAAGAACCCATATTATGTCAAACCAACTTGAACCAATTTTAGCCGAAAACAAAGATCGTTTTGTTATTTTTCCAATCCAACATCATGATTTATGGGAATGGTACAAGAAATCAGAAGCAAGCTTTTGGACTGCTGAAGAAATTGACTTGCATCAAGATTTAACAGATTGGGCTACAAAACTTAATGACGACGAGCGTTATTTTATTAAACATATTTTAGCATTTTTTGCGGCTAGTGACGGTATTGTTAATGAAAACTTAGCTGAGAATTTTGTTAACGAGGTTCAGTACAGTGAAGCTAAATTTTTCTATGGTTTTCAAATCATGATGGAGAATATTCATAGTGAGACATATTCATTATTAATTGACACTTATGTCAAAGATGAAGTTGAAAAAGACAGACTGTTTAACGCCATAGAAAATTTTCCTGCCATCAAAAAGAAAGCTGATTGGGCTCTCAAATGGATAGACTCTCCAAGTTTTGCAGAAAGACTGATTGCTTTTGCGGCTGTCGAAGGTATTTTCTTTTCAGGTGCGTTTTGTTCAATTTTTTGGCTTAAAAAACGTGGATTAATGCCAGGTTTAACTTTTTCAAATGAGCTTATTTCAAGAGATGAAGGTGTACATTGTGATTTTGCTGTTCATTTACACAATAAACACCTAATCAATAAGGTTCCTAAAGAGCGAATAACAGAAATTATTACTAACGCCTTGGATATTGAGCGCGAATTTATCACGGAGTCTTTACCCGCAAGTTTGATAGGAATGAACTCAAAATTAATGGCTCAATATCTTGAGTTTGTGACCGACAGACTTCTCCATGAATTAGATTGTGAGAAGGTTTACAATACTGCAAATCCGTTTGATTTCATGGATATGATATCACTTCAAGGGAAAACCAATTTCTTTGAAAAGCGTGTGTCAGAGTATCAAAAAGCAGGAGTTTTAAATAAAGAGGAAGAAAAAGATAAATTTACTTTTGATGCAGATTTTTAAGATGCTCAAAGCTAGGAAGCTCTTATCCCAAGAGTAATTCTTTTAACGAATAGTCACGGATTACCTAATAAATTTAAAATGTAAGTTACGCATGTTTGCTATCTTACATTAACTAACTAATTTTTTCTGGATTGGAGTATTCAGAAGACCCTAAAAACTAAAAAATATATGTATGTTGTAAAAAGAGACGGAAAGAAAGAATTGATGATGTTTGACAAGATTACCGCAAGAGTAAGGAAATTATGTTACGGTTTAAATGAGCTAGTAGATCCATTAAAAGTCGCCATGAGGGTCATTGAAGGTTTGTATGATGGAGTAACAACCAGCGAACTTGACAACCTTGCAGCAGAAATCGCAGCTACCATGACCACTGCACATCCTGACTATGCTCGTTTAGCAGCTAGAATTTCTGTTTCTAATTTGCATAAGAACACTAAGAAATCATTTAGTGATGTCATGGAAGATTTGTACACCTATGTCAACCCAAGAACAGGTAAAAAAGCACCATTACTTTCTGACGAAGTTTACACTGTTATTATGGATAATAAAGAGAAGTTAGACTCCACAATTATCTATAACCGTGACTTTGGATATGACTATTTTGGTTTTAAAACGCTTGAGCGTTCGTATCTATTGAAACTAAATGGTCAAATTGCTGAACGTCCTCAGCATATGCTGATGAGAGTGTCAATTGGAATTCACTTAAATGATTTAGACGCGGCTATAGAAACCTATGAGCTCATGTCTAAAAAATATTTTACACACGCAACTCCAACCTTATTTAATTCAGGAACACCCAAGCCACAAATGTCGTCTTGTTTTTTGTTAACTATGAAAGACGATAGTATTGATGGTATATATGATACATTAAAGCAAACTGCTAAAATTTCACAATCAGCTGGAGGGATTGGACTGGCTATACATAACATCCGTGCAACAGGTAGTTACATCGCTGGCACTAATGGTACGTCAAACGGTATTGTACCTATGTTACAAGTATTTAATGATACGGCTCGTTACGTAGACCAAGGGGGTGGAAAACGCAAGGGGAGTTTCGCAATTTATATTGAGACATGGCACGCGGATATTTTTGATTTTTTAGATCTAAAAAAGAATCATGGAAAAGAAGAAATGCGTGCTAGAGATTTGTTTTATGCTATGTGGATTTCAGATTTATTTATGAAGCGTGTACAAGAAGATGGTGAATGGACGTTGATGTGTCCAAACGAGTGTCCTGGATTACCCGAAACTCACAGTGAAGAATTTGAGGCATTATATTTAAAATACGAGGCTGCAGGAAAAGGAAGAAAAACTATAAAAGCCAGAGAGCTTTGGGAAAAAATAATGGAATCTCAGATAGAAACAGGGACTCCGTATATGCTTTATAAAGATGCTGCAAATCGAAAGTCTAATCAAAAAAATCTAGGAACTATCCGTTCGTCTAATTTGTGTACTGAAATTTTGGAGTATACATCACCTGATGAAATAGCAGTATGTAATTTAGCATCGATAGCTTTACCAATGTTCATCAAGAATGGTGAGTTTGATCACAAAGAATTGTATAGAATTACTAAGAGAGTTACCAAAAATTTAAATAAGGTAATTGATAGAAATTATTATCCCGTAAAAGAGGCTGAGAACTCAAATTTCAGACATCGTCCTATTGGATTGGGGGTTCAAGGATTAGCAGATACATTTATTAAATTACGCTTACCTTTTACATGTGATGAAGCTAAAAAGCTAAATCAAGAAATTTTTGAAACCCTTTATTTTGCAGCTGTTACTGCGAGTATGGAGGAAGCAAAAGTAGACGGCCCTTACCAAACCTATGATGGTTCTCCAATATCTAATGGTGAATTCCAATACAATCTTTGGAATATAAAAGATGATGATTTGAGCGGTCGTTGGGATTGGGGTAAACTTCGAAAACAAGTCCTAAAAAATGGCGTGAGAAACTCTCTGTTAGTCGCCCCTATGCCAACGGCTAGCACATCACAAATATTAGGGAATAATGAGTGTTTTGAGCCTTACACCTCAAATATTTACACACGTCGTGTGTTGTCTGGTGAATTCATTGTAGTAAATAAGCATTTATTAGAGGACCTTGTCGAATTAGGCCTTTGGAATGAAAGTTTAAAACAAGACATCATGAGAGCGAATGGTTCGGTACAGCACATTGATGAAATTCCAAAAGATATCAAGGAACTCTACAGAACTGTCTGGGAACTCAGCATGAAGGATATTATCGATATGTCCCGTCATCGTGGCTATTTTATTGATCAATCACAGTCATTGAATTTATTTATGGAAGGAGCTACCATGGCAAAGCTAACCTCAATGCATTTTTACGCATGGAAAAGTGGTTTAAAAACAGGAATGTATTATTTACGTACAAAGAGTGCTGTTGACGCAATCAAGTTTACTTTAGACACCAAGAAAAAAGAACAACCAGTTGCCGAGGTAGCTGATGTTGTTGAGGTTTCTCAAATGGATGCAAGTATTGTTGAACAGCAAAAAGAGAAAGCAGCAAAAACTGCAGTAAAATTTGCAAAAGAAACCACTGAAGTTCAGCCGATGTCTCCTGAGGAAATGAAAGCACTTATTGCTCAGGCGAAAGAAGCGGAAGGAGATGATTGCCTAATGTGTGGGTCTTGAAAATTTCAATTATTAATAAAAGGCGCCAATACTTTGGCGCCTTTTTTATTTTAGGATATCGGTCCCTAAATACAGGTCATCTTTGTTGTAAAACCAAGCTCTATTCTTTGGCATTTTGATGCCATTTATCACCGTTTCACCCGATAATAAAATATATTCCCCACTAGTTTCTATTTCATTTCCGTTTACGTCAGTTTTAAAAAATTGGTAGATTTCCATAGCATAGGTTTCTGGATTAATATAAACATACCAAATATCTTCACCAACAGATTCATCATAGGTGACTTTTAAAACCAAATACTCTTTCCCTTTAAATGATTTACGTTCAAAAGTGTTAGCAATATGAGTTCCAGGGTCTTTAAGTTTCATTGGCAAACCATATAAAAAGGAGTAATAATTTTTATACATGTTTGCTCTGTCACAACTAAGATTGTTAGCTTTTGCTTCTTCTTCAGTAAAGTGAGAATTTCCATTTAAAGCTATATTGCAATTATTTCCTTTAATTTTATATTCAATCATGGTTGTCTCTCTAACTGCCTTCATGTAAAAAGCACTTTCAGGAATATTTATAGTAATATCACTTTCTCTGTTTTGGGAATCAGGAGTTTCCATTGTTACATGAAAATCTGAATTAAAGGAATTCCACAAATTATTTGGATCATGATAGGCAATGGTTTTCTCAAGAAGCTGTTGAGATGTAAGATCTTTTTCACATGAAAAAAGAGAGGCTATAATGAGTATAACAAATAAGTATTTATGCATTAGTAATATTTCAATTGTTAAACGAATCTAGAGCATTTAATCAACAAAACCTATTACCATCATAAATCTGTAAATGTGTTCACTATTTTTTGCTTAATTAGATTAAAAACAAACAGCATCTTATAAAGATGCTGTTTGTTTTATGTATGAATTATTGATGTTAATCAATATTATCTGGAAGCTTGGCAGGTTCTACAGAACTATCATGAGAATTATAATATTCTTCTAATAAATTCATAGTTGCTGTTAATAAATCCTTAGTTTCAAGTAATAAACCAAAATAAAGTGTTGTATTCTTAGGACTAGATTCTTCTGTTCTTGTTCTGGCCACTTGCTTAACAATCTTATCTGTTACTAAATCAAAGATCTCCTTCTTACGATTAATAATAGAGCCAATTTGCTCAAACGAATGTGAATCGAAGGCTGTTTTAGTGTCATTGAAAAGCGTTTCAAGAGCACCATCAACTTCTTTTAGTTCTTTAATTTGACTAAACTTGAGCTTCTTATGATTGTTGTTAACATGCTTATGACTTGTTTTAGAAATATACTCTAAAGACTGAGTCATATCCTGTAAATAACCTAAGATATTTATATAAAAACTACTGGCTCTTAAACTCGTCTCATCTAAGTTTTTAATAAAGTAGAAAATATTGTCACGTAAGCTATCAACTTCATCAGAAAGTTTACCAATTTGTTTTTTATTCTTTTTCAGTAAAGCTAAATCTTGTTTTGCTAGTCCTTTCATTGCATTTGTGTAAATTAGATTTCCACGTTTTACTACACTTGCAATATTAGAAGCACTTTCAATGATAACACCTTGCACAGAACGACTCCCTGTTTCTTTAAGGCTGTCCTCTTCAATAGTTTTATTGGAGCTATTTTTATGAGACTTGTAATTTCTATATAACAAGAAAACAGTAATTAATAATAATATTGGAATCATTACTTTTGGGTTCCAATTAATTAAATATACCACTGTACCAGCAGCAATAAATGCTCCAATAGCAGTTCCAAACCAACCTGCAATTACATTTAATACGCCAGCAACTCGATAAACAGCACTTTCTCTACCCCATGCTTTATCAGCTAAAGAGGTTCCCATAGCTACCATAAACGTTACATAAGTTGTAGATAATGGTAATTTCATTGAAGTTGCAATTGCAATTAATACACCAGCAACCATTAAGTTTACCGAAGCTCTAATCATATCAAATGCAGGGGCATCTATACTTTGATCTTTAGTTAAAGCAATAGCATCATCCGGTTTTTGAAAACTAGTTGCAATACTCTTTTGTAGAGACTCAGGAACAATGGCTCCTAAATATTTAGATAAAGAAGAAGATCCTTTTACAACTGCTCTAGACAATGCATTGGGCTGAAATTTTTCATGAGTCTCTCCTTGGCGTGATAAACTTAATTCAGTCTCAGCAACAGTTTTAGCCTTTTTAGAGAACCATAGTGTTAATACCATAATGCTACCAGCAATAAAAAGCAATAACGGTTCAGCAGGTACTTTTTTATCTAACACAGCCATAGACATTGTGGTATCCATTCCACTAGCTATCCATGCTTCATAAGAATGATAAGCAGCCATTGGAACCCCAATGAAGTTTACTAAATCGTTACCCGAAAAAGCTAGTGCTAAACCAAATGTACCAATCGCAATAACTACTAGTAAAACAGTTTTCTTCGTTAGTTTTTCGAAGATAACTGAAAACAATGTCCAGAAAATAAAACTTCCAACTATTATGAAAACTTCATTACCCTCTAGAACCTCCTTTAATTCACTATAATACGGTGTTCCTTTCAATCCTTTTAAAAAGATAAAATAGGTTATAGCTGTTAAAGCTACACCACCAAAAATAACACCAAAATGCTTTATTTTTTTCTCAAAATTGAATGTAAATATTGCACGAGAAATCCATTGTACAATAGCACCAACAGTAAATGCAATAAATACAGATAATAAAATACCACTAATAATTGTAATTGCTTTTTCCTTATTTATGTAGGTTCCTAAATCTGCAAAAGTTTGAGTATCATGAGCACCAATTTTAATTAATGCCATAACTACAGCAGCTCCCAATAAGTTAAATACAATTGAAACCGTTGTAGAAGTTGGTAAACCTAGCGTATTAAAGAAATCTAATAACAATATATCTGTTATCATCACTGCCATAAAAATGAGCATAATTTCACCAAACTCAAATTGTGCAGGTACAAAAATGCCTTTTCGAGCAACTTCCATCATTCCACTCGAAAACACAGCTCCTATAAAAATTCCTAAACTAGCTACTATCATGATTGTTCTTAATGAAAGTACTTTAGAACCAATAGCAGAATTTAAAAAGTTAATAGCATCATTACTAACGCCAACAATAATATCAGCAATCGCTAATACAGTAATGGCAATTAACATAAATAAGTAAATATTTTCCATATTTTTTTATATAATAATTTCGCAAATGTCTTTAGATAATCTGAATGTAAAGTTAGCTAATTGTTATGTTTTTAATTATTTAAAAATGAATATCAAATCCGACTCTAAAAGTAATGTTATCGTTATTACCATCAAGAGTTGTGTAACTAATATCAGACTGTACTTTTAATTTATGACCAACAATAAATTTGTTTAAACCAAGCGTATATTGTGTGGTAGGTAGCGCACCAGTAACACTTTCATAATTTACAGTTGTAAAACGTGCAGCGATTTCGTAGTTGCTCTTAAATAAATAACCTGCTTGCAAGTTTAAAGCATTTCCAGTTAAAACAATATCACCAGTCGGTGTAACACCATCTACTTCAGTAGCAATTTCATCATCTGCACTTCGCTTCGCATATTCACCCATAAATGAAAACCCATTATGTTTAAACATGGCATCTGCAAAAATAGTTGTTTGATCTGTTTCGTATAACGAACCATCAGTTCTCATCATATAATCACCAGCAAACCCTCTTTCTCTAACAGCATTTTGATTGTAATTATATGTAAATCCAAGCATAAGTTTTGGTTTTTCTTCTCGCTTTAAATCTGATTGAAAATAATCTCCTTTGGATTTAAATGTTCCGAAAGGTAAAAACTCTAATCTAGCAGTGTATTGTAAACCTCCTTCATTTCCTTCAGTCACATTACGACCTTCACCTTGAGATACTGAAAATTTTTCACGCATTAAAAAGCTCCCGCCTAAATTCGTTTTATGACGTAATTGTATACCTAGATCACGATCAATGTTAAAACGACTATTTAATAATGAGCGATCTATTAATTGTAAGTTAGCTGAAGACACAACACGCTCAACATTTCCAGGAAGTTTTGTTTGTCCAGCCCACAACTCCCAATTACCGGCAAAATTCCACATGATTACTGCATCCAGGATATAACGAGGTGTGTTTCTATTAAATTGATTTGCTCCAGAAATATCTCTATTTGACAATCCAAGCTCTATTTTATATTTTAATTTTGGACTATAAGCAAAACCGTCAAATTTTAAACGCGCTCTACGTACAATAAAATTATGCTCTGGACTACCGTATTGATCACCATCATAATTCCAAGAAGACATTGAACGTACTTGAAAACGAGGCGCAAATTTTACACTAAATGAGCTGTCTTTTGCAACAAAGTTAATTAAACCTTTTCCAAATGAAGTGTCACTAATTTCTTGTGCGTTGAGCGATGTTAGTGATAGAAAAGCAATTGCAACGATAGTAATATTAAGTTTCATATTTCAGTATTAGTTTTTGTCAATGCAAAGGACTAACACATATGTTAACTTAATGTAAACGGAATATTAATTTTGTAAAAAAAAGCTGCCTTGGCCAAAAGCAGCTATTAGAATTCAAATTAATATAGTCGACAAAAACTAATAGATTAAATGAAATACTAATTGGTGTCTTAAGACTGAAGTAAATATCTAAAATGTAGATAAGGTAATTGTAAACTCAATATTATCAAAACATTAAGCTAAACTTTTTTAAGATTAAGTAATTGATAATTTTAAAAAAAATTTCAATGTAAATTTAATGTTAAGTAATTATTGCTTAATTGTTAACTAATTTATATATTTGACATGTCGGCAAATTAATTTAAACCTAAATATGCGTTATGAAGAAAAGTATTTTATTATTAGCACTTTTATTTGTCTCAGTATCCACTTTTGGGCAAGCTGATACGAATGTGAAAATTGAAAAAAAAGGTGATAATACAGAAGCCACGTATTATTACCAAGATGGAACAGTAAAACAACAAGGCACTTTCAATGCCGACGGAAAATTACATGGAACCTGGACTAGTTTTGACGTTAATGGAAAAAAACAGATAGTCGGAAACTATGAAAACAACAAAAAAGTTGGGAAATGGTTTTTTTGGACAAATGGAAAACTTAAAGAAGTTGATTATATAGATTCAAGAATTGTTAGTGTGAATGAATGGAATGAAAAAACAAAAGTAGCCGTAAGAAACAAGAAGTAATCTATAAAAGTAGTAAAGTAAAAAAGCTCCTAGTTTAACGAGGAGCTTTTTTTATGACTAATATTCAAATGACTAAAACTTAAAAGTGTAACCTAACGAAAATTCTGTACCAGGACTTCTAAGCGAAAATATTTGATCTTGAGTTTCGTAGGATTGGTAAGCACTTTCTCTATCGCTTCCAAGTATGTTGGATACTTTTAAATCGACACTAGAACGTTTATTCTCACCAAATGATTTGTTAAGCGTAAAATTTAAAATTTCAAAAGGTTTTGTATAAACATCTGGCACAAGACCAATACCTACAACTTCAAGGGTTTCTCCTTGGACATTAAAAAACAAACCAGTTTGTAGCCCAATGTCAGAATTATTATAGTCCAAACCAAAGTTAAGTAAGAATGGTGCCTGACCTTGTAAATTTCTTTCTCTGTCAATGCTCTCTCCATCTCTTGCAGCTAAACGTCTACTTTCAAATTCATCGTCTGACATGGTAAGCTCAGATTTTATAAAAGACACATTTGCATTAAATTTTAAGTTATTTAAATCTTCAGAAATAAACCCTAAACGTTGCCTAACCTCGAGCTCAACGCCATACACTTTGGCATTACCTAAATTATCTACTGTTAGTTGAGTAGGTGCTTGCAAAAAGAACGCTTGCTCAATAGGATCTTTAAAATCTTTATAAAATCCACTTACCGCAAACATTTGCCCAGCCTCACCAAACCGCTCGTATCTCAAATCAAAATTGTTCACATAAGTTGGTATTAAATTTATATTACCAATAAATAGCCTGTTGGTAATTGGGTCAAAAATCTGTGCTACTGAAGCTTCCTTAAACGATGGCCTTGCTGTTGTTCTAGAATATGATGATCTGATATTGGATTCATCATTTAAACTATAGATTAAGTTAGTAGATGGAAACAAATCAATCTCATCTAAAATAAGCTCTCTATCAAATACAGATGAATTGTTTTGCCCTGTGTAATATGAATTGAAAAATTCGGTTCTAACACCAAGTACAGTTTTCAATTTCTCCGAAAGATAAAATTCAGCTGAGAAATAAGTAGCACCAATTCTTTGTTCGCCTTCATAAGCATCATTAGGGTTGAACTGATCACCAAATACAAGGTGTGTTCCCGAATCTGTTGTTGGGTTCCAAAGATTTTCTGAAGCAAGTAAATTATCCACATTGCCATCAGCAATGAAAGAATCATCTCCACTAATATTAAAGGTATAATCATCAATACTAAAGTCTCTAAACTTATAAGTGTATGCTCCACCAAATTTTAATTTAGCTGGCTTACCAAACAGATTGACGGTTTTGTCTAAGTCAACTTTACCTGCCCAATTTTCTTCAATCAGGTTTCTCCAAAGTTGGATTGGGAAAGTTGATGCAGAAGGGCTAATAAAAAAATCACCTTCACCAGATTGCTGAAGCGGTGTAATTCGGTGATCTTTATCCATAACCTTCGAAAAGGTTGGAGACAACTTCCATTCTAAATTTAAAGCATTTTCATCATCACTAAAACGATGATCACCACTTATTAATAAGTTGGTTATAGAACGTTCGGTATAAGCTAGTGCGTCCTTGGTTAAAGGTTCTAAACCACCACCAACACCATCTTGAGAAATAACTTGGTCAAAAGTACCAGCAGTGGATTCTCCATTTTGAATATGCAGCAAGTTAGCTTTAAACTTTGATTTATCGATTTTGTATGTTAAGCCAAGCATTCCATTTAAGATAACATTATTGATGCCTTCAGAGCCATTGGAATTTAGCACAAAACTCAAGTCATTTACAGAGGAGTCAGAGCTATTTTTTACAAAAGCACCATCTTGTCTGTTTTCATAAAAGGTAGTTTGGTTTTTGTATGAAAAAGAGGCTTGGTAACCAATCTTATCATCTCCAAGGTCATATTGATTTCCAAGTGTAAAACCAAAGTCAAAATTTGCATTACTGGTTTCTTGTTTAGCTTTTAATTCTTTTTGAAAACGATTGGTTAAGGAGTTCAAAAGCAATTTGTTTTCAAAAGTTCCAGTAATGGGCTGATATCTGTGAATAGGTAAATCTCTAGTGCCATCATCAAACCCAAAGAAATCTGTGTCACTTCCAGTATAATTTAAATAATTATCATTAAAGTGCATATCAGGATTATATCCTGTACCTAAAGAAACTGTGTATTCAGGTTTCGTTGGAAAGTCTTTTGTGACAATATCTACAATTCCACCAGTAAAATCAGCTGGATATTCAGCCGAAGCAGATTTTAATACAATAACATTATCCAAGATATTGGTCGGAAATAAATCCATTTGAATCGTGTTTCTGTCAGGATCTAAACCAGGAATATCAATGCCGTTTAAAATGGATTTGGTATAACGATCTCCCAACCCTCTTACATAGACATATTTACCTCCTTCAATTGAAACTCCTGGAATATTTTTTACAGCACTAGCAAGATTGCTAGCTCCAGTGCTTTTAATGGATTGAGCCGACAAACCATCTAGTACAACAACTGATTTTTTCTGTAAATTTAAGACTGCATTTTCTGTATTTCGTTTTATAGAAGTTGTAATAAAGATGGTCTCCAAAGAGTTTGTAGTTAAAGTTACATCTAATGGTGTTACTTCACCTTCTTTAATAACAACATCGGTGATTTCTTGAGTAGTATAACCAACAAATGAAAATACTATGGTATAGGTGCCTGGTTCTAATTCCAATTGGTATTTACCATCAAAATCTGAGGTTGTCCCAATTGTAGTACCTTTTACTATAACATTCGCAAAAGCCATAGGCTCCACAAACTCACCATCTATTATACTTCCTGCTAAAGTACCAGTTTGAGCACTAGTAAAACCGTAGGTTAAAAGCAATAGAATTAAGAGTGAGTATATCTTTTTTTTCATAATGAATTAATTATCTAAACCATACTACTCGCTAATAATTTTATCGAGTAGTATGAGTATAGTTTAAATATGTTTATTCTTGTTTAACAATTATTGTTAATGTTTAGCAGTGTTGAATTTTATTAAAAATTTAAACCACCAGCTTCATTAGCATAAGTCCAAGATAAGCTTGAAGTATTAGCGCCAACGGTATTTTCACCTTCTGTGATTGCTGAAGCAGTAGAGCCAAAATCTGTTACTGATACATTATCCGCCTTGTTAACGAAAAGGTTTGTTACATCAGTTACTCCTGCCGGTAAAACTATCTCCCAAGTACCAAAAGTTAATAGACCATCGTTGTAGTTTGTTGCTACGCCATCATTGTCAAGTTCGATGTCTGATGAATCTTTGAAACCAAAAGCATATATGTTGTTTGTCGTTCCTGTAGCACCACTTCTGTAATCAGCGTACTCACCATTTTCTGTTGTTGTATTCCCAATAATAGTAGCATTTTGTAAAGTAAATGAACCAGTTGCTGAACCTTCAGGACCATCAATTTCAAAAGCGTGGTCAGAGAAATCACCTAATACAACTACTGCATTGTCAATAGTACCTGAATAGGCTTGGTCAATATCAAGTGCATCATCACCTTGAGCCCAAACTAATAAGTCAGAAGCATTTACTGTACCGCCAAAAAATTCAATTCCGTCATCAACATTAGCAACAACTTCTATATTGTTAATTATGGTACCATTTCCAACACCTCCTAATGTCAAACCATTAATCTCATTACCTTCACCTATTAAGGCTCCACCATGACGTATAGAAATGTAAGACATGACACCAGAGTTGTCTTCTGGGTCAGTACCTCCATATAATCCAAAGGTGTCATCTGCAGGAATACCTTCAATTTGAGCTTCAGGAATATCTCCTGAGAAAGAACAAGGAGCATTTCCTAAAACAATTAATCCACCCCAAAGACCTCTGTCATTTTCATCTAAGTTTGTACCTGCTGTTTCTCCGATTTCAATATTATCTATTGAAGAAGTAAAGATAATTGGTTGTGAAGGTGTCCCCACAGCATTTATTTTAGACCCTCTTGCAATAATTAGTGCTGAAGCTAAGGATCCAGTTCCTGGTGTTCCTTGAATAATAGTTCCTGCTTCAATTGTAAGTGTTGTGCCAGCATCTACAACAACTTTTTGATTAAGTTTATATATATTGTCATTAGTCCATGTAGTGTTTGAAGTTATTGCTCCTGTGACATCTATAACTGAACTCTCCTCACCATCACCACCTCCATTTTGGATGATTGTTGTTTCTTCAATAATAATTGGAGTGTCATCATCTTTAAAGCATCCTGTGAACATTAAAGTACTGACTAACAAACCTGATAATAATAATTTTTTCATTGTATTTAAGTTAAAATATTTTCTAAATAATTTATGGCACAAAGAAACTCATAGAGTGTAAAGAGGAGGTTAACTACAGGTTAAACCTTAGTAATAAAAGCGTTATTCTAATGTTATGGAATTTTAAGATTTTTATAAATCGGAAACATTAATTTAACATTGAAATATTTATCTTGCAACTAATTATTTTGATATGAATTGGGAACAACTACTCTCTTTAAAACGCTATGGAGATACGAATAAGCGATTAAGAATCGAACAAGATGAAACACGTTTAGGTTTTGAAGTAGATTACGACAGGATTATTTTTTCGGCTGAATTTAGAAGTTTACAAAATAAAACACAGGTAATTCCTTTATCTGAAACAGATTTTGTTCACACGAGATTAACCCATAGTCTTGAGGTGAGTGTTGTTGGGCGTTCTTTGGGAAGACAAGTTGGTGTAAAACTATTGGAAAAGCATCCTCATTTGTCTAAGGCTCTTGGATACAAAGCAAATGATTTTGGTGCGATTGTCGCTGCTGCTGCGCTTTCACATGATATTGGTAATCCTCCGTTTGGTCATTCTGGTGAAAAGGCGATTGGTCACTTTTTTCAAGTTGGTGATGGGAAAATTTTTGCCAATAAATTAAAACCTAAAGAGTACCAGGATTTATGTGATTTTGAAGGAAATGCAAATGGATTTAAAATACTTACTCAAGATAGAGAAGGTAGAGAAGGAGGCTTGAGACTGAGCTATGCTACACTAGGGGCATTTATGAAGTACCCAAAAGAGTCGCTTCCAAAAAAACCATCGTCACATATTGCCGATAAAAAATATGGAGTATTTCAAAGTGATAAGAATGCATTTTTAGAAGTTGCTGCTGAATTGCAACTTACAGAAAACAGTATTGACAATGAAATTCGATTTTTCAGACATCCTTTAGCTTTTTTAGTTGAGGCAGCCGATGATATTTGCTATACGATTATAGATTTTGAAGATGGTATAAATTTAAGCTTAATTCCAGAAGAGTTTGCCTTAGAATATCTTATAAATCTGGTAAGGGGCAGTATCAATATTCAAAAATACAATGCTTTAAAGAGTACCCAAGATCGCATAAGTTATCTCAGGGCCCTCGCAATAAATACTTTAATTTCTGAAGCTGTTGATATTTTCATGAAAAATGAGCAAAGTATTTTAAAAGGGGATTTCAATAGAGCTCTTTTGGATAAAAGCAAATATGAAGCTCAAATAAATGATATTATAAAGGTGAGTGTTAGAAATGTTTATCAATCAAAGGAGGTTGTTGATAAAGAAATTTCTGGTTTTGAAGTATTAAACACATTATTGAAAACATATTGTGATGCAGTTAATAATTCTTATGTTAATAATGCTTCAAATTACGATAAGTTAATCTTGCAAACCTTGCCTGAAACAATCACTTTTTTAGATGATAGTTTGTATGTGAGGCTTATAAATATTTGTCATTATATTGCTTTATTGTCGGACAGACAAGCAATTATACAATACAAAAAAATTAAGGGATTGTCCATTAACTAATATGTTAAATAGACGTATTTAAAATTGAAAAACACTTAAAAATTTAAGATCATGAATACAAACTTCAAAATAATAGTATATGTGTGTATTATTCTTGCTGTGTTAGGTTACATCTACTATCCACAAGTACCACTGTCAAATGTAAAAACCGCTCCAACTGATATTTCGGTAAGTTTAAATAAGAAGAGTCAGGAAATTCGCAGTCTATTTGCTGAAGAGAGAAAACAGCATGAATTTGATATGCAAAAAAATCCTTTAACCGGTAAAATCCCAAAAGAGGAAAAAGAAAAAGAATACATAAATGCGTTGGACGCTAGAGATCAAGCTTACAGCAGGCTGACATCTAGTGTATATACATCACGTGGTCCAACAAATCTTGGAGGAAGAACAAGAGCAGTAGTAGTTGACCTCTCAGATCTTACAAGTAATACTATCGTTGCAGGGGGTGTGAGTAGCGGTGTATTTAAAACAATAAATGGTGGGGTAAGTTGGTCTAAAGTGTCAGCGAATGATGAAATACATAATGTCACTTGTATTGCACAAGATCCTCGTCCTGGCTTTCAAAATATATGGTATTACGGTACAGGTGAGTGGTCAGGAAATAGTGCAAGTCTTGGAGATGCGTATAGAGGGTTAGGGATATGGAAATCTACGGATAATGGAGATAATTGGACTCAAATACCTGGTACAGATTCAACCTTTGAATCCTTTGACAGCTATTTAGATTACATTATGGCATTGGAGGTGAGTCCTATTAACGGAGATCTACTTATTGCGGCCACTGGAAAAATATATAGATATGATGGAGTAACTCTTGGTATTGAATTAGAAGAATCAGGGGGAGGTACTGGATGGACTGATGTTGTTATCAATAATGCAGGGACTGTTTATGCTTCAATAGAAGGAACTGCCTCTGAGAATGGTGTTTGGACGTCTCCAACAGGGAATGGTTCTTGGACACGAATAGCTGAAAATGGTTCCCCAGTAAATTTTAATTCGACAGGTAGAGCTGTTTTAGGGATGGCGCCTTCTAATGATAATGTCATTTACACCCTTTTTACAAATGGAGATTCAGGAAATATTGAAGCGGATCTTTGGCAGTATAATTCAGGAACAGATGTATGGGTAGACTATTCATCTAAGCTTCCTGATGAACCGGGGGGAGATTTGTCCGGAAACGATCCATTTGCAGTCCAGGGAGGATATGATTTGGTAGTTTCTGTAAAACCTGATAATGAAAACTTTGTTGTTATAGGTGGAACTAATGTTTACAAGATAGAGGATATTGTAAATGATGTGATGTTTAGCAGAATAGGCGGTTATAGCAGTAATGTAAGTTATGGGCTGTATAATGTTGGAGGAGTTGATCATCATCCTGATGTTCACGCCCTAAAGTTTGACCCAAATAACAATAATATCATGTTTAGTGGGACTGATGGAGGGGTGCACAAAACTTTGGATATTTCTTCTGGATCAGTCACATGGGCTAGTTTAAATAACAATTACCAAACATATCAGTTTTATCATGTAGCTATGGACCCAACCACTGGAAGTAACGGTATTATAGGTGGTGCGCAGGATAATGGAACAAAAACAGGAGGAACTGATTTGGGAAACCTTGATAACACGTCAATGACTTCTTACTACGGGGGAGACGGTGTTGCGGTTGGTTTTGCAAAAAGAAATGGAGGTACAAGTAATCAATATTATTATGGTTCTCAAAGAGGTAGAGCAAGAACAAATTATGGCGGGTTTAGAAATATAAATCCAGTTCCAAATGGCTCATCATTAAACGGGTTTGTTACCTACTTTTATTTAGATCCTGATAATAATGATCATCTCTATTTTGCTGGTAACACCTCTCAGGCAGGATACAGTGATTTTTACCGGACTTCTAACGCAGCAACAATAACAACAGCCATAGACGCTTCTAATTGGATCGATATGGGGGATCTTCCTTCGGGAGCAAATATTGGAGCAATGGCAACATCAAGAGGGGTCTATTCTTCTTCTAGTTATTTGATGATTGGTGGGACTAATGGCGACGTTTATCGTTTAGATGACCCTCAAAACAAGTCAGATCTTTCGACTGCAGTTACTATGTCATTACCAGGATCAACCTCAGGCACTTACGTAAGTGGGATTAGTATTCATCCAACAAACCCTGACATAGCGATGGTCGTCTTAGCGAATTATGGGGTTACAAGTATTTATATTTCTTCAAATGCAAGATCCGTTGCCCCATCTTGGACCTTAGCTGAGAGAAACCTGTCGTCTCATTCCATTAGGTCTGCAGCGATTACTGAGGTTGGAGCTGAGACTATTTATTTCGTAGGAACTGCCCGAGGCTTGTATTCATCCGCTGATCCATTAAATGTTGACTGGGATTTAGAAGGGGTAAATGAAATTGGTTTAGCGGTAGTGAGTGGTTTGGTATATCGCCCGTCTGATAACAAGATGCTTATCGGAACACATGGTAATGGCGCTTGGGAAACCACGGTTCAAAATACAACACTTTCTATTACCAATAATGCTGAGTTAAATACAAAGATTCAATTATACCCTAACCCAACACGTGACGAAATAAATGTAAAGAACTTAAGCTTGCTTAACAATGCCTCATTCAAAATTTTTAATGTGTTAGGAAAAATGATGTCTTCAGGAATTTTGACCAAAAATAAATTAGATGTATCCCAATTTAATTCTGGGATATATTTCATGACGATTGTTACCAATGATGTGGTTGAAACAGTCAAATTTATCAAGAAGTAACTTGACAAAATCGAAACAGCACAATGAATTATTTTTGTCATTTATAAATAGCAAATACGTAATTCATCGAAAATATTTGCTTTTTATCGATATATGTAATATGTTTACTGGCTAAATTGTGTGTATAAATTTATGAAATGAAAAAAAACCTATTGACTGCCATAGCCGTATTTTTATTTACATTTGTAATACTACTTGTAGTAAATGAAGTTCCTGACGATAATAATGAATTGGCACACTCAAGTTATATTGTTTCTGAAAACTAAGTAGTTGTATTTAATATCTTGTTAATCGTATTTCTAATACTTGCTGAATCAAGACCTATTTGCTCTTGAAGTTGTACTATGGTCCCTTGCTGCATAAATGTGTCAGGAACTCCCAACACCTTAATGTCATTTTTATAATTATGTTCGGAGGCAAACTCCAAAATAGCACTTCCAAATCCACCTTTGACACAATTGTCTTCAACGGTCATAAGGTGTTTATATTCACGGAATATCATATGTAGTAACGTTGCGTCCAATGGCTTGATAAATTTCAAGTCATAATGAGAAACATTTAAATTGAGTGTGGCTCTTATAATATTTTCGGCAATGGTCCCCACACTTAGAATTGCCAGTTGTGTTCCTTTTTTTAGTTGCGCTCCTTTACCAATAGTTAATTTCTGAAAGGGTTGTTCCCAATCTGTTGTAGTTCCTTTGCCTCTTGGATACCTTATTACGATTGGTTTATTTAATCCTAATTGAGCTGTAAACATAA
This sequence comes from uncultured Flavobacteriaceae bacterium, assembly GCA_905479065.1. Classification (GTDB taxonomy): domain Bacteria; phylum Bacteroidota; class Bacteroidia; order Flavobacteriales; family Flavobacteriaceae; genus CAJQLB01. Next base: position 115,799 of record CAJQLB010000015.1, on the reverse strand, counting down.
TATTCCTTAAATCAATTTCGTTTCTAGGAGCAAAAATTATGAGATTCGGAATACACCTTAAAAAAGTGATGTCAAAGACACCATGGTGCGTTGCACCATCTTCACCTACAAGACCACTTCTATCTAAACAAAAAATAACAGGAAGATTTTGTAAAGCCACATCATGTATCACTTGATCGTAAGCACGTTGTAAAAACGTAGAGTAAATGTTGCAGAAAGGAATTAACCCCTGAGTGGCCATTCCCGCGGCTAAAGTAACGGCATGTTGCTCAGCAATACCAACATCGTAGGCTCTCTCTGGAATTAGTTCCATCATGTATTTCAAAGAACTTCCAGTAGGCATGGCAGGTGTAATCCCCACAATCTTATTATTTATTTTTGCAAGTTCCACGATAGTACGTCCAAAGACATCTTGATATTTTGGAGGAGAAACCTTATTATTATTAATGAGTTCACCTGTTACAGCATTAAATTTTCCAGGAGCATGATAAATAACTTGATGATCCTCAGCTTGTTTTAAACCTTTTCCTTTTTTTGTAACAACATGGAGTAACTTTGGTCCTTTGATTGTTTTTAAGCGGTTCAGCTCTGAAATTAGATTAACAATATCGTGACCATCAATAGGACCCGAATAATTAAAATTTAAAGCTTCAAAAATATTATCTTGTTTCTGCATACCTTGTTTTACACTTGTAAGATACTCTTTCAAAGCTCCAACACTTGGATCAATACCAATAGCATTATCATTGAGAATAATTAAAAGATTAGCCTTTGATACCCCAGCGTGATTGAGACCTTCAAAAGCCATACCACTAGCAATGGATGCATCTCCAATTACGGCAATATGATTCTTACTTTCACCTTTTAAGGAGCTTGCCATTGCCATCCCCAAAGCTGCAGATATTGAGGTTGAGGAGTGACCAACGCCAAAAGCATCGTATTTGTTTTCATCTCTTTTTGGAAAACCGCTGATGCCATGCAGTTGCCTGTTGGTGTTGAAAATATTTTTTCGTTCGGTTAAAATCTTATGTCCGTAAGCTTGATGACCAACATCCCATATGAGTAAATCATCTGGGGTGTTAAACACATAGTGAATTGCAATAGTCAATTCTATAACCCCTAAGCTTGCTCCCAAATGTCCCTCCTTTGTAGCGACGATGTTTATGATAAATTCACGCAATTCTTGCGCAAGTTGAGGTAAGTCTTGTTTTTTTAATAATCTTAACTCTTTAGGAGAGTAGATCTCGTCTAATAATTTTTTCATGGGTCTACAAATGTACAAGATGAAATTGTATTTTTACGCATATGAATAAGTCTTTTGATGATATTTACTTTATGAAAAAAGCACTTGAGGAGGCCGAATGTGCACTAAAAAGAGGAGAGGTGCCTGTGGGTGCAATTGTGGTTATTCAAGACAGAGTTATTGCACGTGCTCATAATCTTACAGAAACATTAAATGACGTAACTGCACACGCTGAGATGCAAGCCATTACCGCTGCTGCCAATTATTTAGGAGGGAAATATTTAAAAAACTGCACCTTATACGTGACTTTAGAGCCTTGCCAAATGTGTGCTGGTGCTTTGTACTGGGCACAAATCTCTAAAATTGTTTATGCCACAAGAGATGAAAATCGTGGTTGTATCAATCTAAAAACGCGCTTGCATCCAAAAACTAATATGATTGGTGGTGTTCTTGCTTCTGAAGCTGCTGCGTTACTTAAGGAGTTTTTTGTGAGAAAACGAAATTTAAGCTAAGGAATTACTTATTTTGATTTCTCATTTTGTCGATATTATCCTTGGTAATCATATAATCTTCAACTTTTTTGTCTTTCCAACGATGATAAGAGAACAACGGGAACACTACAAAGAACAGTAATACAACTCCTCCGCCGATTAATTTTTCAGAGAAAATCTCATGTGAAAGGTAGCCCCAAACAATTGAACCTACGGAAATTATGAAGAAAAACCCGATAAAATATTTCATTTTAAATGTTGAACTATATTTATGATGTAAAATTAATTAATTCTCGACGATATGCCGTCAATAGTTTTGACTTTGACACAAAACCATAATAAGTGCCATTTTTTAAAACCGGTAAGTTCCAAGCACCTGTATTTTGAAACTTACGCATCACTTGTTGCATCGTGTCTTTTTCATAAATAATGATGTCAAGAGGGTTTCGCATGAATGTTTCAACAGAGGTGGTTTCGTGTAAGCTTTGGTCAAACATAACATCTCGTATACTATCTAGTGACACAATTCCTACTAAATTGATTTTGGCGTCTACAACAGGGAACAAATTCCTACTTGATTTCGAAACTCCTTGATGAAGCATGTCTCCTAAACTCATTTCTGGATTTAATGGTATAAAATCACATTCAATTACTGCATCTATCTTCATTAAAGTTAAAATACTTTGGTCTTTATTATGAGTCAATAATTGTCCTTTTTCTGCTAATTCCTTGGTGTAAATAGTATGCTCTAAACTGTTTTTTGTGATTAAAAATGACATAGAAACTGTTATCATTAGAGGTATAAATAGCTCGTAGCTTCCTGTGATTTCAGCAATTAAAAAAATAGCAGTTAAAGGCGCATGTAAAACACCCGCTATTAAGCCTGCCATCCCTAATAATGTAAAATTTGCTTCTGATACGGACAGATTGATTCCAAGATTATTGATAACTTTAGCAATGACATTGCCAAGGGCACTACCCATTACCAAGGTGGGAATAATAATTCCTCCAGTGCCTCCTGCTGCAAAGGTAGTTGTCATTGCGATAGATTTAAAAACAGTAATGATTAGCAAAAGAGCAATAACAACCCAAGGGTTATCAAGAGAGTAATTGAAAGGCGTTTGTCCAATGGCAGCAATATGATTTCCTGATAATAAATCATTTATAAAACTAAATCCCTCTCCGTATAGTGAAGGAATGAAGTATAACATGATACCAATAGCCAAACCTCCGACAATGAGTTTTTTTAATCTGTTATTAAAGCGATCAAAAAATTTAAAAATAGTAAAATATATTTTTGAGAAATAAGCTGAAGCAATCCCTGTTCCAACACCTAGACAAATGTAAAAAAGAGTATCGCGGACATGATAAATTTCTGTTAATTGAAATTTGAAAAGAATCTCATTCCCAACAAAAAAATAGGAGGTAATAATTGAGGTGAGGGATGCTATCAGTAATGGTAATAATGAGGCAAAGGTAAGATCAAGGCTAAAAACCTCAATAGCAAAAATAATTGCAGCAATAGGTGATTTGAAGCTTGTTGCAATCACTCCAGCAGCTGCACACCCGATGAGAAGCGTTTGTGTTTTCCTATTGATATGTAATAATGTTCCAATACTAGAACTCGCCGCGGAAGCAGAAAAAATGGCAGGACTTAACAATCCAACAGAACCACCAAAACCTACGGTGAGTGGCGCAGTGATTAGTGGTAAAACTATTTTATTTGAAGCCAACTTCCCCTCTTTTTTAGATAAGGCAAAAAGTATTGAGGGAATCGCTGCCTCTAAAGGTTTTTTTGAAATACGATTGACAAACAAGTAGCTCAAGGTCAAGCCTATTACTGGAAGAATAAAATACGTTTTATTTTGAGAAAAAATAACACTTAATTCAAGTAACCACGAAATTCCAAACGTTAAATTCTTTAACAAGACCGAAATTAGTCCAGCAACAAGCCCAACAATACCACTTAAAATTAAAATAAAGTTTCGTTGTGAAACGTGTTTGTACTTCCAAATGAGAAATCGTTTGAACATTGATTGTTTCTCCATTGAGTAAATGTAATAAAAACCACTTTTCTAAATAATGGCTACTTAAAGATTTTGGGCTACAAATCTAATTTTAAATACAGTTCTTTGAGTTGCTCTTTATCTAATGAAGATGGCGCATCAATCATGACATCACGTCCAGAATTGTTTTTAGGAAATGCAATGAAATCACGAATCGTTTCTTGACCACCTAAAATTGCCACTAATCTATCAAGACCAAATGCCAATCCCCCATGAGGTGGTGCTCCGTACTGAAATGCATCCATTAAAAACCCAAATTGTGCCTTCGCCTCTTCAGGAGTAAATCCTAAATAATCAAACATTATTGCCTGTGTTTCTTTGTCGTGAATTCGAATTGAGCCACCACCAATTTCATTGCCGTTTAAGACCAAATCGTAAGCATTGGCTTTTACTGAACTAGGATTGGTTTTTAATAATTCCAATTGCCCAGGCTTGGGAGATGTGAAAGGGTGGTGCATGGCATGGTATCGCTGCGCGTCCTCATCCCACTCTAACAAGGGAAAGTCAAGAACCCATAATGGTGCAAATTCATTGGGTTTCCGTAGACCTAGATGTTCAGCTATTTCCATTCTTAGCGCACTAAGTTGTGTTCTTACTTTTGCAGAGATTCCCGAAAGCACACATATTAAATCACCTTTTTTTGCTCCGGTAATTTCAGCCCACTTTGAAAAGTCATCATGAGCATAAAACTTGTCCACAGAAGATTTAAATGTTCCATCTTCATTGCAACGCACATAAACCATTCCTTGTGCTCCAATTTGAGGTCTTTTTAACCACTTGATTAACTTGTCAATATCCTTTCTTGAGAATGAATTACCATTTGGTACTGCGATACCGACCACCAATTCAGCACTGTTGAAAACATTAAATTCTTTATGTTGAGAAACGTGATTCAATTCTCCAAATTGCATTCCAAAGCGAATATCTGGTTTATCATTCCCATATAAGCGTATGGCATCATCATACTGTATTCTTGGAAACTTTTCTACTTCTGCGCCATTTATTTTCTTTAGTAAATGACGTGTAAGTCCTTCAAAAGCATCCAGGATGTCTTCCTGCTCGATGAAAGACATTTCACAATCTATCTGAGTGAATTCAGGCTGTCTATCTGCCCTCAAATCCTCATCTCTAAAGCACTTAACTATTTGAAAATATTTGTCTAATCCACCAACCATCAATAATTGTTTGAATGTTTGGGGTGACTGCGGAAGCGCATAAAATTGTCCTTCATTCATTCTACTTGGTACTACAAAATCTCTTGCACCTTCTGGAGTTGATTTAATTAAGTATGGTGTTTCAACTTCAATGAATCCTTCTTTAGTTAAATAATTTCGAACTTCTTGAGTGACCTTGTGTCTAAATATAAGATTGTCTTTGACTGGATTACGACGTATATCAAGGTAGCGATATTTCATTCTTAATTCCTCTCCTCCATCTGTCTCATCTTCAATGGTAAAAGGAGGAATATTTGCTTTATTTAAAATGGTAAGCTGAGAAACTAAAATTTCAATTTCTCCTGTAATCATATTTGGATTTTTGGCAGCACGCTCAATAACGGTCCCATGGATTTGAATAACAAATTCACGTCCTAACTGTTGAGCTTGTTCAAGTATTTTCAGTGAAGTACGCTCTTCATCAAATACTAATTGGGTAATACCATAACGGTCTCTTAAATCTATCCAAACAATAAACCCTTTGTTACGAGACTTTTGTACCCAACCAGATAGGGTAACCTCTTCGTTTTTGTGTGAAATATTTAATTCACCACAATTGTGACTCCTGTACATGCTGTATTTTTATTTTTGCAAATTTAATAAGTTATTATTCTAAACACCTTATATTCATTTAGATTATTTAAATATCCATATATTATCCAATATGTTTGACTGTTTTTCTATTATTTTAAAAAACTTTGCAAAGAAGTGGGATTATTAGTACTTTGCCCCCACTAATCAATAAAATATTATTATGAAACAAATTTACTGTTTAAGACTATTTATGTTTATAATGGTCATGTTTCCGTTAACTTCTTTTGCACAAGGGACAGTTTCGGGAACAATTACAGAGGCAAGTACTGGGAACCCCTTACCTGGTGCAAATGTAGTTGTAAAAGGGACATCAAATGGGACAACTACCGATTTCGATGGAAATTTTAATATCAATGTCAACAACTTTCCCGCGACTTTAGTAGTCTCATCTGTAGGATATACCTCAGAAGAAGTTGGAGTTGATTCTGCTCAAAGTGTTAATGTCTCGTTACAAGATGGGGTTGCCCTCAGTGAAATAGTATTGATAGGGTCAAGAAGCGCTGGTAGAACTGCTATTGATACACCGGTTCCGGTTGATGTCATTGACGTTGTAGAATTAGCAGCCCAAGGCCCTCAAACGACTGTAAATGAAATATTGAACTATGTTGCGCCTTCATTTACATCAACGACTCAAACAGTATCAGATGGTACTGATCACCTTGATCCTGCATCTCTACGTGGTTTAGGTCCAGATCAAGTTTTAGTCTTAATAAACGGTAAAAGACGTCATAAATCGTCGTTAGTTAATGTAAATGGAACTGTTGGAACGGGATCTGTAGCAACAGATTTAAACGCTATTCCAGCTGCTGCAATTGCAAAAATTGAAGTTTTAAGAGATGGTGCTGCTGCACAATACGGTAGTGATGCTATTGCTGGTGTTATTAATATTGTACTGAGAGAAAACACAAATGAATTAAATCTGATGGTAAATTCTGGAGCTAATGTTAGTAAGCATTCAGAACAATATGATGAAGGTGGTATGGATGGTGAAAGGTTTCAGGTTTCTGCAAATTATGGTTTGGACTTAGGTAACAATGGAGGTTTTATCAACTTTACAGGATCCTTAGAAAATAGAGGAGCTACGAATAGGAGTGATTCTATGCAACAACCAATATTTACCATGTTTGACACAGCTACAAGAATGTTAGGATACGATCAAGCATTTGCTATGAACCCTAGTGCCTTGTCTGCTTATGTTGGCAGTCTAGATTCAACACTTCAGTCAGTTTATGACAATGGTATCGCAAATGGAGATGATTTTCTTGATATCATTGCTTCTGATGCAGGTCCTGGAGGAGCTCAACCAATAACCGAGTATGAATTAAGACAAAGAGGATTGACTAGAGATGACTTTAGAATGAAAATAGGACAGTCAAAACTACGAAGTGGTAAATTTATGATGAACATGGAATTACCTGTAGATGACAATGGAGGAACGTTTTATGCTTTCGGAGGATTAAGTTTTAGAGAAGGTTTAGCTGCAGGGTTTTTCAGAAGACCAGCTTACACTGATGGTAGAGGAACAACAGCGGCCCTTGAAAACGGATTTTTACCACATATTGCATCAACAGTCGTTGACAAGTCATTCGCAACGGGAATTAAAGGGAATATAGGAGATTGGAAAGTTGATTTCAGTAACACATTTGGAAGAAATAGTTTTGATTTTACAATTGAGAATACAGCGAATGCAACTCTGGGAGCTTCAACTCCAAGAGAATTTAACGCAGGAGGTTTTGCTTTTTCACAAAACACCACAAATTTAGATTTGTCTAATTTTTATGAAGATGTTTTTGAAGGTTTAAATGTAGCCTTTGGAGCAGAATATCGATTAGAAAATTATCAATTGATTGCAGGAGAAGAGGCATCGTGGGCTAGTTATGATGTCAATGGAGATGTTGTTTCAGCATCAACTCCTGACGATGACAAAGTATACAGTTATTTTGGTCGTTTAGTACCAGGAGGTTCTCAAGTATTCCCTGGATACAGACCAGAAAATGCAACAGATGCCAACAGAAATAGTTATGCTGGATACTTAGACGTAGAGGCTGATATCACGGAAGACTTTTTAGTAAGCGCTGCATTGCGTTATGAAGATTACAATGATTTTGGAAACACCTTTAATTGGAAAGTTGCGTCTCGATATAAAGTAACAGATAATATTGCCTTGAGAGCTGCTGCAAGTACAGGATTTAGAGCGCCTGATTTACACCAAATTTATTTCAATGCAACATCAACGCTTTTTGTAGCAGGTGTTCCAAATGAAGTAGGGACTTTTGCTAACAACAGTAGATTGGCACAATTGTTAAGTATTCCTGGATTAGAGGAAGAAACATCTCAGAATTTTAGCTTAGGGTTTACTGCCAAAATACCAGAAGCAGGTTTAAAATTAACTGTAGATGGTTACATTGTAAATGTTGATGATAGAGTTGCACAAACAAGAAGTTACAGCTCATCTGGACAAAACGCCGAAGTACAACAGATTTTCTCTGATGCAGCAGCAGGTTCAGCTAAGTTCTTTATGAATGCATATGATCTTGAGAGTTCAGGTGTTGATATTGTTATTGATCAAAAAATGGGAATTGGACAAGGAACTTTAAATAATAGCTTAGCGGCGTCATTTAGAAAATTTGAAGTGACGGATGTTGTTGAGGTGCTAGGACAAGAAGTGTTGGACGATAGAGCGAAAGGATTCGTAGAATCTGCAATGCCAAGAACAAAAGTAAATCTTACAAACATGTACAGCGCAGGAAACTGGAATTTCTTACTTCGTAATGTTTACTTTGGTGAGGTAAATGATCCTGACTTTGAAGGGTCTGCTTCTCCAGTGATTTATGGTGAAAAGATTGTAACTGATTTGTCTATTGGATATACATTAGATGATAATATAACTTTAACAGTTGGAGCTAATAATTTACTTGACGTTTATCCAGATGAGGTGCCAACGGCAAGTAATTATGGTGATCAATTTATATTCTCACGTAGAACTTCACAATTTGGATTCAACGGGAGATATGTATTTGGTAGAATAACATTCAAATTAAAATAAAAAAACTATGAAAAATTTAAAATACGTTTACAAGTTTATACTTGTCGTGCCATTATTGTTTATGGTAGGTTGTATTGGAACAGATGATTACAGTGATGTAGTTTCAAACCAATATTCTCAACAGAGCACAGTTTTTATTGAAACTGATGATGCCTCTGAAATAACAAGAACTGTTCCTGGAAATGTTGCGCAGCCAATTGAAGTTGGTGTAAACAACGCACCGTCTTCTGATATCACAGTGTCTTTCAGTGTGACAAAAGATGGCGGAGATGCTGTTGAAGGTGTTGATTACATGATTTCTGATGCAACAATTCTTGCTTCAGAAGTTGTTGGAAGTTCTGAAGTGACATTCATGTCATCTGGTATTTATGTTGTTACAGTTAGAAGTGCGAGTGATGGATCACGAATAGCGGTTGACAACAAAGCTATTTTTAATGTGCCGCCGGCAGTTACTGTATCCATTTCTTGGGGTGATGCTTTTTATGACTATGATTTATATTTAATTGCGGGAAATCAGGACATCAATGGTGAAGTATTAGCAAATACGTTTGATACAATAGCTTTTGAAACATTTGAAGTGTATCCTCCAGAAGGATTTAGTTCAGTGTTTATTGATGACTGGTGGGATGATAATGCAGGTACAGACGTGATTTTAATCGTTGAAGTAGATGGTAACATTGAAATATATGATGTTGTAATGGATCAAGATAAGTTTGTTTTGGTTATCGAAACTAGCTACGATGCTGATGGAAACCCAGAATACGATATCACACCATTATAAAATGACATAAGTTATGTTATAAAAAAAGAGCTTCTTTATGAAGCTCTTTTTTTATAATTATTAAAAATATTATGATACAAGTCAATAAGTTTATTGAAGATTTAAAGCCTTCTTCAACCTTAGCTATAAATCAAAAAGTTCAAGAATTACGACACAACGGAAACTCTGTTTTTCATTTTGGATTTGGGCAATCACCCTTCCCCATTCATAATTCTATAACCACTGCTTTAACAGAGCACGTTAAAGACAATTCATATTTACCAACGATAGGATTAGAACCTTTAAGAAAACAAATTTCTGTTTTTTTAAAAAGACATCAGGGTATTGAGTCTAACAAAGATTATATATTTATTGGCCCTGGAAGTAAAGAATTGTTGTATCAAACAATTATGATACTTGATGGAGTTTTTTTAATACCAAAAGGTAGTTGGGTAAGTTATTTACCACAAATTAAGTCTAAAAATGGTCAATATCATATTTTAGAAACTAGTATAAAGGATGAGTTTAAGTTATCTCCAGAGGAATTAGACGCTTTCTGTAATAGGGACAGAAATAGTCAAAAAACACTTATTTTAAATTCCCCTAACAACCCAACAGGAGCAGTTTATAAAGAGGAAGAGTTGGAAGATTTGGCTGTTATTTGTAGAAAGCATAATGTCATAGTCATGTCAGATGAAATTTATTCACAAGTAAATTTTAACACCGAGTTTTCACCAAGTATTTCTAAATATTATCCCGAAAAAACCATTGTGTTTGGAGGATTAAGTAAAGTTTTTTCAGCAGGAGGTTATCGTTTAGGCTTCATGGCATTACCAAAAGATTTATGGTGCTTAAAATCTATGTATAGATCACTGTTTAGTGAAACCTTTAGCGCAGTAGCGGCTCCCATACAGCATGCCAGTATTGCTGCTTATGAGTATGATTTATCATTAAAAAATCATATAACTAATTGCTCGAGTGTTTTAAAATTAATTGCTGAATTTGTATACAACCAATTAGTGAGTTCTGGGCTAGAATGTACTGCCCCTCAAGGAGCCTTTTACATGATGATTGGATTTAATAGTTTTCAAAATAAATTTAAAAACATTGGAATTACTACGAGTGATGATCTTTCAGAGTATTTATTAAATAATTATGGGGTAGCTTTATTACCTGGAACTGATTTTTATTTTCAAAAGCATGAATTATTTTTTAGATTAGCATTTGTTGATTTCGATGGAGAAAGTGTTATAAATAGTTATGCTAACTTCGATGGAACAGATGAAGAATTTGTTATCACCAATTGTTCGTCAATTTATAGAGGGGTAGCTCAAATCATTCAATGTGTAAAGGATTTGTAATGAAAGTAAACTTATATATCTGTTTTGTTTTTGTTTTAAGTTTTTGGAGGTTGCCTGCTCAAATTTCATTTTCTGAAATTTCATCGAGTCAAAACATTAATGTTTCTCATGGGAATGGTGCCTTTGTTGGAGGGATGTCATTTTTCGACTTCAATAATGATGGTTGGGATGATTTATCGTACGCTTCACAAGATGGAGATCCACTTTATTTTTTTCAAAATAATAGTGGGGTTTTTGTTTCGATAAGTTTTGATGGGGTCGATAATGACAGTGATACACGTCAGCTTAATTGGGTTGATATAGATAATGATGGTGATAATGATTTGTTTGTTGTGAGTAACAATGCTTCAAATCAATTATATCTCAATGATGGTTTTATGAATTTCACCGATATTACGGAATCATCAGGGTTGTCTACGAGTATTATGAATTCATGGGGAGGTTCTTGGGGTGATTATAATAATGATGGTTATCTTGATGTTTTCATATCAAATCGGGATATGGCTAATGGGTTACAGCCAAATTTATTATACAGAAACAATGGAGATGCAACTTTTACGGATGTGAGTAGTTCTGCTGGGATTAGTAATCTAAATCATTTATCATTTTGTGCATCTTTTTTTGATTTCAACAATGACGGTTGGCAGGATATCTACATTGCAAATGATAGATTTACAACCTCTAATATTCTATATAAAAATAATGGTAACGGAACCTTCACAGATGTGAGTTCAAGTTCTGGTTCCGGAATCACAATGGATGCCATGTCAACAACAATTGGGGATTACAATAGTGATGGATTTTTAGATATTTATATAACCAACACGTCAAGTGGAAATTATTTTCTTGAAAATAATGGAGATGAAACGTTTACTAATATTGCTAGTAGTAATGGGACGCTCTTTCAAAGTATTTCATGGGGAGCAGTGTTTTTAGACGCTGACAATGATAGTGACCTTGATCTCTATGTGAGTGGCATGAGAGATGGGACAAGCGGCCAACTACCATCGGCATTTTATCAAAATGACAATGGTATTTTTACGATACCTTCAAGTGCAGGGTTTTCCACAGACATTGCGGAAAGCTATTCAAATGCTATTGGAGACATCAATAATGATGGTTTACCTGATATATCGGTATTGAATAATGAGCCTGACAATCATTTTCTTTGGTTAAACTCTAATACAGAGTTTAATAATTGGTTAAAGATAACTTTAGAGGGAAGTACTACCAATAGGATGGGTATTGGTTCTTGGATTGAGATTTCAATTGAAAATAATAAGCAGTATCGATATACTTTAAATGGGGAAGGTTATACAAGTCAAAATTCAGGAGCAGAGTTTTTTGGTGTTGGTAATTATACAACATTAGATTACGTTAAGGTTACATGGTTAAGTGGTGTTGAAGATATTTTGTATAATGTTCCTGTTAATCAAACATTACATATTGTAGAAAGCTCAACACTGTCTCAAAACAAGGTCTCAGAAACAATCTTTAATATTTATCCGAATCCAAGTCAAGATATCATTCATATAGACTCAAATAGCTCATTATATCAAGTTGAACTCTTTGATGTTTTAGGAGCTAGAGTCTTTTTAAAGGAGCGCTTGGAATTTGGGAGTCAAATTGATATCCGTCATTTAAGCTCGGGTGTTTATTATTTGAAATTTAAGGCCAAGGCAAAGAGAATTATAAAAAAAATAATTGTTGACTAGTTAGTTCTCAGAATTTAATTAATCACCAATTGTTCGTCAATTTATAGAGGGGTAGCTCAAATCATTCAATGTGTAAAGGATTTGTAATGAAAGTAAACTTATATATCTGTTTTGTTTTTGTTTTAAGTTTTTGGAGGTTGCCTGCTCAAATTTCATTTTCTGAAATTTCATCGAGTCAAAACATTAATGTTTCTCATGGGAATGGTGCCTTTGTTGGAGGGATGTCATTTTTCGACTTCAATAATGATGGTTGGGATGATTTATCGTACGCTTCACAAGATGGAGATCCACTTTATTTTTTTCAAAATAATAGTGGGGTTTTTGTTTCGATAAGTTTTGATGGGGTCGATAATGACAGTGATACACGTCAGCTTAATTGGGTTGATATAGATAATGATGGTGATAATGATTTGTTTGTTGTGAGTAACAATGCTTCAAATCAATTATATCTCAATGATGGTTTTATGAATTTCACCGATATTACGGAATCATCAGGGTTGTCTACGAGTATTATGAATTCATGGGGAGGTTCTTGGGGTGATTATAATAATGATGGTTATCTTGATGTTTTCATATCAAATCGGGATATGGCTAATGGGTTACAGCCAAATTTATTATACAGAAACAATGGAGATGCAACTTTTACGGATGTGAGTAGTTCTGCTGGGATTAGTAATCTAAATCATTTATCATTTTGTGCATCTTTTTTTGATTTCAACAATGACGGTTGGCAGGATATCTACATTGCAAATGATAGATTTACAACCTCTAATATTCTATATAAAAATAATGGTAACGGAACCTTCACAGATGTGAGTTCAAGTTCTGGTTCCGGAATCACAATGGATGCCATGTCAACAACAATTGGGGATTACAATAGTGATGGATTTTTAGATATTTATATAACCAACACGTCAAGTGGAAATTATTTTCTTGAAAATAATGGAGATGAAACGTTTACTAATATTGCTAGTAGTAATGGGACGCTCTTTCAAAGTATTTCATGGGGAGCAGTGTTTTTAGACGCTGACAATGATAGTGACCTTGATCTCTATGTGAGTGGCATGAGAGATGGGACAAGCGGCCAACTACCATCGGCATTTTATCAAAATGACAATGGTATTTTTACGATACCTTCAAGTGCAGGGTTTTCCACAGACATTGCGGAAAGCTATTCAAATGCTATTGGAGACATCAATAATGATGGTTTACCTGATATATCGGTATTGAATAATGAGCCTGACAATCATTTTCTTTGGTTAAACTCTAATACAGAGTTTAATAATTGGTTAAAGATAACTTTAGAGGGAAGTACTACCAATAGGATGGGTATTGGTTCTTGGATTGAGATTTCAATTGAAAATAATAAGCAGTATCGATATACTTTAAATGGGGAAGGTTATACAAGTCAAAATTCAGGAGCAGAGTTTTTTGGTGTTGGTAATTATACAACATTAGATTACGTTAAGGTTACATGGTTAAGTGGTGTTGAAGATATTTTGTATAATGTTCCTGTTAATCAAACATTACATATTGTAGAAAGCTCAACACTGTCTCAAAACAAGGTCTCAGAAACAATCTTTAATATTTATCCGAATCCAAGTCAAGATATCATTCATATAGACTCAAATAGCTCATTATATCAAGTTGAACTCTTTGATGTTTTAGGAGCTAGAGTCTTTTTAAAGGAGCGCTTGGAATTTGGGAGTCAAATTGATATCCGTCATTTAAGCTCGGGTGTTTATTATTTAATTGCGAGATCAGCAGATTTGTCCCTTCATAAAAAGATCGTTAAAAATTAAAAACATCAATACCTGAAATTATTAAGTCAATGAACTTACAGGTCCTTTGGTTGAGTTAGTTACTTGTGTTTTTCTTTTCAACCACGATTTAAATGTAGTTGATAAAAAGAATAGTATCGGTACCACAATTAGTGTCAAAAACGTCGCTACAAGTAATCCGTAAATAACAGCCCAGGCAAGAGGCCCCCAAAAAACAACATTATCACCACCTATATAAATATTAGGATTAAAGTCACTCATTAAACTAAAAAAGTCAATATTGATCCCAACGGCTAACGGAATTAGTCCGAGTATTGTGGTAATTGCTGTTAGGAGTACAGGTCTTAAGCGTGCTTTTCCCCCTTTTACAATTGTATTAAATCGTTGCTCTTTGCTCAAATATTCATGATTTTTTAAGTTGAGTTCTATTTTTTTTCTATCCATAAGTAGTTGGGTGTAATCTAGCAACACAACCCCGTTGTTGACAACAATACCCGCAAGAGCAATAATTCCCATCATGGTCATCATAATGACAAATGGTGCTCCAGTTATGACTAAACCACCAAAAACACCAATAAAACTAAGGAATATAGCTAGCATAATAATTCCAGGTTTGGAAACAGAATTAAACTGAAAAATTAATATGAAGAAAATTAAACTTAAGCCTGTAAAAAAAGCACCTATTAAAAATGTCATTTGTTTATTTTCTTCCTCGATTTGACCTGTGTAGTCAATTTTTATTTTGTTAGATAGTTTTTTAAATGATCTCATTTCATTCTGAATTTGCGAAACAACTGCTCCTGCATCACTAAAGCCAGGAGCTAGTGCGGAATATAACGTTACTACACGTTTTACTCCTTTGTGTTTTATCGCACTAAATCCAGAGTTGTTGGTTGGTTTTGCAATGGCAGACACAGGAATTTCTTTTATTTGACCAGAGGCCATATCCCTAAAAGTAATCGTTTGATTAAACAGCGCACTGCGATTATATCTATTCTCCTTATTAAATCTAACATAAATATCATAGTCTTCTCCATTTTCCTTGAAGATCCCTGCCTTGGCTCCAAAGATTGAATTCCTTAATTGTTGACCAACCTGAGATGAATTAACCCCTAACTCCCCTGCTTTTTTTCTGTCAACAATTACTTGAATAGAAGGTTTGTCTTTGTTTACATCAATTTTTAATTCGTCTACGCCTCCAATATTTTTTGTATTGATGAAATTACGCATGTTTTCGGCAGTAGCAATTAATTCATTGTAGTCATCGCCTTTTATTTCTATATTAATTGGGTGGCCTATTGGTGGGCCATTAGCATCTTTTTCAACAGATATGAGTACACCTGGGAAAATACCTACAAGTGCTTCTTGAACTTTTTGACGCATGAGTTCACTGTCTTCGCCACGCCGATATTTAAATTCACGCATTGAGGCAGTTATTTTACCTTTGTGTGGCATTTCAGCTGTAGAACCTGCATCAGCTTCAGGATTTCCAGCACCTTCGCCAATTTGTGAAACAGAGCTTTCAATCATAAAGTTGTATCTGCCGTCAGTATATTGTTTTTGGTTAAGGACTTCAAAAACTCGCTTTTCTATCTGTTTTGTAATGCGATTGGTTTTTTCAATATCTGTTCCCTCAGGATATTCGATATAAACAATTATTTGATTAGGCTTGTTATCTGGAAAAAATTCGATTTTTGTTCGTCCTTCGCTTAAAGAGGCGCCAAAACCAATAAATGAAATAATTAAAGTAATAACTGTTACAATTATAATGATGTATGGGCGATAACCTTTAAGGGCATTTTTCAGGCATCTTTCGTAAAAATTCTCAAGTCTCACTAGTCCTCCCGTTTGAAAAGAATTTGCCCATTTTCTTAAAAATAAACGATATAACCAAAACATTATGGCAACTAAAATCATCAAGGTTCCTACACCACGATAATCGTCGGCAACAATAAAAATTATCGTCCCTAGAAAAGTCAAGGCAGAAGTAATTAAGATGATTTGTTTTAGAGGCATGTCGTTGTCAACCGTGTTCATAAACTTTGACACTAAAACTGAATTGAAAAATACAGCAACGAACAAAGATGATCCTAAAACTGTTGACAATGTAATTGGCAATAATATCATGAATTCGCCCATGATACCAGGCCAAAGGCCTAGAGGAATAAATGCTGCCACCGTGGTGGCTGTTGAAATAATTATTGGAAATGCAATTTCACCAATTCCTTTTTTAGCAGCCTCCTTCCTACTCAAACCTTCTTCATCCATCAAACGATAAACATTTTCAACGACAACAATACCGTTGTCAACAAGCATCCCTAATCCCATTACTAAACCAAAAAGAATCATGACGTTTAATGTGTATCCAAGTAAATTTAATATCATAAGAGACATGAACATTGACATCGGTATCGCAAATCCTACAAATACAGCATTTTTAAAACCTAAAAAAAACATTAATACAACAACAACCAAAATGACACCAAAAATTATATTATTTACCAGATCATCCACTTGACTTATAGTCTTTGGAGATTGGTCATTTGAAATATTAACATTCAGATCTTTTGGAAAAACATTGCTAATAGCATCTTCAACAATTTTCTGTACCTGCTCTGAAGCTGCAACCATATTTTTTCCGGCTCGCTTTTTCACATCAATCATAACGACACGCTTTCCGTTTTGACGGGCAAAGGTTGTAATGTCTTTTTCCTTAAAAGAAATATCAGCAATATCTTTAAGGTAAATAGGGCTGTTGTTTTCAGATTTTACCACAAACTGTTCAAGATCTTTAGGGGATTTAATTTCTCCTAATATTCGAATCGTACGCCTTTGACCACTCGCAATCAAATTTCCAGCAGACATGGTAATATTTCCTCCATTGACAGCATTTAAAACATCGTTAAAGCTAACTTTGGCAGCCATCATTTTATATATGTCAACAGCAACTTCAACTTCTTTGTCTTGAGCTCCTCTTATATCAGCTTGTTTTATCTCTGAAAGGTCTTCAATATCATCCTGTAGATATTCAGCAAACTCTTTTAATCTTTGTACAGGATAATCACCCGATATATTTATGTTAAGAATGGGCATTTCTTCCGACATACTTAGTGCAAACACATTAGGTTCTATCTTAGCATTATTAAATGTTGGCCAATCTTCTGAAGATGTTTCAGTATCAATTTCATCTTTAACTTTTTGTTTTGCCTGATCCAAGGTGATGTTTTCATCAAACTCTACAACGACCATAGAAAAGTCTTCTTGTGATGTTGAGCTGATTTCCACAACATTACTTACAGTTTTTAATTTGTCCTCGAGGGGATCTGTAATGAGCTTTTCAACATCTTCTGCTGTATTCCCAGGATACACAGAACTTATATATATTTTTGTTTCATTAATCTCAGGAAAATTTTCACGCGGCATGCTGTAAAATGCCTTAATACCTAAAATTAATATTAAGGCAATTAGGACGTAAATGGTTGTTGAATTATTGATAGCCCACGTTGATAAAGGAAAATCTTTACTAACCGTTTTTTGTTTTTCTGTCATTACTTTGCAGATTATTGGTTAATAATTTCTACCTCTTGTCCTTCTTTAACACTACGAGCACCTTCTTCGATCAACAGCATATTTGATTTTAAACCATTTAAAACTTCAACTTGATCTTGATAATTTTTACCTGTAGTGATAATGACTCTTTTTGTAACTCCAAAATTTGAGCTATTAGTGTTTTGAACAATGTACACATATTGCTTTCCATCTGCATTCTCTGAAATGATACTTTGAGGAATTAGAAAGGCGCTTTCATTAGAATAATCATTAATTCGTAATTTTGCGGTTAGGTTTGGTTTTATTAATTGATCCATATTTGGAATATTAATTTCGATTTTAAATGTTCGATTGGCTGCATTGATGAAATTTCCTGCTTGTCTTACAGATGCTGTAATTGTTTTATTCAAAATTGGAAAATCAACATAAACAGTTTTTCCCGGAACAACACTTGAAAGGTAAGCTTCAGGAACATTCGTTTCAATGTACATCTCATTTAAATTCACGATACGTATGAGTGGTGTCATTCCCGCAGCAACAACATTTCCTTGGTCTGTAATGACATCATCAATGGTTCCGTCAAAAGGTGCTCTAACTTCAGTTTTTGCCAATTGACTATTCAATTGATTGATTTGCTCGCGCTGGGCCTCGTAATTTGACTTAGCTTGAAGATATTGTATTTCACTACCTATTTTTTGTTTCCATAAGCGCTCTTGACGCTCAAAGGTGGTTTTTGCTAGATTTGTTTGGATTTTTAATTGTGCTAGTTGTTGACCTAAACCTCCGTCATCAATTTTAGCCAGTAATTGATTTTTTTTAACAATTTGCCCCTCTTCAACATAGACAGCATTTAGGACACCATTAAACTCTGGAGAGATAATAATGTTTTGTTTTGTTGATACGTTTCCTTGTAGTTCGAGGTAATGATTAAAAACTTCTTTGGTGACTTTGATCGTCGTTATTTGAGATAATTTTTTAGTGGTGTCGATAGCGGAAATGGCATCATTCACTAAATCCAACTGATTGGATAAATTTAATTGGGTTATTTCAATATCTTTTTTCTTTTTACGAAGTATTGAGATATTGCCCGAATCAATGATGTCATTTATTGATTGTTGTTTTTTTTCACCACCACATGAGGTAAGAAGTAATGTTGGAATTATAATGGGAAGTAAATATTTCATTTTGTACTTTCTGTAAAATTAGTTTTTTGGGATTTGATTTAAAGCGGTCTCTAAATCTGCTTTTTTATTGATGACCTCTAGCATGGATTGTAATAATTCTTGTTGAGATTTATACAATTGAGCTTGAGCTTGTCGTAAATCAAAACTTGAACTAATTCCTTCAAAAAATTTGATTTGATTCTTTTTTTCAATTCGTTCTGCTAAGCGAAGATTTTTTTGGTTGTTATTGTATTCTTCAATAGCAAATTTATAAGCACTTTTTGCTTTTAAAATCTCAAGTTTAATTATCTGTTCAGTTTCAATTAAATTATCACGTGATTGTTCTAAATTAATTTTTGCGCGTTTTGTTGCAGCAATACGCATTCCAGAACTAAAAATAGGAATGCTCATAGTTACTCCTATGAGTGATAGCCCAAACCATTTTTGAGAAGTATTTAAAAAATCAAATGAGTTATTGTTCCCCAGATAACCACCATTTATAAAAGCATTCAATGTTGGTAATGACTTACTTTTTTCTAATTTGACTAACAGTTCTTTTGAGTCGGTATCATTTTTTGCGATCTTATAATCAATCGTTTGTTCAATATCTTCATCAGCATTTAATAAGCTAATAACAATATTTTCGTCAGTCAAAAATTTTAAATTATCGCTTAGATTTACAGCCGAATCAACATCAATACCAAGTGTAAGGTTTAACATTTTATAGGCTAAATCTTTCAGACGTCTAGCGTTTAATAAATTGTTCTTAACTCTTGAAAGGGTAATTTGTAGTTGTTCAACACTCTCTTCTTCAATTAAACCATTTTCATAAATCTTACTTGTTTCATTGAAGTTAATCTCTAAAACTTGTAAATTTTTCTCTAATATTTTCTCACTTTCTTCGGCAAGTAAAACGTTACCATAAGCATTAATCACAGATTTTCTAATGTCTAAAACGGTCTTTTTTTGGGCATTTTTAGATATCTCTAAAAACACTTTTGCAGATTGTAAACCAACTAAATAGGAGCCATCAAATATTTTTTGACTCAAATTCGCAGTCACACTCATTGTTTGTTTTGTGCCAAAAATAATCTCAGAAAACTCACCTGGATTACCTCCAAAAAATTCAGAGGGGATTAATGAGATTTGTTGTTTGAGCCAATAATTGTAATCCAACGATACTCCAATTTGTGGCAACCCAGAGGAAATTGTTTCCCATTTAAGCTCATTAGCCGCTTCCACACTGCGCTGAGCATTTTTTGCATTACGATTATTCTTTAAGGCATAGTTTATGGCGTCTTGTAGACTTAAAATTTCCGGAATATCTTGAGATATTCCTATAAAGGGAGTACTAGTCAATAAAAAGAGTAGGATTGTTTTTTTCACGATTTAGGAGTTGTGTTTTTTACTTATTACATTAAACATTTGAATCCCCTTGTTTGTACAAATTCCGCGCAAATGATATTCTAAATAATTTTCTACAAGCATGGTTTTTGAAAAGGTCTTGAGAGGAAAAAGATCGTCATCTTTTATTGCCATCACACAGTTAAAGTAAAGTCTTGTGATGAAATCAATATTCATATTCTTACGATAAATTCCTAGTTGTACTCCACGATTAATATTAGTTTGGATACATCGATACATGAGCTCAAATTGATGTCCTTTAATTGATTTATAGATATTTGGATAATATTTTTTTAATTGAAATTGAGGTGAAGACTTTTCATTTTTTAAGTGGTCAGAAACAAAATGTTTGATAGCATAAATTTCTTCAATAGGATTTTTATTCAATGAACAAATCTTACTGATTCCCTCTGAAATAACTTTTTGTATATATAAAGTGGTGCTTTCAACAAGCTTTGTTTTATTATTAAAATGCTGATAGATTGTTTTTTTAGACATACCTAAAGCGTTAGCAATGTCATCCATTGTGACGCTTTTAAAGCCATAACTTAAAAATAAATCGACTGATTTAAGAATAATTTTATCTTTCATACAATGCGCAAAAATAGCAATGAAAACTTTAAAAACAATAAAAGTTTCTAGAGTTTAGTAATTTTTTAACACATGATTATTAAAATGTACTAATTATTTCTACTAATTATTTTAATTTTACATCATGTACTATATAGAGAAATATCAAAATAGTTTTAATGATTACGTAGAGACATTGACAACTCCAGATCAACCTAAGGGGTTATATAATCCTATTATGTATATGCTAGGTCTTGGGGGTAAACGATTACGACCTGTTTTAACCTTAATGGTTACAGATATGTACAGTGGTAACTATGAGAGAGCTTTAGATGCCGCTATGGCAGTAGAGGTTTTTCATAATTTTTCATTGATTCATGATGATATTATGGATGCTGCTCCTTTACGTCGAGGAAAACAAACTGTTCATGAAAAATGGAACTTAAATACCGGAATCCTTTCTGGAGATGCTATGCTAATTTTAGCATATAAATTCTTTGAAAACTATCAGGGCGTAATGTTTAAATCGTTAATCTCATTGTTTAGCAAAACTGCAATTGAGGTTTGTGAAGGACAACAATATGATATTGAGTTTGAATCAAGAACTAATGTAGCAATCCCAGAGTATTTGAAAATGATTGAGTATAAGACTGCTGTTCTTGTTGGGGCTTCTATGAAAATGGGTGCCATTGTTGCAAAAGCACCTATAAAAGATCAAGACGCCATTTATGAATTTGGAAAATATTTAGGAATAGCCTTTCAGTTACAGGACGATTATTTAGATTCGTTTGGTGATTCCAAAACATTTGGGAAGCAGATTGGAGGAGATATTGTTGAAAACAAAAAAACATATTTGTACCTAAAAGCGATGGAACTATCAAACAGCGAAGTGAAATCAACATTGCTTAATCTTTATCAGGAAGACAGAATAAAAGGAGACAATGAAGTAAATAAAGTCAAACAAATTTTTCAAGAAACAGGTGCTGCTTTGGACACAAAAAAGATCATTAAAAAATATACTCAAAAAGCTTTTCATGTCTTAAATGATTTAAATATAACATCAGAAAAAAAGATATTTCTCAGGCAGTTTGGGACCTCACTTATGGATAGAGAAGTGTAATGCAAACTTCTCTTAATATTGTTGAGTTAATTATCAACTTTACCATAACCGACTTTACAAAGCACTGAAAAGACAATTAAAAAAGGATTTCATCATGTCAGGTATTGACCTTGATTTTGATTATGAAATTTATCCTATCGATCTTGTATAATTTCTGTAAAAAGTCATGTCAAATTTAATACGTAACGAAAACACGTATTATCTAAAGTTACTTTACGTCACCGATATTTCTGAAAACAAAATAAGTGAATTACGTGGTTCTAATTCTTTGAGACCTTTAGAGCAGGTTACATATTTCATTTTACGAGGCGAATGGCAAAAAGTTTGGTATAGAAATAAATACCAAAACAATTCCTAATTTTGGTAAAAGTTGTATTTTTGAGAAAATTTTGTTGACGGGAAATTCCCTCAAAAATACAATGGACAAATATTCCTTTTTAAACGCAGCACATACAGCATACTTTGCTGATTTATACGATCAATATTTAGATAATCCTGATTCAATAGAGCCAAGTTGGAAAGCTTTTTTTCAAGGGTACGATTTTGGTAGTGAAAACTATGGATTTAATAATGAATTAGTAGAGGGAGTTTCAACCCAGATTCCAGAACATGTCCAAAAAGAGTTTCAAGTTGTAAAACTGATTGACGGTTACAGAAGTAGGGGACATCTTTTTACTAAAACAAATCCAGTTCGTGACAGACGACAGTATGCACCAACACTCAGTATTGAAAATTTTGGGCTATCCAAAAATGATTTGGATACTGTTTTTAATGCTGGTGAAATTTTAGGTATTGGCGCCAAGACTTTAAAAGAAATTAGAACTCATCTAGAGGCTATTTATTGCGAAGCTATCGGTGTTGAGTACATGTATATTAGAAAGCCAGAAGAGATTCAATGGATACAAGATCGATTAAACATAAATGACAATCACACGTCATTTAATATAGATCAAAAAAAACACATTCTTTCAAAATTAAATGAAGCGGTTTCTTTTGAAAATTTCTTACATACTAAATATGTTGGTCAAAAAAGATTTTCCCTTGAAGGGGGGGAGTCATTAATTCCTGCCTTAGATGCGGTTATTGAACGAGCTGCTTCGTACGGAGTCAAAGAGTTTGTTATGGGTATGGCGCATCGTGGTCGGTTGAGTACACTTACAAATATTTTTGGAAAATCTGCGAAAGATATTTTTAGTGAATTTGATGGGAAAGATTATGAAGAAAAGGTTTTTGATGGCGATGTCAAGTATCATTTGGGTTGGACGAGCAAGCGAATGACCGACAATGGAAATAGAATTAATCTAAATATTGCACCTAATCCTTCTCATTTGGAGACTGTTGGTTCGGTTGTAGAAGGAATTACAAGATCAAAACAAGATAAATACTATTCAGATGATTTTAGCAAAGTGTTGCCAATTGTGGTTCACGGAGACGCTGCAATTGCCGGCCAAGGGATTGTTTATGAGGTGGTTCAAATGGCTAAATTAGATGGTTACAAAACAAACGGAACGATTCATATTGTTGTAAATAATCAAATAGGCTTTACAACAAATTATTTAGACGCTCGCTCAAGTACGTACTGTACTGATGTTGCGAAAGTCACTTTGTCTCCAGTTTTACATATTAATGCAGATGATGCGGAGGCCGTTGTTCATGGAGTTTTATTTGCACTCGATTTTAGAATGACCTTCAAGCGAGATGTTTTTATTGACTTACTTGGTTATAGAAAGTATGGCCATAATGAGGGAGATGAGCCAAGATTTACACAACCAAAACTATATAAAGCTATTGCGTCGCATCAAAATCCGAGAGATCTGTATGCTGCAAAATTAATAGAGGAGGGAATTATTGACAGGAATCATGTAAAAAAGTTAGAATCTGATTATAAGTCAATGCTAGAGTCTGAACTTAAAGATTCAAGAAAAGAGGCCAAAACAGTCATCACTCCATTTATGCAAGAGGAGTGGCAGGAGTTTAATAGAGTGAATGCTGCGGAAATGATGGCACCTGTTGATACAACTTACGATATTCGAAAATTAGAGGAAATTACCCATGTAATTTCAACATTACCTAAAGATAAAAAATTCATTCGAAAAATTGAACGCCTTATTCAATCAAGAAAAACCATGTTTTTGGAGAATAAATTAGACTGGGCTATGGGGGAACATCTTGCCTATGGGACTTTGTTGGAGGAGGGATTTGATATTCGTATTTCCGGGCAAGACGTAGAAAGAGGAACTTTTTCGCACAGACATGCAGTGGTAAAAGTAGAAGACAGTGAGGAAGAAATAATTCTACACAATAGCATTAGTGAAAATCAAGGGAAATTTCATATTTATAATTCATTATTATCAGAATATGGGGTAGTTGGATTTGATTATGGATACGCCATGGCAAGTCCAAATACATTGACAATTTGGGAGGCTCAATTTGGAGACTTTAGTAATGGTGCTCAAATCATGCTAGACCAATATATTTCGGCAGCTGAAGATAAGTGGAAGCTTCAAAATGGTCTTGTGATGTTATTACCTCATGGTTATGAAGGCCAAGGGGCAGAGCACTCATCCGCTCGTATGGAACGTTATTTACAACTTTGTTCAAGAGATAACTTAGTTGTTGCAGATTGCACGACTCCAGCAAATTTGTATCATCTTTTTAGACGACAAATGAAAGCAAATTTCAGAAAACCACTAATTGTTTTTACGCCTAAAAGTCTACTAAGACATCCACTTGTTGTTTCGACAGTTGACGAATTTGCAAATGGAGGTTTTCAAATGGTGATGGATGATTTAAAAGTTAATATTAATCAAGTCACATCTTTGATATTCGTAACTGGGAAGTTTTATTATGACCTATTAGAGGAAAGAAAAAAATTAGGAAGAGAAAATGTTGCTTTAATTAGAATTGAACAATTATTTCCTTTACCAGTTGATGAAATCAGAGCAATCATGACTAAGTTCAAAAATGCTCATGATATTGTATGGGCGCAAGAGGAACCAAAAAATATGGGAGCATATTCTCATATTATGATGCACTATGAAGATACCAGAAATTGGCGATTAGCAGCTAGGAGACCATATAGTGCTCCAGCTGCCGGGAGTGCTACAAGAAGCAAAAGGCGTCATCAGCAAGTCATTGATTATGTTTTTGATAAAACAAAAAACAATCAATTCAATTGAAAGGGAACAATATAGATTACTTTTAAATTGAATAAATTAAGATTTTGAATTAAAAAATAAATAAGTGTTAATGCTAAAAAATAATCAGATACCGATGTGGGGTGGGAATAATTGGACTAAATCAATGTTTAAAAGATATTGGGTAATTATTTTAGTCATCTTGTTAGTGAGTATGTTGATCATATTTAATGCAAATAATTTTATATAAGATATTATGGTTTTAGAAATGAAAGTACCTTCTCCAGGTGAGTCTATTACAGAAGTAGAAATAGCGGTTTGGTTAGTTCAGGACGGAGACTATGTAGAAAAAGATCAAGCCATCGCTGAAGTAGACAGTGACAAGGCGACTTTAGAGTTGCCAGCTGAAGAGAGTGGAATAATTACTCTCAAAGCAGAAGAAGGAGATGCTGTTGAAGTGGGTCAAGTAGTGTGTTTAATTGATACAAGTGCTGAAAAGCCAGTCGAGAATGACACAAATATAAATGTGACAAATGAGGTTTTAAAGCAATCTCCGAAATTAAGTTCAGAATTAAGTGATCCAAAACAATCCTATGCATCAGGAACACCAAGCCCAGCTGCAAATAAAATATTAACTGAAAAAGGAATAGACCAGAAGGCTATTGTTGGTTCAGGTAGAGACGGAAGAATTACGAAAGAAGATGCAATCAAAGCGGTACCCTCTATGGGAAAAGCGATTAATCAAGAGGGCAGAGGGAGTTCAAAGAGCAAAATGTCTATGTTACGCCGTAAAGTTGCTGAGCGATTAGTTGAAGCGAAAAATACAACAGCGATGTTAACTACTTTTAATGAGGTTGATATGTCGTTTATTTTTGAATTAAGAAAAGAGTATAAGGATAAATTTAAAGACAAGCATGGTGTTGGTTTAGGGTTTATGAGTTTCTTTACTTTGGCAGTCGTTAGAGCTTTAAAAATGTATCCAGCGGTCAATTCAATGATTGATGGTAAAGAGATGATTAGCTATGATTTTTGTGATATAAGTATTGCTGTTTCTGGACCTAAAGGATTGATGGTTCCTGTAATAAGAAATGCTGAAAATTTGTCATTTAAAGGGGTAGAGTCTGAAGTGAAACGATTGGCAATTAGAGCTAGGGAAGGTCAAATAACCGTTGATGAAATGACTGGTGGAACATTTACAATTTCAAATGGAGGTGTGTTTGGGAGTATGTTGTCTACACCTATTATAAATCCTCCTCAAAGTGGAATACTAGGGATGCATAACATTGTTGAACGACCTGTGGCTATCAAAGGAAATGTTGAAATTAGACCGATCATGTTTGTTGCCTTATCGTATGATCACAGGATTATTGATGGTAGAGAATCGGTGAGCTTTTTGGTAGCGATCAAGGAGGCTTTAGAAAACCCAATAGAAATACTTATGAATAACGATATTAAAAAATCACTTGAACTTTAATATTGCTTTCAGCAAATAGAATAAAGGAGATTTCTAATCATGAAATCTCCTTTATTGAACAAATATTAACTAAAAATTTTAAAGTTGCGGGATTTACAGCGCTATTGTTAATTGTAAGTTGCTTGAGCGATTATTGATTAGGTATCTTAATAAAAGTTTGAAAGCTCTAAATCATTACAATTTAGAGCTTTCTTAATTCTCCCTAAGAACTAATTAATAGCACCACAAAGATATATATTTCAACGAAATTCACAATACGTAGTTCTACGTAAATTTAAATAAAAACATGAGTTTTTTTAATATTTGAAAATTGAGCAGCTAAGTTATTTTTGTATGGCCCATTGTTTAAAATTTGAATGTTACAATCAAATCATGAGCTTTTAAGATAAAGGTATTTACTTTTATAATTAATGATTGCGTTTCCTTTTTTTAAAATATCCGAACCAATAATACCATGAATAGGTGTGCAATTTTGTTCATTTAAAGCATTATTTACATGTTTCAAATCAATAATAATAATCATGGTGTTAATGCATGTCCATTGACCAATGCTGCAAGTATTTTTTGTAGATAGTTGCGTTTTTATATTAGAAGTTCCAGCACCGGTAGCATCAATTATGGAATTTTCAGAATGTAAATTAAACAGTTTTCTAGAATTAACATCGACACATGAATTTGATGCACCAGTATCCAAAATAAACATACCTTTTGTCTTGTTAATTTTTACAATTAATTTAAAATGATTCGTTGGTGTAATGTGAAGCTTGATTTTTGTGTACCCCTGATCAATCAACAGCGTATGTAACATATTTTTATTTTATTTTTCAAATATAACAATCATACCTTACTTTAGCTTCATGATTATTACCGATACGCATACCCATTTATATAGTGAAGCATTTGAGGACGATAGAGAAGAAATGATAGCTCGTGCTATTAATGCAGGAATAACGAGATTCTTTATTCCTGCCATTGATTCAACTCACACTAGTGCGATGCTTAATCTTGAAAAATCTTATCCTAATCATGTATATTTAATGATGGGACTTCACCCAACATCCGTAAAATCAAATTATTTGGAGGAGTTAAGTCAGGTGGAAAAACTTCTTGATCAACGACCTTTTGTTGCTGTGGGAGAAATAGGAATTGATTTATATTGGGATAAGTCAACTCTTACTGCACAACAACATGCTTTTAAATATCAAATTCAATTAGCAAAAAAACATAGACTCCCAATTGTGATACATTGCCGCGAAGCGTTTGAAGAAGTTTTTGATATTTTAGAAGACCAAAAGGGACCTGACCTTTTTGGTATATTTCATTGTTTTACAGGAACATTTGATCAAGCTGAGCGAGCAATATCTTATAATATGAAGCTTGGTATAGGCGGTGTTGTAACGTTTAAAAATGGAAAAATTAATCAATTTATTAATAAAATTGATTTGAAGCATATTGTACTGGAAACGGACTCCCCTTATTTATCTCCAACTCCATACAGAGGAAAGCGTAACGAGAGCAGCTATCTTGTTGAGGTTTTAAATAAGTTATCAGAATTATACGGTTTAACTGTAGAAGAGATAGCCAAAATAACAACAAATAATTCAATTAAAGTTTTTAATATTTAGCGATGTATCAATCCAATATACTTTTAATTTATACTGGTGGGACTATAGGGATGATAAAGAATCCAGAAACAGGAGCATTAAAATCATTTGATTTTGACAACTTACTGATTAAAATCCCAGAATTGAAGCTATTAGACTGTACGATAGAAACAGTTTCTTTTGAAGAGCCAATAGATTCTTCAAATATGAGTCCTCAATATTGGATTAAAATCGCAGATATTATAGAGACTTATTATCATTCATGCGACGGTTTTGTTGTTTTACACGGTAGTGATACTATGAGTTACACGGCATCAGCTCTTAGTTTTATGTTAGAGAACTTGTCTAAACCTGTTATATTTACAGGATCACAATTACCTATTGGAGACTTGCGAACGGATGCAAAAGAGAACTTAATTACATCAATACAAGTTGCTTCGTTGCGTGATTATGATGGCCCTATCATTAAAGAGGTTGGACTTTATTTCGAATACAAACTTTACCGTGGGAATAGAACTACAAAAATAAATGCAGAGCATTTTGAAGCGTTTGCTTCTCTAAACTATCCAGAATTATTAGAGTCAGGAGTGCATTTAAAGATTAATAAAGATTTTTTAATCAAGCCGTCTAATGCTTTTAAATTTAAAATCCATTCTCAACTGAACACCAACGTTTCTATCGTTAAATTATTTCCTGGAATCTCAGAAAAAATGCTTCAAGTTTTCTTATTGTGTTCTGATTTGGAAGGTGTTGTTTTAGAAACATACGGTGCAGGGAACACAACAACTCAACAATGGTTTATAGATTTATTGAGTAAGGTAATTCAAAAGGGGATTTACATAATCAATGTGACACAATGTTCTGGAGGGAGTGTTTTGATGGGACAATATGAAACGAGTGAAAAACTTCAAGAAATTGGGCTCATTTCAGCTGGAGATATGACAACAGAAGCTGCAATAACAAAACTTATGTATTTGTTGACGAAGAACCTATCGCCGGAATTATTTCGAACAAAATACGAGCAATCTCTTAGAGGAGAAATGTCTTAAAATTAACATTCAAAGTTTTAACATTTAAAGTTTTTTTTGTTATTTGCCCGCTTGTAATAACAGAAATTACAGAGAGGTGGCCGAGTGGTCGAAGGCGCACGCCTGGAAAGTGTGTATACGCCAAAAGCGTATCGAGGGTTCGAATCCCTTCCTCTCTGCGAAAGTAAAGGAAATTTTTACTTTTATTTTAGGCATGAAAATTGTTGTGAAAAGGATAAGCAATTACTCATTAAGTGTCTTTGATTTTTATTTGTTAATTGCAATTTTTTTATATCTTTAACACTTTAACTAATAAAATTAAGATCGAGAACAATGAAAAGATTATTTTCAATTCTAGCCATTGCATGTACTATGGCATTCGGAACCGCAAATGCAAGCACAAATGCAAACACTAATTCATTTGTCAACACTATTGTAAGTTCAACTCAAGATGATGGAGCAATGGCTTCTGAAGAGGTTGGATTTCACCAAGAATTAAAAAAGAGATTTATTGAAGGGGGCCCAGGATTTATGGGTATTGTACTATTATGTTTAATTCTGGGGTTAGCAATTGCTATTGAAAGAATTATCTTTTTAAATTTATCCACTACAAACTCAAAAAAGTTAGTCCAAGAAGTAGAAGACGCACTGTCTTCAAAGGGAGGTGTTGAGGCTGCTAAAGAAGTATGTAGAAACACCAAAGGACCTGTTGCTTCTATTTTTTACCAAGGATTAGATAGAGTTGATGAAGATATTGATTCTGCTGAAAAAGCTGTCGTAGCTTATGGGGGTGTTCAAATGGGTCAATTAGAAAAAAATGTATCATGGGTGTCTTTATTTATAGCCTTAGCACCAATGCTCGGGTTTATGGGAACTGTTATTGGTATGATTGATGCTTTTGATAAGATTGAAGCAGCAGGAGACATGCAGCCATCACTTGTAGCGGGAGGTATTAAAATTGCCTTATTAACAACAGTATTCGGTTTAATTGTTGCAATTATACTTCAGATATTTTATAATTATATTATTGCAAAAATTGACAGCATAGTGAATGATATGGAAGATGCATCGATTTCATTGATGGATTTATTGGTAAGACATAAGAAGTAATTTAAAACATAAATAATTATGGGTTTTCATAAAATATTTAAAATCATTTCAATGGTTCTAGCACTTGTTGGAATACTTTTTGGGGTGATGATTATAGCAGGCAATGATGGTCAAATAGATAACATGATGTTTGTAGCTTATGCAGTGTTATTTTTGGTAATTGCATCAGTTGTTGTGTTTACTGTATTAAACTTAGTGTCTCATAAAGAAGCGTTGATTGGCGCTTTGAAAGGAGTAGGATCATTTTTAGTACTAGCGTTAATATGTTATTTTGTTTTTGCTGAAGGCGTTGAAACAGAATTAAGAGATGGCGAAATGCTATCAGCAAGTGACAGCAAATTAGTAGGTGCAGGTTTATACATGTTTTATGCTCTAGCGATAATAGCCAGTGGTACAATGTTGTATACAGGGGTGAAAAAAATGATTAAATAACTATGGCAAAAAGATCAGCACCAGAAGTCAATGCAGGCTCAATGGCCGACATCGCTTTTTTATTGTTAATATTTTTCTTAGTAACAACAACTATGGAGAAGGATTCTGGAATTACCAGAAAATTACCTCCCATGGAAGAGTCTGAAGAGGATGTTATTATAAAGCAGAAAAATATCTTTACAGTATTAATTAATAACAAAGACCAATTGCTTGTTGAGGATGAAATCATGGAATTAGAAGATTTAAGAACTGCAGCTGTTGCATTTTTGGATAATGGTGGAGATGGTTCTTGTGATTATTGTAATGGTGTGAGGGATGAAAGTTCTTCAGATAATCCTGACAAAGCAATTATTTCTTTGAAAAACCTCCGTGAAACATCTTATGCACAATACATTTCAGTTCAAAATGAACTTGTTGGTGCTTACAATGAGTTGAGAAACAAGAGAGCTCTTCAATTAGGGCCATCTTCTGGATTTAGAGATATGAATTTCATTGAAATGCAAAAAAAGTACAAGGACGTTAAATGGCCTGGAAATAAAACGAAGTTGAAGGAGGTTATCGATAGAATAAAATTAGAGTATCCTCAAAAACTTTCAGAAGTACAAGAACAATAATTTTTAAAAAGCATAAACAGTTATGTCTAAGTTTAAAAAGAAAAAAGGAGGCGATTTGCCAGCAGTAAATACAGCATCATTACCAGACATTGTATTTATGCTGTTATTCTTTTTTATGGTTGCGACTGTAATGAGAGAAAACACCTTAAAGATTGAAAATAAATTACCTAACGCGGATCAAGTTGAAAAACTAGAGAAAAAAGATCTAGTCATGTATATTTATGCTGGTAAACCGAGTAGTAATTATAAAAAAATGGGTACGGAGGCTAGAATTCAATTAAATGATGATTTTGCTTCAGTTGATGAAATAGCTGCTTTTATCGCTTCGGAAAGAGCTTCTAAACGAGAAGAGTTAGTGCCATTTTTGACAACGTCTTTAAAAGTCGACAAAGAAGCTAACATGGGATTAGTAGGAGACATCAAGCAGGAGTTAAGAAAAGTAAATGCCTTGAAAATTAATTATGCTGCAATTCCAGGAGACGTTTCTAAAAACAATCAATAATATCTTAATTTTATTAAATAACAAGGGTATTCATTTATGAATGCCCTTTTTTATTGTCATTTAAATTTATAATGAGGAACCTTTTTATTTGTTTATGTTTGCTAACTAGTGTTAACATTATTTGGGCACAACAATCAGGTGATAATATGGAAGTAGACTCTCTCTATAGAGAAGATCAAATATATTTAAATATAACCTATAACATATTGAATGAGAAATCTTCTGGGATTTCTCAAAATGGATTTTCTGGAGGATTCAATTTGGGCTTTATTCGGGATTTACCAATAAATTTTAATAGAACTGTAGCACTTGGATTGGGAATGGGGTTGTCTGCAAACTCATTTAATCAAAATTTAAAAATTTTCAGGGAGAATAACAACATAGAATTTGAAGTGGTTAGCGGTGGAAGTTTTGATATGAATAGGTTTGACCTTTATCAACTTGAACTTCCTTTCGAAGTACGTTGGCGTACTTCTACTTTTGAAAGCTATAAGTTTTGGCGGATTTATGCAGGTTTTAAAATTGGTTATGTTTTTGCATCTAACTCAAAATTTAATTCAGTTGATGCGTCGTATAAAATTAAAATTGATGAAACTTTAAATAAATTCCAGTATGGTTTAACATGTAGTTTTGGTTATGACAATTGGAATTTAAATTTCTATTACCCTCTAAATAGTATTTTTAAAAATCAACGCTTAGATGGGGCTGCTCTTGAATTATCAACAATAAAAGCAGGCCTTATTTTTTATATTTTATAACCAATAGTTTATTAGTATTAGTTGTGGAATGAAGCCAATAAAAACGCCAACAAGCAATTCAGAAAATGTATGTGCTTTCATGTAAAGTCGTGATGTTGCGAGAGCACCGGTTATTACAAATAGCAGAGCAATTAAGGCAGTAATATCAATGTTCAAGTGCACCCCTGTTGCTATAAGATACATTAATAGGCCAGAGATAGCGATCATATGTATACTTGCTTTAAATTTTAAAAAAGCTAAAAATAAACATGCTACAGTGGAGAATAAAATCCCCGTAAAAAAGTAATACAGTTCAGAAGAACTCTCAATTGGTGTGATATATCGGATAACTAATACGACAATTATGGCATTTAATATGAGGGGTACAATACGCTCTCTAGTGGTCTTTAAATGAATAGAATTTATAATTTTTAATTTCTGTAGGGCATAAGACAACGATAAAGGCAGAACAATTGTTAGTAAAAAAATAAGTAGTAAGACACTATAATTATACGTTGTGTCGAATTGTTTAGGAGCTAAAAGAAAGTGCACATATGCGCCAAGGAAGGGTATCAGTATTGGGTGAAAAATATACGATATGCTTTTTAAAAAAAAGTTCAAGTCAAATTTGTTTACGCAATCTAGCAACAGGGATATCAAGTTGTTCGCGGTATTTTGCGACAGTACGTCTCGCAATAGGGTATCCTTTTTCTTTTAAGATACCTGCAAGTTTTTCGTCAGTTAAAGGCTTCTTTTTGCTTTCCTCGTCAATCACTGTCTCTAAAATTTTCTTTATTTCTCGGGTGGAAACCTCTTCTCCTTGATCATTAGTCATGGATTCACTAAAAAACTCTTTAATTAACTTTGTTCCATATGGTGTGTCCACATATTTACTGTTGGCAACTCTAGATATTGTTGAAACATCCATACCAATTTTATCAGCAATATCTTTTAGTATCATGGGTTTCAAGAGTCGCTCATCTCCAGATAAAAAATAAGCTTCCTGATAATTCATAATGGCATTCATGGTCACAAATAGTGTTTGCTGTCTTTGTTTTATGGCATCGATAAACCACTTTGCAGAATCTAGTTTTTGTTTTATGAAGAGAACGGTGTCTTTTTGTGACTTTGATTTGTTTTTGGATTCTTTAAAACCTTTGAGCATATTATTGTATTCTCTTGACACATGCAGTTCTGGAGCATTTCGTCCATTAAGAGTCAAATGAAGAGCTCCCTCTGTAATTTTAATTGTAAAATCAGGGACAACATGCTCTATCATTCGAGTGTGACCTGCATATGAACTTCCTGGTTTTGGATTTAACCTCTCAATTTCAATAATGGCATCTTTTAGCTGTGATTCAGTGATATTGAATTTTTGAATTAATTTTTGAAAATGTTTCTTTGTGAATTGATCAAATGCTTTATTTAGAATACTTATGGCTAATGTAATATTATTATTTTGACTTTTTCGTTGTAATTGAATCAATAAACATTCTTGTAAATGCCGTGCTCCAACACCCGCAGGATCAAGTTGATGAACAATTTTTAATACATGCTCTATTTTCACTTCATTTGTGTAAACATTTTGAGTAAAGGCTAAATCATCCATAATATCACTAATGGAACGACGGATATAGCCACTTTCATCAACACTTCCAACTAAAAAGTCTGCAATTTGTTTTTCTTCATCATCTAAACGAAATGTGCTTAATTGATTTTTTAGAAATTGAGTAAATGAGGTTCCCGATGCAAAAGGGATGCTTTTTTCATCATCATCAGGGCTATAGTTGTTGGCTTGCATTCTGTAATCTGGAATTTCGTCATCACTGAGATATTCATCTACATTAATATCATCTGTATTGATATTTTCATTGTCGTTAAAATCGTCAAAATCATCAATATTGTCATCTAAGTCGTTGGTGCTTTCTTTACCATTTTCTAAGGCTGGATTTTCTTCTAATTCTTGTTTAATTCTTTGCTCAAAAGCTTGAGTGGGAAGCTGGATAAGCTTCATCAATTGTATTTGTTGAGGCGATAGCTTTTGAGATAATTTGAATTGTAAATATTGCTTCAGCATTATTGTGAATGGGTTTTTATAAAAATAAAAAAAAACAATCAACATTTATATCAAACGAGGATTGTTTTAGCTTTCTTATGATAAAGTTATTTAAAACTCAGCATTTTGGGGTGTTCGTGGAAAAGGAATAACATCTCTAATATTTGTCATACCGGTAGAGAACATCACCAAACGTTCGAAGCCTAATCCGAACCCAGAATGAACTGCTGTACCGTATTTACGCAAATCCAAGTACCACCATAGCTCTTCTTCTGAAATATCAAGGTCAGCCATTTTTTCTTTGAGAACTTCTAATCGTTCCTCCCTTTGAGCACCACCAACAATTTCTCCAATCCCTGGAAATAAAACATCCATAGCTCGAACAGTTTTTTCGTCATCATTTAAACGCATATAAAACGCTTTAATGTTTGCAGGATAATCAAATAAGATAACAGGACATTTAAAGTGTTTCTCTACGAGGTAACGCTCATGTTCTGATTGTAAATCTGCACCCCATTCATTTATAAGATACTTGAATTTTTTCTTTTTATTGGGTTTTGAATTTCTCAGAATATCTATGGCCTCTGTGTAGCTAACACGCTTAAAATTATTGTCTGTAACAAATTTTAATTTTTCAACAAGTCGCATTGGACTTCGCTCAGCTTGAGGCTTTGATTTTTCTTCGTTAAATAAGCGTTCGTCTAAAAACAGTAAATCCTCTTTATTATGATTTAAAATATATTGGATAATAGATTTCATAAAGTCCTCTGCTAGATCCATATTCCCTGCTAAATCCATGAAGGCAACTTCAGGTTCTACCATCCAAAATTCTGATAAGTGTCGCGATGTGTTTGAATTTTCTGCTCTAAAGGTTGGTCCGAAGGTGTACACTTTACCAAGAGACATGGCATACGTCTCAGCTTCTAATTGACCAGACACTGTCAAGTTTGCTTCTTTACCGAAAAAATCTTCTTTGAAGTTAACTTCACCGCTTTTATCTAAAGGAGGGTTTTTAAAGTCTAAGGTTGTGATCCGAAACATTTCACCAGCACCCTCTGCATCACTGCCAGTAATTATGGGAGTGTGCATATTATAAAAACCATTTTCTGTAAAGTACTTATGTATCGCGAAAGATAAAGATGACTTCACACGCATAACAGCGCTTAGCGTACTAGTTCTAGTGCGCAAGTGGGCATTGTCCCTTAGGAACTCAAAAGAGTGTTTTTTGGGTTGGATTGGGTATGATTCGGGATCAGAATCTCCTAATATTTCTAGAGATGACACCACAACTTCAACACTTTGACCCTTCCCTTGACTTTCAACTAATTCTCCAGTAATATACAACGCTGCTCCTGTAGTTACTCTTTTTAACAGTGCTTCATTAAAATTTTCAAAATCAACAACACACTGAATATTATTGATTGTTGAACCATCATTTAAAGCAATGAAACGATTTGCGCGAAACGTTCTTACCCATCCTTTAATCTCAACTTTAAGTTGAGTGCGTTTTTCTAAAAGTAAATCAGCAACTGTTGTTGACATCATGTCTTAAATATTTTAGCTGCAAAGATATAAGATTCAACCAAATTATTTATCACCCTTTTTATCTTCTTCAGGAATGATTTTAAAATTTGGTTCTTTTAAGACCTCCTTATTGGCGATACTTCTCTCAAGAGAAAGAAGTAACGATGGCAAAAGTAATAAATTGGCTAGCATGGCAAATAATAGGGTTGTTGAAACAAGTGCTCCTAAGGCGACTGTACCTCCAAAATTTGATATAATAAAAACGGAAAACCCAAAAAATAAAACAATGGATGTGTAAAACATACTTACACCAGTTTCGCGCAAAGCGGCATAAACAGATTGGCGTATTTTCCAATTATTTGCTTGTAATTCTTGCCTATATTTTGCCAAGAAATGAATGGTGTCATCAACTGAAATACCAAATGCGATACTAAAGACTAAAATAGTTGACGGCTTTATGGGTACTCCCAAATATCCCATTAAACCTGCGGTAATTAATAAAGGGAGTAAATTTGGTATCAGCGAGACAATAATCATACGAAGTGAACGAAACATGTACGCTATAAAAACCGATATTAATATGATGGCTAAGGATAGAGATAAAATGAGATTATTCACTAAAAAGTGAGTGCCTTTTTGGAACAGGTAGGCCTTTCCTGTTAAGGTAACATTATATCTGTCTTTAGGAAAAACTTTATTTATTTTATCAATTAAATTTTCTTCAATACGTTCCATTTTATCTGTGCCTACGTCCCTCATAAAGGTTGTAATTCTTGCAAATTGCCCTGTTGAATCAACAAAATTCTTCAGTAAATCAACATCTTGAGAGGAGTTTTTTGCATATGATAAAATAAAGTTGTTTTCCTGGGCTGTTGGAAGTTGATAGTATTTTGGGTTGCCATTGTAATAGGCTTGCTTTGAATACTTGACTAAACTTACTATTGAAATGGGTTTTGAAAGTTGAGGTATTTCAATAATTAATTCTTCAAGGGCATTCATTCGCTTTAGATTTGCCAATTTCATAACCCCTTTTTTTCGTTTGGTATCAATTAAAATTTCAAGGGGCATTACACCATTAAATTCATCTTCAAAAAACTTAATGTCTTGAAAGAATTCTGTTTTGACAGGCATATCCTCGATGAGACTACCAGAAATTTTTATCTGATAAATTCCAATGATACTCGCAATAAGTAGTAGAAGTGATACAACGTAAATAGCGATTTTTTTATACCTAACCATAAATTCCATCCAATCTACAAATGCATTGATCCAGCGTTTATTCAAATGCTCAAGATGCTTATCTTTTGGCATGGGCATATAGCTGTAAATAATAGGAATAATTAGTAGACAGAGAATAAATATCGCTAAAATACTGAGAGAAGCAACGATTCCAAATTCTTTTAATAATTCACTTTCAGTAATAATAAATGTCGCAAAACCTGAAGCTGTTGTAACATTTGTCATTAATGTTGCATTTCCAATTTTTGAGATAACTCGTTGTAAAGATTTTGCCTTGTTACCATGCTTATTTACTTCATGCTGGTATTTATTAATCAAAAAAATACAATTCGGAATTCCTATAACAATGATTAAAGGAGGAATTAGGGCTGTAAGAACGGTGATTTCATATTCTAATAATCCAATAATTCCAAATGTCCACATAACTCCAATCAGCACGACGATCATGGATATGAGCGTTGCTCTAAATGACCTGAAAAAAAAGAAAAAAATCAAAGATGTTATACCTAAGGCAGCAAGGATGAATTTTCCAATTTCATCTATAATGTTTTGCGAATTTAATGTTCTTATATAGGGCATTCCTGAAACACGAACATCCAAATTGGTAGCACTTTCGAAGTCTTTAATAATTGGAATTAGCGTATTCATTACGAAATCTTTACGATCTGATGTGTTTACAATACGCTTATCTAAGTAGATTGCTGATCTAACAACTTTACTGTTTTTATTAAAAAGAAAATTATCGTAAAAAGGATATTTTTCAAATAA
This sequence comes from uncultured Flavobacteriaceae bacterium, assembly GCA_905479065.1. Classification (GTDB taxonomy): domain Bacteria; phylum Bacteroidota; class Bacteroidia; order Flavobacteriales; family Flavobacteriaceae; genus CAJQLB01. The sequence continues at coordinate 77,497 of CAJQLB010000015.1, read as the reverse complement.
CTCGTCTTGTAGAATTGTAATTTCTTCAAGAGTTTTTATGGAGTCTTTGATGAATGGTTTTAATTCAAACTGTTTGTTTCTTGTATTTTTAACGAGCTTTTGAAGATCCTTAATAGAAATAACAGTTTCGACTTCTTCATAGGATATAAAGTCATTTGATAATTTGTTCCATGCGTTTAGATTTTCTACGGTGAATAGAGCACTATCTTTAACTCCTAAAACAATAAGATTTCCTTCGTCTCCAAAGGTCTTTAGAAAATTATTGTAATTTATATTGACTTCATGATCATCAGGTAACAAGTTTGCTTCAGTATATGTGAAACGCATTTTTTCCCACTGTAAACTGAATAAAAATGTGAAACCAACGATAACTAGTATGATTCCAATTCTATTACGAAGGATGAGCCTTGCTACGGTTTCCCAAAACCCTACTGTAAACAACTTATTCATGTCAAAAATTGATGGGCAAAGGTAGGTAAATAGTTAGTAAAAAAGGGCGATAACATTGGTAAATGTCTTATCTGTTGAGATTTAGATTGAAAGTGAATTTTAAAGCAAAATTATCTTCAAAATCTGGGAGATGATAAGCACCGTGTCGATATGCAACACTTAAGCCAAAACCGAAAAATAATTTATTGATTTCTAAGCCAGCCTCAGAATAGCCTTTATCTAAAGTGTTGAAAAAAATAAATTCGTGACGCTTAATATGGGACATATTGCCCAACGCGTAGCGGTATATTAGAACGATTTCAGGTTTAAGCCAGGGTGAAATATTGATTGGGTTTAATCGATGTTTTAATTGCAATGTGGCAAATTTATCTGAAAAAAACTCATTAAAAAACATGGTCTCAAAACTATTGGTTCCCGCAACAGAAAATCTTTGTAATATGGTTTCTTTATTGACATTGTTTGGGTAAGCATGATAGGTGTGCGAAATAGGAATATCTCCTTTAGCGAGTCCACTTCTTATGACAACTTCTGTAACATGATTATTAGGATGGTTAAAAAATTGGATTGCTCTTAAGTCAATTTTTGAAAAACTCAAATCGCTTTTAAAAAGATTTGAAAAGCTTTTGGTATATTGAACTGTGACCTTTGGACCTTGTAGTTTGGATGTTTCGGTTGAGATAAAAGGCTTTTTTGAAGAACTTTTAGGATTAATTTGAGCAGCAATAGTAAATAAGCTCAAACGATATGTATCAATAGCACCGAGTGTTTTATGATTGTATGAGTATTTTATTTTTGGATCAATATCACTCGTTTTAAATTGTGCTTTGGCGTAAATATTCTCAGAAATTTGATGTTCAATGGACACCGCTTTTGTTAAATGCTTGTAAAAGCTCTCAATATTTAATAGTCGTGGCTCAAAAAGCTGAAAAAACCGTTGATCTGTTATAAATTTCGAACTTCCAATTTCTTGTAAATCCTCTGTGTAATTTACACTTAACCAGGTATTTGTCTCTCTGTTAATATTTACGGAACTTCCTATTCTAAATTTGAAGACTTCATCTAGAAACCCGTATACTAAATAACCGTCAAACTTTAGAACACTTGACATATTTGAATTAGTAACTCCCCCAAGACCAGTTCTAAATCCTTCGTATTGATTGTACTTTATTAAGTAACGTAAATCGAAATTAAAATATTTCGTGTCAATATAGCCACTTTCCAATGCTTTTGAGAACATGGATGTTGAAACCGAGTCTTTGTGGGTAAAGGATGATTGTGATAAATTGTTCTGAGCTTCACTCTTGAAAATTACAGCAAATAGTAGTAAAATTAAAGTAAAGCAGTATTTCATATCATAGGGTTCAACACATAAAAAAAGCGACGGTTATGTCGCTTGGGATTATACTGTCATAATTTCTTTTTCTTTCAAATGAAATATATCATCTATTTTTTTTACGTATAAATCTGTCATTTCTTGAATATCAAATTCTGCGTTTTTTTGTAAATCTTCAGAAATTTCGCTCAGCTTTTTTAGATCATTGTTGGCATCTTTACGGGCATTGCGAATACCAATTTTTGCATCTTCTGATTCTGATTTTGCTTGTTTTGCTAGATTACGCCGACGTTCTTCAGTTAATGGAGGGACATTAATGATAATTGTTTCCCCGTTATTCATAGGATTGAAACCAATATTGGCAATCATGATTGCACGTTCTATTTCTTGAAGCATATTTTTTTCCCATGGGGCTACGGTAATAGTTCGTCCATCAGGAGTGTTGACATTAGCAACTTGGCTTAAAGGAGTTTGTGACCCGTAGTAATCTACCATAACGCTACCCAACATTGAGGGACTAGCTTTGCCAGCTCTTATGTTTAACAATTGTTTTTCTAAATGCTTGATGGCATTGATCATTGCCTCTTTTGTACTGTCTAAAATAAATTGTAATTCTTCGTTCATTTTAAATCTACTTTTAATGCTTATAAGGAATAAACTCTAAAATAAAATTAAAGGTTTACTATTGTTCCAATATTTTCACCTGATACTACTTTTAGTAAGTTTCCTTTTTTGTTCATATCAAATACAATGATGGGTAAATTATTTTCTTGACTTAAAGTAAATGCCGTTGTATCCATTACCTTTAATCCTTTTTTTAAAACGTCATCAAAAGTAATGTTATCAAACTTAATTGCTTTTGCATCTTTTTCAGGATCAGTGTTGTAAATACCATCGACCCTTGTGCCTTTTAAGATGACATCGGCTTCAATTTCAATAGCTCGCAGTACTGCTGCAGAATCTGTGGTAAAATATGGATTCCCTGTACCTCCTCCAAAAATCACTACACGTCCTTTTTCAAGGTGCCTCATTGCTTTTCGGCGAATAAATGGCTCAGCAACCTCATTTATTTCTATAGCAGATTGGAGTCTTGTTGGAATATTTTCATTTTCAAGAGCACTTTGCAAGGCAAGCCCATTGATGACAGTAGCTAGCATTCCCATATGATCTCCTTGTACACGATCCATTCCATTACTCGCTCCAGCAACACCTCTAAATATATTTCCGCCTCCAATAACAATGGCCAATTCTGTGCCTAAATTTGTGATGTGTTTGATGTCTTTTGCATACTCAGATAATCGTTCAGGATCAATACCGTATTGTCTGCTCCCCATGAGAGCTTCACCAGATAACTTTAAGAGAATTCTTTTGTATTTCATTAGTTGTGACGCTATAGTGCAAATATAAGACACATTTTTTTAAATGTTCAAGCAAATAATATTTATAATATATCAGTATATTTAAGAAAAATTTACTCGATGAAAATTTATTTTAAGTTGTCTATTACTGCGTTTTGTCTCATAATGTTTAGTTGTTCCGGAAGCGACGATTCAGATGATGATAATTCTGGAGGAGGAGGAGGTATTGATGCACAAGCGACCTATAGAATTACATTTACAACAAACTTTACTGCCAATACACATCCAACAGATTATCCTGATAATGCAAGTTTTGGGAAGGTTTTTTTAGCAGCTCATAGTCCTGGAAGTAGTATTTTTAATGTAGGAAGTTCAGCATCAGACGGATTAAAGTTGTATGCTGAGGATGGAGATTTGAGTGGATTAATTACTGAGCATGCTGGTGGAGAGGATAATACTTTAATGACGATTATTACAGGAAATACAAATGTGAGTACAAATACATCTGTGTCTTTCACGTTGAATGTGACCCCAACCACTACTAGAATTAGCTTTCTTTCAAAAATATCGCCAAGTCCTGACTGGTTTGTTGGTGTTTCATCTTTTGATATTGTCGATGGGAATGAGTTAATCGAAAGTCGCTCAGTAAGGTTATATCCATTGGATGCAGGTTCCGATTCAGGTACTTCTTATGAATCTCCTGATAGTCCTGAACCTGACGGGATCTCTCAAATACAAGGACTCCCTTTTAGTAGCGGGACAATACAATCGACACAATTAGGGACATTTAGTGTTGAACGAATTAACTAAAAAAAGCACCTCTTTTATTTAAGAAGTGCTTTATTCAATATTAGTTGTAGGTTCTCGTTAATAACTACCCTAGTGTAACCCTTACAAAAGCTGTTACTTTGGTGTCTCCATAAGATTTAATATAATCAGCCACACTTTTTTTCTCATCTTTAATAAAATTCTGATCCAAGAGACACTGCTCTTGATCAAGTGTCGTATTATCAGATATAAAACGTTCCATTTTTCCTGGCAGTATTCTATCCCAGATTTGTTCTGGTTTCCCTTCCGCTTTGAGTTGCTCCTTTGCAATGTTCTCGGCATTCGTTAATACCTCTGGGGTTAATTGCGCCATGGATATGTATTGAGGAACATTTTTAAGCGTCTTACCTAATCTTCCTAACTCGATATTATCTTTTTCAATAACTGCTATCCTTGCTTCAGTTTCTGAGGCAATAAAAGAAGAATCAAAGTCTTTGTATGATAATGTTGTTGCTCCCATAGAGGCCACTTGCATTGCAATATCTTTGGTAAGAGTATCTGCTTTGTCAAAGTTGTCGTCTAATCCAACAATAGCTGCTATCTTACCGATGTGGGTGTAAGAACCAACATAAGGGGCTTCAATTCTTTCAAAAGATGTGATATCAATTTTTTCTCCAATAACACCTGTCTGTTCGATCAACTTTTCTGCAACAGTTATTCCGTCAAAATCAGCAGTTAAAAAGGATTCCTTACTTTCAAAATTAATAGCGATATCAACAAATTTTTGTGCTAGGGCTTTGTATGAATCATTTTTGGCAACAAAATCAGTTTCACATGCTAAGACGATGGCCACACCAATCGTTTTAGCATCATTAATTTTGGTTATTGCAACACCTTCACTTGAGTCTCTGTCAGCTCTTTTTGCAGCAACTTTTTGACCTTTTTTTCTTAGTACTTCGATTGCTTTATCGAAATTTCCTTCTGCTTCTTTAAGAGCGTTTTTGCAATCCATCATTCCTGCCCCTGTTGCTTCCCTAAGTTTTTTTACATCGGCAGCACTAATTTTTAATGTATTTTCCATGATATTTAATAATTATTATTTTTTACCGAGTGGAGGGTAAAAATAAAATATGGTTTTAGATAAGGTTTTGAAATTATTCTTCTTCTTCTTTGTTTTCTATTACTGGAGGAACTTTTTCAACTTTGGGAGTGATTTTTTCAGCTGGTTTTTCTGCTATTTTCACTGTTTCCACTGCTGCTTCAGTTGAAGCAGTTTTTCCCTCAGATTTTGCAGATTTCTCTGCTTTTCTTTCGGCTAGACCAGAAGCGATAGCTTCAGTAACATGGGATAGAATTTTTTCAATTGATTTAGAAGCGTCATCATTTGCTGGAATTACAAAATCTACTTGACGTGGATCTGAATTTGTGTCAACCATTGCAAAAATGGGAATATTAAGCTTTTGTGCTTCTTTGATAGCGATATGTTCACGTTTTATATCCACAACAAATAATGCTCCAGGTAAACGTGTCATGTCTGAAATTGAACCTAAATTCTTTTCAAGTTTTGCTCTCAAGCGGTCAACCTGTAGACGTTCTTTTTTTGACAAGGTCATAAAAGTTCCGTCTTTTTTCATGCGATCAATTGATGCCATTTTTTTGACTGCTTTCCTAATGGTCACAAAGTTTGTTAGCATTCCTCCTGGCCATCTCTCAGTGATGTAAGGCATGTTCACATTACCTGCTTTTTCAGAAACGATATCTTTTGCTTGTTTTTTTGTTGCAACAAAGAGTACTTTTCTCCCTGAAGCTGCTATTTTAGCCAGAGCATGAGAAGCTTCTTCTAGTTTTGCAGCAGTTTTATATAGATTGATAATGTGAATGCCATTACGCTCCATATAAATGTAAGGAGCCATGTTTGGATCCCACTTTCTTGTAAGATGTCCAAAGTGAACACCTCCATCTAATAAATTCTTTACTTCTACTTTTGCCATTTTGTGATAGTTTACGTTCTGTTGAATTAGCAACAATTAAGTGGTCATTTTGAAATCGCCTTAATCATTTAGATGCTAAACTAAATCCATGCCTTTGTGGCCTTGGACAACAATAACTGGTTTAAAATTTAATTTGGTTTTAACGTTTCGAGAATTGGAATTTTTTACGCGCTTTCTTTTGACCGAATTTTTTACGCTCAACCATTCTAGGATCTCTCGTTAACAATCCTTCAGGTTTTAAGATAGTTCTATTATCCTCGTTTAATTCGCACATGACACGAGATAAAGCTAAACGAACCGCTTCAGCTTGACCTGTTGCGCCACCACCGTAAACATTTACTTTTACGTCAAATTTCTTTTCATTTTCTGTTAAGACTAACGGTTGATTTACTTTGTACTGCAAAGTGGCTGTTGGGAAATAAGTGTTGACATCTTTTTTGTTGACCGTAATGTTTCCTTTTCCTTCCGAAACATACACACGTGCTACTGCAGTTTTACGACGACCAATTTTGTGAATAACTTCCATACTAGTTAACTTCGTTTAAGTTAATTGCTTTTGGTTTTTGAGCTGAATGATCATGCTCAGATCCAGTAACAACATTTAAATTACGGAATAAAACTGCACCTAATTTATTTTTAGGGAGCATTCCTTTTATTGACTTCTCCACTAAGCGAGCTGGATCTTTTCCAAATAACTCGTTAGCAGTAAGTGATCTCTGCCCACCTGGATAACCTGTGTGACGAATGTATGTTTTATCGTTCCACTTGTTTCCAGATAAGTTAATTTTTTCGGCGTTGATAACAATAACGTTGTCTCCGCAATCAACGTGTGGTGTGAAATTAGGCTTGTGTTTGCCTCTTAGAAGTATAGCAACTTTTGAAGCAAGACGGCCTAATGTTTGTCCCTCAGCATCTACTAAAACCCACTCTTTATTCACAGTAGCTTTATTTGCTGATATCGTTTTGTAGCTTAATGTATCCACAATAAAATATTTTCTTAATTAAACATTCCTCTCTTTTAAAGAGTTTGCAAATTTACAATTATATATTTGATTAACAAACTCTGTCTTTACTTTATTTTAAACGTAAATTAGCCATTTAGGTAATCAAGCACTACTAGGCTACAAAAACGTTTAATAATTGTTGCGGAATATATTTTTAAAAAAGAACATAACTTACATGATGTCGTGATTCATCAAATTCTACAAAACCATTTTTTTAACAGCAATATTCAAGCTTATTTCTTGGCTAGATTGTGTGGGTAATGGCATAAATATATATAGTGTATTTTTGATTTTTAAAATATTAAGTTAAATCTCTTTATATGTATTTTATTTTTTTTAATAACTGTAAGAATTACATGTTTGTTTTATTAATTTCAGGTTGCTTTTTAAGTTGTAATCAACCGAGGTTGGAGTATACAATTTCTGCGAAGTTAAATCCTCATAATATAGCGCCTTTGACAGCAGAACTCAAAATTAACACAAATATGGTTGCTCAAGTTTCTAAAGTGTCCTACACAGTGCTTGGTAAATCTCCTATTAAACAATCTTTTGAAATGCTCAATGACAGTCTCTCAATACCAATTGTTGGCTTATATCCTGGAACAACAAACAAGGTGCTCATTGAGCTATACTCTAAAAATGGTGTTATTACAGATACCGTAAAATTAAAAACCAAACCCTTACCAATAATATTTCCAAAAATAGAAATCAACAAAATTGATAGATCTAAAATGGAGCAAGGACTTCATGGATGTGATATTCATTTTGCAAATTTTGGCAAGTTTAGGTCAATGCCAATCATTTTTGATGATCAGGGAATTGTTCGATGGTTCATGGATTTTAGTTTTACAAATGAAATGACATCACCTTTTCAAAGACTAAAAGATGGTAACATTTTAGTAGTAACTCGTCATGACATTTATGAATTGGACATGCTTGGAAAAATAATCAAAAAAACAACGATTGATGATAATTATGGAATGCATCACGATGCTGTAGAGTTGCCAAACGGTCAACTGTTAATTTGTGTTGGTAAACGAGATGCCTATATAGACTTAGGTGGTGAAGCTATTCAATCGGACAGTGATTTCATTATATTGTTTGATAGAGTAAATGAAAAAATTATTAATGAATGGGATGTAGCTAAACATTTGGATGTTACTCGCGATGATGTGAACTTTTTGAGACCAGGAGATTGGTTACATATGAACGCACTTTTATTTGATGAAAAAGATCAATCGATAATAATTTCTGGAAAACATCAAGGAATTGTAAAAATATCCATGGATAATAAATTGAAATGGATTTTATCTCCAAAACAAAATTGGGGCCTTTCAGGAAGAAATGGAAATGGAAATGACACCAATCCATTTTTGTTAACAGCCATTGATGAAAATGATAATCCTTTTTCTAAAAGAATTCAAACTGGTCAAGAAAGTCATCCTAAATTTGATTTTCCTTGGGGTCAACATGCTCCAAAATTTTTACCAAATGGCAATCTTATTGTTTTTGATAATGGCTCACATAGAAATTTTGACGATGACTATAATTACTCTAGAGCTGTGGAATATGAAATTAATGATGATAAAAAAACGGTAAAACAAATTTGGCAATATGGTAAGGAAAGAGGAGAGGAGATGTTTGCTTCAATAGTTAGTGATGTTGACTATTTGCCCAATTCAAAAAATATTCTTGTGACGTCAGGACATATCCTACCAAAATCAAATCATTCAGGAAAAATTATTGAAGTTGATAAAGAAACTGGTAAAGAAATTTTCGAAGCAACTCTCTACTATAGATCCGTCAATGGTCAGAAAATTAATGGCTGGGGGCAAATGGATATATTATATCGATCTCAACGGCTAAATCTATCATATTAGCTTTGAGCAGCAGCTTCAATCATCCCCTTGACCATTGCGTGAAAATTTTCTTTTTTATTAAGATGAGGAAAGTCTTCCTTTGGGATAGGTAAATTTAAAAATGCACAGAGAGGTTTCCAGCCATCAGACACATCAAAAACTAATAGTTTGTCTTTAGGGACATATGATTTGACATTTTCAAGATGCTCAAAAAAGACTGATTTTGCATGAGTTTCTGAATCAAATTTGCCGTTGAATTGATTAGACAGGTAAGTTTTTTTCATAAATCTGATACATTTAAATGTATTGCGAAGATTACTATTAAAAATCATTTTTGATAATAGTGTAATCTTTGCAATTAGTGTTTGTGGTCCAGATTTACGGAGTGTTTTCGAGGTGCTTTCATACCATTTATCCACGTCTCGTGTTGTAAGAATTACTTTTGCTTCGGGATATTGTGCCATAAGGATTTTATAATATGGGTATCCAGGAAAATCTACTGTAGCTTTAAAACCCTCAAAAAGTCTGTTGAAATCTGTTTTGCCATGGTCCTCAAGTTCCTGCCAATGTCTAAGCTTTTTAGAGTCAGCGATTAAGTCCTTAAAATGATAGGTGTCATTATATCCTAAAATTTGTAATGCTTGTTTTAATGTTGTTGTTCCTGTTCTTGGAAATCCTGCTCCAATAATTTGTATTGCCATTGTTTTTAAATATTACTTGTTAATGTGCTTCTAACCAATTTAATCCAGTATCCAGTTCAACATCTAGAGGGACCTCCATTGTAAATGCGTTTTCCATTTCATTTTTCACCAAAGCTTTAATGGTGGCCAATTCCGACTTGTAGACATCAAAAACTAATTCATCATGCACTTGTAAGAGCATTTTAGACTTGTAATTGCCATCTTGTAGTTTATTATAAATATTAATCATGGCAATTTTAATGATATCTGCAGCGCTACCTTGTATTGGTGCATTTACAGCATTTCGTTCTGCACCACTGCGCACCATGGCATTACGAGAATCAATATCCTTTAAATAACGACGACGACCCAATACGGTTTGCACATAACCATTATCTCTCGCAAAATCGACTTGGGCACTCATATAGGCTTTTAACTTTGGATAAGTTTCGTAATAGGTGTCTATGAGTTCTTTGGCTTCACCACGCGATAAATCGGTTTGGTTACTTAGGCCAAAAGCAGACACACCATAGATGATTCCGAAATTAACTGTTTTTGCGTTACTACGTTGTTCTCTAGTAACCCCATCTAATGGTACATTAAATACCTTTGAAGCGGTTGATGCATGAATATCTTCACCATTCTTAAAGGCTTCTATCATGGTTTCTTCTTCACTTAAAGCCGCAATAATTCGTAATTCTATTTGCGAATAATCCGCAGCGAGTAAGGTGTACTCATCATTACGTGGCACAAAAGCTTTTCGGACTTGACGACCACGTTCGGTACGAATAGGAATGTTCTGTAAATTTGGATTATTACTACTTAAACGACCTGTCGCTGCAACAGTTTGCATATAATCGGTATGAACACGGCCTGTACTTTCTTCAACCTGTAATGGTAAGGCATCAACATAGGTACTTTTTAATTTTGCTAAGCCTCTATACTCTAATACTTGTCTAATAATCTCATGATCTTTTGCTAAATACGATAAGATATCTTCGCTTGTTTTGTATTGACCTGTTTTTGTTTTCTTAGGCTTATCTACCAAATTTAGTTTCTCAAATAAAATAATACCGAGTTGTTTTGGTGAAGCAATGTTGAATTCTTCTCCTGCATCTTCGTAAATACTTTTTTCGAGATTTAGGATGTCAGTATTTAAATCTTCAGATAATGAATTTAAGAAGTCTTTATCTAAGTTAATACCTTCTAATTCCATGGCTGCCAAAACTCTTAAAAGTGGCACTTCAATGTCATCGAATAACTTTTGTGTGTTGGCTTCATCTAGTTCTTTTTCGAAATGTTCTTTGAGTTGAAGCGTGATGTCGGCATCTTCAACTGCATATTCGGTTTGCTTGTCTAAAGGTACCTCTCGCATAGACAATTGATTCTTCCCTTTTTTACCAATGAGTTCGGTAATAGAAATCGGAGTATAGTTGAGGTAGGTTTCAGCTAGTACATCCATATTGTGTCGCATATCTGGATTAATCAAATAATGCGCTAACATGGTATCGAATAGTTTGCCTTTAACGGCTATGTTATATTTTGCTAAGACTTTAATATCGTATTTTAAATTCTGACCAATTTTCTCAATGAATTCATTTTCAAAAAATGGTCTTAAAATTTCAATCAAGGCTTGCGCTTCAGTTTTATCTTCTGGAAAAGGCACGTAAAAACCTTTACCAACTTCCCAAGAAAATGCAATACCAACTAACTCGGCAGTTAATGGATTTAAACCTGTCGTTTCTGTATCAAAACACACAGACGTTTGGTTCATTAAATTCTTAACAAATAATTTGGTTGCCATACCAGGTGCAATGCTCTGATAGAAATGTGAATTGGTTTCGGCTGTTTTTCTGCTAGTATCAATTGTGGTTTCGTTCGCTGAAAGTTCTGCACCACCAAATAAGGAAAACTGACCTGCACCTGCAGATTGTTCTTCTTTTGGCGTGGTTTTAGGGGCTTCTTTTTTATTTGCTGATGGAGTTGCTGTTGCAGTTGCTGGAGCAAGATTAGCAGAAAAAGTTTTATTAAAATTATCAATAAGACGTCTAAACTCTAATTGTTGAAAAATTTCAGTGACTTTAGGCACGTCTGGCTCTGACATTTCAAAATCCTCTGCATCGAAGTTCACGGGAACATCGAGCATAATCGTCGCTAATTTTTTAGAGAGTAAACCTAACTCACCATTAGTTTCAACTTTCTCTTTCATTTTGCCTTTAAGCTCGTGTGTATTGGCCAGTAAACCTTCCATACTGCCGTAAGCAGCCAAAAACTTTTTTGCTGTTTTTGGACCAACACCTGGCAATCCAGGAATATTATCAGAAGCATCTCCCATCATGCCTAAATAATCAATGACTTGTAATGGATCTGTGACTTCAAATTTTTGCTGCACTTCAGGAATTCCCCAAGTTTCATAACCACCACCAAAAACAGGCCTGTACATAAAGATATTCTCAGAAACCAATTGCGCAAAATCTTTATCTGGTGTGACCATAAAGGTTTTATAACCTTCTTTTTCAGCTTTTTTAGCAAGTGTACCGATAACATCATCGGCTTCATAACCTTCTTTTACCATTATTGGTATGTGCATGGCTTTTAATATCTCATAGATATAGGGTACGGCTGTTTTTATACCTTCTGGAGTTTCGTCTCTGTTAGCTTTATAGGCTTCAAACATCTCAACGCGGTCCACACTACCACCTTTGTCAAAACATACGGCTAAATGATCTGGTCGTTCTCGTTTAATGACATCTAAAAGGGAATTCATAAATCCCATAATGGCAGACGTATCTTCGCCTTTTGAGTTTATCCTAGGGTTTTTTATAAAAGCATAATACCCTCGAAAAATAAGCGCATATGCATCTATTAAGAAAAGACGTTTTTGTTTTGACATTTACTTCATATTGATGCTTTCAAAACTACAAAAATTTATTTCTGCAACTAAAATTAACGACATTCTTTTATGAAAAATAATGTTCTCAGTTAATGTCATTTAATCGTTTGGAATGGACAATTCTTTAAACTGTTTAAAAGGGACTAAGTAAAAAATAAGAAGCCAAATAAAAATCACGTTTGAAAGAAATAATAATGTTCGATGGTTATAGAGTATGATGTAAGAAGCCATATCACTAAAAAGTAAAAGCATGTAAAAATTTGGGGTATATACTATGATTTTTTTCAATGCACTGTGATTTAAGTACACATTATCAGATATTTTTAATGATAACCAAGCATCACCTTTTACAGTTGACTTTGACCAATTCTGCTTTTTGTCCAAGTCAAAAAATTGAAATAATTGTTTTATGTAGCCTACAGTGTTACCACGATAGGTGATGGCGAGTTGTTTATTTGGTATACTAAGAAAGGCTAATAATACGATTGCCAAAGACTCTAAAAAATGACCAAAGCGAAATGATGTTATTGTAAAAAGTATTGTGTGAAAAATAATAATAAACAAAATAGTCAAATGCCTCGTTCGCCTAAACAGAATCAATACAGCAATAGTAAATTCTGTGAACATCGTGATGTAAGAAAGTGATTTTGCAAAAACGAGTTCTTTGAAATATTGAGAAATATATAGATAAGGAGCATTTTCTCTGGCTATACCAAGCCAATTATGCATAAAATCTCCCGACCACCAATCTGGATCTAAAAATTTATTTAATGAAGCTCCAAAATAGACGAGACTTAATTGATAGATTAGTAAATTAGGAGATGTTTTATTATCTGTAAGACCTGCTAGAAACAAGGCACAACCACATATTAATACATGATTAAAAAACAATGGTTTTGATGCTATAATATTTATAATAACGACTAATCCAATGATCAAGCTCGCAGTTTTCACCCTTACATTGAATAATAATAGCAATGAACAACTAACATACAGAAATCTCATAGTGTATTTAAAGAAATTTGGATATTCATTCAAATAGTCAAATTCTTGTATAAAGGGGATAAATGGGTCAGAAATTTTAAAGAGCATATGATGAGCACTTATTAAAATGACCAACATTTTACACATTAATAGAATGTTCGGGTGCATATGTGTCCCTTCAAATTTAAATAGCCTTGAACTAAAAGACACTAATAAACTCATGGTTTTAGATTCCATACTTTTTCTTGGTGCCCATTTATAGAGTAAATTATTGTAACCCTTGCGTCGTCATTTTTACCGTATGTTTTTTCATATTGAGAAATAATTGAAAAAATATTATAAATAGAGCGTTGCTCCCAGCCACCCATTTTATATTTATAACGTTTTTCTGCTTCCTCCAATGTCAGAAATTTACCATTGATTTCTACAGAGGTTTTAAATTGCACATGTGAATCGTATGGTGCCCAACAAAAAAAGCGTTCAGGTGCAAAACGAGCGTTAATAACCAAACCTAATTGCAGCAGTAAAAATAGTATACCAATGCAATGTGATATTGTTATACGTGAAATCCGGATAGCCATTAAAGAGACTGATTTTTAGCAAGTTAAGTAATTAAATAGCTAAAATAGACAAATTTTATAAATTTCAAAGAAGACATATTGAATGTCGTTACGCTGCTTTTTAGATTTTTAGTTGGAATGATTTAACTATTAAGACTATAGTCACCTTTAATCTGAAGGCTTTTGATGTAAGCTTTGACACTTATGATATCAATACTTTTTTTAAATGTCATATTGGTTTGTTCACGAGGATTATCACTTATACGCTCAGTTTTCTTTTTGGCTGCCAATGAATTCTTTAGAGATTGAATTTTTTCAATGGCAATATTACTTTCTACCGTAACGCTTTGGGCATTAGCTGGTGATGTAGCGAAGCATAGACCGAATATAATTAGTAGTTCTTTCATTCGTTTGAATTTGTAGGTTGGACAAAGAAACGAATGGACTTCTTTTTTGTTAAAAAAAATTGATGAAGTACCAAAAAATGTAGTTTTTTTGAGGAATTACGTCATATTTATCGATGAAATACAAGATATTTTACATAGGTAAAATCATAAAATTAGCGTCTACCAATAGCTAAACTTAAGGGTTCTCTCTAAGCTTTTTTAAAATAATCGGATTGTATTTGCTGATTTACACTCCCTTGATATTTAGTCATACTAAACCATTGGTGAATGGAATAGGAACCCGTGTCTCCATGTTTATTGACTGCGATATACCCTACTTGAAAGTTATTGAAATCACTATTTGGCTTTTGAACAATCCTTTTAATAGCCTCTTCACAAGCTTCTTGAGGAGTTTTACCTTGCCTCATTAACTCAACAACTAAAAAGCTACCAACTGTTTTAACAACCTCTTCTCCTAACCCTGTAGCTACAGCTGCTCCAATTTCATTATCCACAAAAAGTCCTGAGCCTATTATGGGACTATCACCAACACGACCGGCCATCTTATAAGCGAGCCCACTTGTTGTACAAGCTCCTGAAATATCACCATTTTTGTCAATGGCTAACATCCCTATAGTATCGTGGTTCTCAATATTTATAATTGGGTTATATTGTGCTTCTACTTTCCATTTTTCCCACGCTTCTTTAGAAGCTTCAGTTAGTAAGCTTTCGGGTTGAAAGCCTTTTTTTAACGCAAAATTCTTCGCGCCTTCCCCTGCAAGCATTACATGTGGGGTGTCTTCCATAACTTTTCTTGCAACCGAGACTGCATGAGTGATGTTTTTAAGATAAACCACTGAACCACAATTCCCATGCTTGTCCATTATACACGCGTCTAAAGTGACATTGCCATCTCTATCAGGTAAACCACCTTTGCCAACTGATTGCCCTTTTTCATTCGCCTCTTCTACCATGCATCCCTGTTCAACAGCATCTAAAGCTGTTCCACCCGCCTGAAGTATTTCCATTGCGCGTGCTGTCGCATCAATCACATGCCATGTTGCAATGACTAGGGGTAACGCTGTTTTTTTATCTGATACTACAACTTTTTTGCCGTCTGGAGAAATGTCTTGACACCCTTTTAAACTATTCCCAACAGCAAGTCCAACTCCAGTTAATGATGCGTTTTTAAGAAAATTTCTACGTCTCATAGGTTTTATTGTTTTGTTATATTAGAATTTTTATATCCAAACCATAATATGTAGGCATAGCAGAATGAAATAAAAATAAAAGCAATATCAAATCCAAAGGAATCAATTAAATTCCCACAAATAAAAGGAATAATTGCGCCACCAACAATAGCAGTACATAGTAATCCTGATCCTTTTGGCTTTAGTTTACCAATACCGTTAATTGATATAGTGAAAATTGTTGGAAACATAATTGAATTGAATAAACCAACCCCTAAAATGCTCCACATACTAACTAATCCTGTAGTACTTACCGAAGTTAGAATTAATATAATTGCCATCGAAGCAAAAACACCAAGTACTTTTCCTGGATTCATAATTCGTGTCAGGTACGATCCTACAAAACGACCAATCATAGCACCAGACCAGTAAAAGATTACAAAGATTCCGAGAAGTGCTTTATCGTCTGCACCATTTAAAGATTTGAAAAACACTTTTGCTACCGTTTCAGCAATATTCATTAGGATATTGCTTTCGCGAATAAGAGGGACCATGTTCATTTCTTGAAAATAATTAACTAAAAAACTTCCAATGGATACTTCTGATCCGACATAAAATAAAATACCAAGAACACCTAACATTAAATTTTTATTTTGAAAGGCCTCAGTGTAAGTTCCAGTTGATACCTCGTTTATCATTTTAGGGAGTTTTGCAAAAAGAAAAATGAGCGCAATTAAAAATATAAATAGTGCTAGACCTAAAAAAGGCATTTGTACTGCTGATGCTTCAGTGGCGAGATAGGTTTCTTTCGCAGTTTTACTCAATACTGCAATCTCATCTTCATTTTTTATTGTATCACTTAATATAAATAAAGCTCCAACAGCTGGAGCAATTGCTGTTCCTAATGAATTGAAGGCTTGTGACAAGTTTAAGCGGCTAGAGGCACCCTCTTCACTTCCCAATACAGCAACAAAAGGATTAGCAGCCACTTGAAGAATAGTCATACCTCCTGCCAAAATAAAATAAGCAAGTAAGAAAATATTGAATGTGCGATAAGCAGCTGCAGGATAAAATAATAAACAGCCACTTGCCATGGTTAATAGTCCAAGAATAATCCCTTTCTTGTAACCAATTTTAGACAACAGATAACTCGCGGGAATGGATAGTAAAAAATAGGCTCCAAAAAAGGCAAATTGTACTAAAATTGCTTGTGCATAAGTAAGTGTAAATAGCTCTCTGAGTCTTGGTATAAGTGAGTCTACTAAAACGGTTATAAATCCCCACAGAAAAAACAAGGTCGTGAGTAATATAAATCCGGAATGATATGATTTTTGTTGACTCATTTTTTAAAATGTTTATTTGATTGTAATTTCATCTACAAACATCCAACTACGTCCATCATGTTCATATCCGAGATGCCACTCAGGTAATACACCAAGTTTTTTTGCACGGATTTTCACATAGCGATACTTTAAATTGGATGGTTGTTCAAATTTAATTTTTTTGATTTCAATATCGTCTTTTGGGGTGTTGATTCCAAATTTGTAATTTCCGACTGGCGTAAAAGTTCTGTTGTCATTTGAAACAAGGCAGATAACTTCGGTTGGGTAAAATATCCATGAACGCTGATCTTTTAAAAAGTTAAGGGAAATAGTATTAAACGATTTTTTATTGCCAAGGTCAATCGTTGCAATCAAGTCCTCGTCGAAATAGCCTTGCCAGGTTCCCGTTCTAAAATCCATTGCACCAACAATACCATCAATCAAAGCATCGTCACCTCCTGCACTATATTGATTGGCATATTTTGTCTTTAGATTAATAGAAATATTTGGGTCAATTTTATAAAATTGTGTTGTAATAATTGCACTTTGAACACCATTTTTTTCTGAATAAACACTCAGGGAACTGGGCATATTGATAGTAATAGGTAAACGATATCGTTGATATTTTTTTTTATCTAATTTGTAATAAATTGTTGCGCTACTATCTACATTTTTTAACACAATTTCAGTTTTATCTTTAAAAGCAACAGCTCCTTTCGCGATAAATGGTGCGGGAGTTATTAGATGGTCTGTTATTGTTGTTTTTGGTTCTTCTCCGTCAAGATTTCCCCAATCAGAGGGATTATCAGTCATTTTAAATATGAGTGTTCCTCCACTCATAATCTCAGAATGGTAAATAAATGTTCTGTTAAGAGCCTGTCCATTCAATGACGCATGCTTTATGTATTTATTGTTACTATTTATATCCTCTGCTACGATATTAAATTGCTTACCATTTTCTAGATTGATAGTTGATTTATTGAATAATGGAGTCCCAATGATATATTCATTTGATCCAGGTGTTACTGGGTAGAAACCCATTGAACTAAGTATATACCAAGCACTCATTTGTCCACAATCTTCATTCCCGGCAATTCCGTCAGGAGTATTTTGGTACAATTTGGTTAAGATTTGGTGTACTCGTTCTTGAGTTTTATGAGGTTTATTGATAAAATTGTATAAATAAGCCATGTGATGACTAGGCTCATTACCATGAGCATATTGTCCAATTAATCCCGTTATGTCAACTTGATTGCGGCCGGAAGTCATAGATTTTGCAGTAAATAATTCATCTAAATTTGTCTCAAGTTTGTTTTTACCTCCAAGTAAATCAATATAACCCGAAATATCTTGGGGGACATAAAAACTGTACTGCCATGAATTAGCTTCGGTATAATTGAAATTAACTTCATATGGATCAAACGGTGCAAACCATGTGTTTCGAAATCGTCCTCTCATAAATTGGGATGACGGATCAAACATGTTTTTATAATTCTGTGCACGTTTTGAAAATATTTCATAGTCATCTTCTTTCCCTAAATCTTTTGCCATTTGTGCAATTGTCCAGTCATCATAGGCGTATTCAAGCGTTTTTGAAACCGATTCACTCTCAAATTCTACAGGAATATAACCCATAGATTTATAGGACGATAATCCAAGTTTATCTTGGTTAGCAGAGTGTTTCATGGCTTCAAATGCCTTATTTACATCATAATCACGTAAGCCTTTTAAATAAGCATCTACGATTACAGGTACGGCGTGATATCCAATCATGCACCCCGTATAACATCCTGATAAATCCCAAATAGGCATGATACCTCCTTCATCATACTTTGCTAAAAAAGTGTTTATGAAATCATTGGTTCTGTCTTGTTCGATAATGGTGTAGAGTGGGTGTGCAGCACGATAAGTGTCCCATAAGGAAAAAACTGTGTAGTAATTAAAATCTTGAGTCTGGTGAATTTTTAAATCTATACCGCGGTATCTGCCATCGATATCTTGGTATAAGTTAGGGGCAATGCTCGTATGATATAAGGATGTATAAAAATTTGTTTTAAAATCTTTATTGTCACTTTCAATAATTATTTTTTTTAATTGTTTTGTCCAAGCACTTTGAGCTTCATTTTTAATAACATCAAATGATTTATTGTCAATCTCAAACCTTCTGTTCTTGCGAGCACCCTCTTCGTCAACGGATGAAATTCCGATTTTGATCTCCACCAAGTCACTTTCTAGTGCATCAAATTCAAAAGCAACTTTTACTTTCTTTCCTTGGTTGTTGTCATTGAGGAATGTCATTTTTTTGAATGGTCTTGAAAACACCATGTTATAGAACAGTTGTTGATTTGTGGCCCAAGCTTTTGAGTGGCGGTAGCCACCAATTTCTGTATTTGAGTACACATTTACTTTTGAATCTAGAACTTCATCGCGATGTTCTAAATCCAAAATGACAATTTGGTTAGAAGTTGGAGAAAATTTATAACGATGAATGCCACTTCGTTTTGAGACTGAGAGTTCAACATCAACACCGATTGAATCTAGATATACACTGTAATAACCGGGCTCTGCAATTTCATTTTCATGTTTGAAGGATGCTCTATAACCACTGTTTCCGTCAGATCCATTATTAAATATCACTTCAGTTGTGGGCATCAAAAGAATATCGCCATAATCAGAAACTCCTGTTCCGCTTAGATGGGTATGGCTAAATCCATAAATATAATTATCAGTATAGTGGTAGCCTGAGCAACCATCCCAGCCATCCAAACGGGTGTCAGGAGAGAGTTGCATCATTCCAAACGGCATCGTAGCCCCCGGATAGGTATGACCATGACCACCAGTGCCTATGAATGGATTGACATAGGACAGCAGGTTTTTGCCTTTTTTCTCAAGTGAATGATTTGAATATTTTTCGCAACCAAGAAGTAAGATGACGATACTTAAACAAGGTATGATGTATTTCATAGTAATTATCTAAAAAATAAGTTGAAATATAGTAAATCTTAAGGTATCGTTAAATAAATTTTATCATTTGTTAATGAATACAAAATTGATTTATATTTGAAAAAAGTGCAAAATGATTCGTTGGATAATTGTCATTGTTATTCTCGGTATAATTGATTTTTACGCCTTTCAAGCGTTTAAAACTATTTTTAAAAGTAAAGCTACAGGCTACACATACGTCATATTATCCGTGACAGTGATAGGTTATTTACTATATCACACTATTTTCACCGATCGTTCAGGAGGATTAAACACTAAAATAAATTTGGCAATTGGTTTATTTTTAACGTTTTACATACCAAAGCTGGTGTTGGTAATAGTGATGTTTGGCGAAGATTTAATTCGAATTCCACAAGCATTATTTCATTATTTCTTTCAAGATTCAACTTCGAGAATTTTTTATTTCCCTTCAAGAAGAGTGTTTATAAGCAAAATAGGAGTTATTCTAGCGGCTATTCCGTTTTCAGCTTTTTTATATGGAATGTTTAAAGGACGCTATAATTTTAAGGTATTAAATTATAAAATGTATTTTGAAGATCTTCCTGAAGCTTTTGATGGTTATCGAATAACACAAATAAGTGATATCCATATTGGCAGTTTTGATAATAAAGAAAAGCTCGAATATGCTATAGATTTGATCAATGAGCAAGCATCAGATACGATTTTGTTCACAGGAGATTTGGTTAATAATAGAGCGGATGAAATGATCAGATGGAAAGATAGTTTTACAAAACTAAAAGCACGAGATGGGCTATTCTCAATTTTAGGGAACCATGATTATGGAGACTATACACGTTGGGAAACGGAGGAACTAAAGAAATTAAATTTTCAAAATTTAATTAATATTCAAAAAGAAATAGGATTTGATTTATTGTTGAATGAAAGTAGATTTATCGAGAAGGATAACCAACGAATTGCAATTATTGGGGTCGAGAATTGGGGAAAAGGTTTCAAGCAAAAGGGAGATTTGAAAAAGGCTAGCGAGATTATAGATCCGAAAGATTTTAAGATTCTGTTAAGTCATGACCCTTCTCATTGGGAATATCAAGTCGTTGATGATGAATATCATTATCATTTGACTCTTAGTGGACATACTCATGGCATGCAATTTGGTATTGAGATTCCAGGTTTAATAAAGTGGAGTCCAGTGAAATGGCGGTATAAGTATTGGGCAGGGATTTATGAAAAAAACAAACAATTTATAAATGTAAATAGAGGCTTTGGTGTCTTGGCATATCCCGGAAGAGTTGGGATATGGCCAGAAATTACAGTTATAGAGCTTAAAAAAGGCCAACAACCCGCATAAAACAGAGGAATTGGCGTTTTTAGAATAAAATTTACTATTTTTAAGAAATTACTATGAAAGCCTCTGGAAGCGCTCAAGTTTTCATCAGTGACAAAAAATCGTAGGTTAGTAGCCAATGTGTTTAAGTTAAAACTTGATATTATGTCAAAATTTGGGGAACTTATTGATGTTGATATTCCTGTCTTATTAGATTTTTTTACTGACTGGAATGAAGAATCGGCAGAAATGCATGCAGTGTTGAGAGATGTGGCCGCCGCCCTGGGGGATAAGGCTAAAGTAATAAAAATTGATGTTGATAAGAATAAGGATCTTGCCGATGCTTTACGCATTAAGGCATTACCGACTTTTATTATTTACAAAAGTGGAGAAATGAAATGGCGTCAAAGTGGTGAGCAAGACGCAAACACGCTTATAGGATTGATTCAGGAATACGCTTAAAATTGAATCCTTTAGCAGAATAAATGTCCAAAAATCTCGGTAGAGTATATTGCATGTTCTTAAAAGCTTTCTCACTGTCATGAAAGACAATAATACTACCGCGATCAACATTCTTTATAACATTTTTTAGGCATTCTTGTGGTAATACCTTCTTGTTATAGTCTTTAGATAAGACCGTCCACATAATAATTTTAAAATCAGCACCTAAGATGAGTTTAGATTGCTCTCTGTTAATCCGACCATATGGAGGTCTAAATAATGAACTATCTATGTGTTGTTCTGCCAAATTTATATCATTTAAGTAGGTTAAATTATTAGTTTTCCAGCCGTTCATATGATTAAAAGTGTGATTTCCAACAGCGTGCTTTTCTTTCAAAATCCTTTGGTAAATACGTGGATGTGCTTCTACATTTTTACCAATGCAAAAAAAGGTAGCTTGAGCTTTAAATTTTTTTAAACAATCAAGAACCCAATCAGTAATTACAGGAGTTGGTCCGTCATCAAAAGTTAAATAAATAACCTTTTCATCAGTATCAATATACCATGTGCGGTTAGGAAATACCGCCTTAAATATTTCAGGAATCTTGACAGGCAAGAAATTCATCTATTAATTTATATCAATTTTATTATTAGAGTCATTCGGTATATCAGTGTCTGAACGTACGGGAGAGTCATAAACATCATCACCTATTAGGGTATTAAACAATCTTAGAGTAGCATTAAACATTTGCATCTCAGTGGTTATAAACTCTTCATCATTTTCATTGATTATGATAACATCAACTAATCCCCTGTAGCGCTCAATATCTGTGTATATTTCTTCAAATAGACGTCTTTGATTAGCCAGTGTTAATGAGCTGTAATAATTTAGATTTTCTTGATATTTCTTGGATACCTCGATGAATAATTGGCGTGCTTTGGACGTGGAATTTAATTCATAATACGCGCTAATATAGGGCTCAAGTAAGGTATAATAGCCAAAAACGTCAACAGGCATTTTTTCCATGGCTAAGTCTGCAATTTCCTCAGCTTTTTCGACTTCATTTACATTGATTAATGCTTCAATTAAACGTGCTAAATTCCCTCTGTAGGTAATGCCATTTTTTCGAGTTTCAACATCGTGATAAATATCTGTATCACCACTATTACCCCATTGCCACTTAGTCACTAATTGATACATTTTTTCCGCATCAACTCGACCCATATCAAAAGGATTTGCTCTATCAACCTTGGTTTGTATAGGAACTAACTTATAACAAAGACCATCTAACTGTAAATAATCTTTCATCCAAATATAATCATCATCCCCAAATGCACCTCCAGTGAAATAAATCGGTCTTTCCCAATTATTATTTGCAATAATATCAAGCATAAGTAGTCTGTTTTTTATTAATGCATTTCCCTTAATTCTAATATCTATAAACGGAACTATTTTAGTGCTGTCTCTAAGTGGAACAATGTTATTTGCCAATACTGTTTCTTTATTGACAGGAATTCTCACATTTTCAGTTGGTAAATAATTTGCGTTTAATTCTTGTGATCGAATTCTACTTATATCATAGCCATTCTGCTGAAGAATATGTTTATATTTTGTTCGTGGGTCATCACTTGTTATGAAATTCATAAATTCTTTAATCGGGATGGTATCACTTGTGATGGTGTCTTTTATAATGTAATCACGAGTCCCATATTTGTATTTGTCATGGGCTAATGAGGACGGAATTGGCTCACTCTCATAAGCCTTTCTTTTCATTTGATCGATATACCAATCAGTTTGAAATAAACTTGTATTAACAACACGTACATCTGTTCGAATACCCTCAATCTCTTGCGCATACCACAATGGGAAGGAGTCATTGTCTCCAATTGTAAATAATATGGCATTGGGATCACACGATTCGAGGTATTTTATGGCCATTGCATGAGCAGTTTCTCGACCAGAACGATCATGGTCATTCCAATTATTTGACGCTAAAACTCCTGGAACAAGAATAAGACTCATCATGCTAATCGCGGGAGCTAATATGCCACTTTTGATGTGCTTTTTTAAGTAGTTAATTATGGCATATGTACCAAATCCAATCCATATGGCAAAAACATAGAATGATCCTACCACGGAATAATCACGCTCTCTTGGTTCAAAAGGCCTGACATTTGTGTAAACTTGAATAGCAAGTCCCGTGAAAAGAAAAAACACTAATAAGGTCCAAAATAATTTTTTATCATTATTGTATAGGAAAAACAAACCAATCAATCCTAAAATTAATGGCAGAAAATAGTAAGTATTTCTTGCTTTGTTATTCAATACATCGCTTGGTAAATCATTTTGAGAAACCCCCAAATGCCACTCATCGATTGGTTTAATACCACTAATCCAATTACCATGAGAATCATATTTTCCTTGAATATCATCTTGTCTTCCCGTAAAGTTCCACATGAAATACCTCCAATACATGTAACCTAATTGGTATTCAAGTAAATAGGCAATATTGGAAGCCATAGACGGTTTTTCGACATCAATATATTGGCCAAATTGACGTAAAAAATCATGATAATCGTCGAAGTCTATTAATCCTTTCGCGGCTTTGCTTTTGGTTTCGTTAATAATATTTCTTAATTCATTTTGCATTTGAAATTCCGGCTTTAAATTAAAATTTAAATAGCCAGTATACATCATGTAATTCTTCGCATGCTCAGAACTCCACATTCTTGGTAGCAATGAAGCGTGTTTTGAATTATAATTTTGATTATTGTTCTCATAGTCATTTACGATAACATACTTCCCTTTTTCAAAGTCACGCTCATATTTTGGTTTGTCATCAACATAAGGATTATTTTTATCCAATCCGGAGTACATATCAGTAAATTGTGGGCCATAAAACAAGTGTGTCTTAGGGTACTGCTCAAGGTTATAATACGCTAGTAATTCTCTTGCATTAGAAGGGTTGTTTTCATTTATAACCACATTAGCATTGGCTCTAATGGGGAGCATTAACCACGTAGAAAACCCTATGAGTAAAAATGCTAAACATAAAATACCGGTATTAATATGTCTTAATCCTTTTCGACGCGTAAATTTTATACTAAGATAAAATGTCGCAATTAAGACAATTCCCGCTATTACAGAGCCTGAATTGAAAGGAAGCCCAATCGAATTGATAAAAAATATTTCTATGGCACTAAAGTAAAGAAGAATATTTGGAGCCAATAATTTAAAAATGAAGAGAAGGATCGCAACCACCGAGAGGTTGGCAATTATGAAATTTTTTGTGGTGATTGTTTGATAGTTTTTAAAAAAATAAATAAGTCCGATGGCCGGGATTGTTAACAATCCCATAAAATGAACTCCGAAAGATAAGCCCGTTATGAAGGAAATTAGAATCAACCACTTATTTCCACGTGGTTTGAACATGTCTTGTTCCCATCTTAGACCCAAATAAAACATGACAGACATAATTAATGTTGCCATTGCATAAACTTCTGTTTCTACGGCATTAAACCAAAATGAATCTGTAAATGTAAACGCTAAACTTCCTACTAAGGCACTACCTAAAATAGCGTTGTTTTGGATTGAGGTATTTGACTCGATTGAACCAACAACTTTTTGAAGAAGCATTGTAATTGACCAAAACATAAAAAGAATCGTGAAAGCACTTGAGAAGGCACTCATCATATTCATTAACCACCCTATTTGAGAAGGATCTGTAGAAAAGACAGAGAAAAAAGCACCAAGCATCTGAAATAAAGGAGCTCCTGGGGGATGACCAACTTGTAGCTTACTAGATGTTAAAATGTATTCTCCAGCGTCCCAAAAACTCACTGTGGGTTCAACCGTTAAAGTATACGTTACTAAAGCTACAAAAAATGCAAACCATCCTAGAATGGTATTCCACTTTTTAAAATTATTTGAATTCATAAGAAGTTGTTGTTACTGCCCGCGAATTTAATAATAATTCTAAAACAGAGTGGTGTTTTTAGTGAAACGTTAAATAATGATAATTATTTTTTTCCAAAAATATTTGTGCAAATAAAACTTTGTTCTAAATTTGCACACCTTATAAATCATTGGCCCATGGTGTAACTGGCAACACGTCTGTTTTTGGTATAGAAGAGTCTAGGTTCGAGCCCTAGTGGGCCAACAAAAGCTTTCCATCTCAGGAAAGCTTTTTTTTTAATCATATTTTAAAGGTGAGAACAGGTCTTTTTGCATGATTTACCAAGTCCTCGCTAACACTACCATTAAAAAAATGAGCAATGCCTTTACGACCGTGTGTGCTGATGCCAATAAGCCCTGCATCAATATGATGTGCAAAATTTAAAATACCCTTCTCAATGGTATAATCATTAAACACATTTATTGTGTAGTTTTTGAATCTTGAATTTTTTAAAAATTTATGAAAAGTTGAGTCAGCATCATCGGTGGTAATAAACTTACTTGGCGTGTTTACAATAAGCAAATGTAAGGTGGCGTTAAATAGCTTGGCAAATTTAATGGCTTTTTTAAAGCTGACTTTGTTTTCATCGGAAAAATCAGAGGCGTATACAAAGTTTTTGACCCGAAATGTTTTGTGATAATTTTTAATGACTAGAACAGGGATATCGCTCATTCTAACTACTTTTTCAGTATTGGATCCAATAAACATTTCTCGAAACCCACTAACCCCGTGAGATCCCATGACAATTAAATCAATTTGAAGACTTTTACAGGTATCCATAATACCATCGAAAGCTTGATGAAATTTTACAATTTCATTTATTTTAACTTTTTTTAAAAAAGGTTTATCAGTAAGATTTTCAAAGCGTTTTTTAGCTAGTTTTAAATAAAAAAGAGCCTCGGGTAATTCACTTCTCGAGTTGAGAGCATCAACTTCGTTGATAGGAAGTTCAAGCATGTGTAACAAGTAAATTTCACAATCATGTTTTTTGGCGAGCTGTGCTGCTACGTGAAGCGAATAATCTGCTTGAATTGAAAAGTCTGTTGGAACTAATATTTTTTTCATTAAAAGTTAAGTTACCTTATAAATTTAATGAAAAAAAATGACAACTTAAGGTTTGTATAAGTCTGTAGAAATATTGTATATTTGCAGCGTTGAAAGAAAAAGATTAAGGAGGGGACAAAAAGTCCCCTCTTCTTATACTAAAAAATGTTTAGAGCAAAAGTAAAAGATTTATTAGACGATTGTCTTAACCAAAGACCTGATTTATTTTTAATAGATTTTGATATCATGGGGGATAATCAAATAAAAATTATTTTAGATGGTGATGATGGTGTACTTGTTGAGGACTGTATGCTTGTTAGTCGTGCCATAGAACATAATTTAGATCGTGAGGTAGAAGATTTTTCACTCGAAGTAGCTTCGGCGGGTGCGACATCTTCACTGACTCATACAAGACAATATTTAAAAAATATTGGTAGAACATTACAAGTAGAAACGGTTACAAACCAAAAATTTGAAGGATTACTCAGCCATACTGATGAAAATGAAATTGTGATTGCGTGGAAAGCAAGAGAACCAAAGCCAGTAGGTAAAGGTAAGGTGACAGTACAAAAAACAAGAATATTAAAACTCGACGAAATCAAAGAAGCGAAAGTTAAGATAAAATTTTAATCTAGTACGAAAATTATGGAAAATATTGCGTTAATTGACTCATTTTCAGAATTTAAAGACGACAAACTAATTGATCGTGTTACTTTAATGGCCATTTTAGAAGATGTATTTAGAAATGCATTAAAAAAGAAGTTTGGAGATGATGATAATTTTGACATTATTATAAATCCAGATAAAGGTGATTTAGAAATATGGCGAAATAGAGTTGTTGTTGCGGATGGTGATGTTGAAGAGCCTAACCAAGAAATATCGTTATCTGAAGCTCAAAAAATTGAGCCAGATTTCGAGGTAGGAGAAGATGTGTCTGAAGAAGTAAAGTTGATAGATTTGGGGCGTCGTGCAATTTTAGCCTTGAGGCAGAATTTAATTTCTAAAATACATGAGCATGACAACACAAATATTTATAAGCAATTTAAAGACTTAGTAGGAGATATTTATACTGCTGAGGTGCATCATATCAGACATCGTGCTATCATTTTATTAGATGACGATGGGAATGAAATCATTTTGCCAAAAGACAAGCAAATTCCGTCAGATTTTTTTAGAAAAGGAGAAAATGTTAGAGGTGTTATTGAAAGTGTCGAACTGAAAGGTAACAAGCCAGCTATCATTATGTCTCGAACTTCACCGTTATTTCTAGAAAAGTTATTCGAACAAGAGATACCTGAGGTTTTTGATGGTTTAATTACTGTAAAAAAGGTTGTTCGGATACCCGGTGAAAAAGCAAAAGTTGCTGTAGACTCATACGATGATCGTATTGACCCTGTTGGTGCCTGTGTTGGGATGAAAGGGTCTAGAATTCATGGGATTGTTCGTGAATTAGGAAATGAAAATATAGATGTGATAAATTTCACTAACAATATTCAACTTTTTATCACAAGAGCATTAAGTCCAGCAAGAGTTACCTCGATTAAGTTGGATGAAGAAAACCATCGTGCCGAAGTTATGCTTAAACCAGAAGAAGTGAGTAAAGCTATTGGTAGAGGAGGTCATAATATTCGTTTAGCTGGTCAGTTGACTGGATTTGAAATAGATGTTTTCAGAGAAGGTGTAGAAGAGGATGTTGAGCTTTCGGAATTTTCGGATGAAATTGATACATGGATTATTGATGAATTCTCTAAAGTTGGTTTAGATACTGCTAAAAGTATTCTAGAGCAAGATGTTGATGATTTGGTAAAACGTACAGATTTAGAAGAAGAAACAATTAATGAGGTTATGAGAATTCTTAAGGAAGAATTTGAAGAATAACATATTTAGTATATATTAAAGCAGTTTATGGCTGAAACAATTAGGTTAAATAAAGTATTGCGGGAATTAAATATTTCTATCGACAGAGCCGTTGATTTTTTAGAAACCAAAGGCATTGAAGTAGAAAAACGTCCAACCACAAAGATTTCGTCAGAAGTTTACCAAGTGTTGTCTGACGAATTTGAAACAGACGCAAACAAAAAAGTAGCTTCTAAAGAGGTTAGCGAAGCTAAACTCAAAGAAAAAGAAGCTTTAAGAGTAGAGCGCGAAAAAGAAATTGAGGCTAAACTTCAAAAGGAAGAAGCTGCAAAAGTTGAGGTAGTCAAAGCAAAGTCAACACTTGAAGGTCCAAAACAGGTCGGAAAAATTGATTTAGACACCAAAAAGCAAAAAGTAGAACCTTCCCCCGATGCCACTCCACCACAAGAGAAAGAAAATACAGAAGAAGTCAAAAAGCCAACTGAAAAAGAGGTATCCGTTACTGACTCAAATTCTGATGAATCTAAAGTGGTCGAAGAAGTTAATGCTTCTAAAGGTGAAAAATTAACAGATACTGAAGAGCCAAAAGAGGAAAAAGTTGCTACGAAATATCAAAAGTTAACTGGTCCAAAAATCTCAGGTAACAAAATTGATTTATCGCAATTTAATAAGCCTAAAAAGAAAAAAGAAGAAAACAAATCTTCGGATAAAGCCGCTGATGCCAAGAAAAAACGAAGAAGAATTAGCAAAGCCAGCCCATCAACTGGGGGTGGTTCTGGTAGAGCATCAGGAAATAATAGAGCTTCTGGTAATAGAGGGAAAGCAAGAGGAGGTCAAAGGAGACCTCAGGCAATAAAGGCTGAGCCAAGTGCTGAGGAAGTTCAAAAACAAGTTCGTGAAACGTTAGAAAAACTTCAAGGCAAAACTAACAAAGGTAAAGGAGCAAAATATAGAAGAGAAAAAAGAGATCAGCATAGAGAGCAAACAGAAATAGATCAACAAATTGAAGCAGCAGAAAGTAAAATTTTAAAAGTCACAGAATTTGTCACTGCTAATGAAGTTGCTACGATGATGGATGTTGGAGTTACTCAAATTATATCTGCCTGCATGTCCCTGGGGATGATGGTAACCATGAATCAACGATTGGACGCTGAAACATTATCGATTGTTGCTGAAGAATTTGGTTATAAAGTTGAATTTATTACTGCAGATATTGAAGAGTCTTTTGAAGAAATTGAAGATAAAGAGGAGGATTTATTACCAAGAGCACCGATAGTTACTGTCATGGGACACGTAGACCATGGTAAAACATCCTTGCTTGATTACATAAGAAAAGAAAATGTTATTGCAGGAGAATCTGGTGGAATAACTCAGCATATTGGTGCTTATGGAGTAGAGCTAGAAAATGGTGAAAAAATAGCCTTTTTGGATACGCCAGGGCATGAGGCTTTTACGGCAATGCGTGCCCGTGGAGCACAAGTGACTGATATTGCTATCATTGTCGCAGCAGCAGATGATGATATTATGCCTCAAACTAAAGAAGCAATTTCTCATGCCCAAGCGGCAGGAGTACCAATAGTTTTTGCAATCAACAAGATAGATTTGCCAGATTCAAATCCAGAAAAAATAAAGGAAGGATTGGCTCAAATGAATCTATTGGTTGAAGATTGGGGTGGTAAAATTCAATCTCATGATATTTCTGCAAAAGTAGGAACTGGAGTCAATGAATTATTAGAAAAAGTATTACTTGAAGCAGAATTATTGGAATTGAAAGCTAATCCAAATAAAGTAGCTCAAGGGACAGTCGTTGAAGCGTTTTTAGATAAAGGACGAGGTTATGTTTCGACCATTCTTGTTCAGGCAGGAACTCTCAGAATCGGAGACTATGTGTTAGCTGGAAAGAATAGCGGAAAGGTGAAAGCCATGCATGATGAGAGAGGTCATGATATCTTAGAGGCTGGTCCCTCAACACCAGTATCTATCTTAGGACTAGATGGTGCCCCACAGGCAGGGGATAAATTCAATGTTTTTGAAGATGAGCGTGAAGCCAAGCAAATTGCGGTCAAAAGAACACAGCTGCAAAGAGAACAATCTGTAAGAACACAGCGCCACATAACATTAGATGAAATTGGCCGACGAATAGCTCTTGGGGATTTCCAAGAACTGAATATTATTTTGAAAGGGGATGTTGATGGCTCTGTAGAAGCCCTCACGGATTCTTTCCAGAAACTATCCACGGAAGAAATTCAAGTCAATATTATTCACAAAGGTGTTGGAGCAATTACTGAAAGCGATGTATTATTAGCGACAGCTTCTGATGCTATCATCATTGGATTTAACGTCAGGCCAATGGGTAATGCTAGGCAAATTGCAGATAAAGAAGAAATTGATATCAGGACTTACTCTATTATTTATGATGCGATTAATGATTTGAAGGATGCCATGGAAGGAATGTTATCACCTGAACTTAAAGAAGAGATAACAGGGACAGCTGAAATTAGAGAAATATTTAAAGTTTCTAAAATTGGAAGCATAGCCGGTTGCATGGTGACTAATGGTAAGATTATTAGGAATTCTGGCATCCGATTAATTAGAGACGGTGTCGTAATCTACACAGGTGAACTAGCTTCGCTTAAACGTTTTAAGGACGATGTTAAGGAGGTTTCAAAAGGATACGACTGTGGAATGCAAGTCAAGAATTACAATGACATTCATGAAGGTGATATCATAGAATCTTTCCATGAAGTAGCAGTTAAGAAGAAATTGAAATAATTTAGTAAAACAATAAAAAAAGGGGCTTATAGGCCCCTTTTTTTATTGTTTTGGATTGGTGCTATCAGTTTTTGGTTTGAAGTAGAAGGCATTTGAGAATTTACGCTTGATTTTTACCAATGCTCGGTCAGCTTCAAGGCGTGTTTTAAAATTTCCAACCCATATTTTATAATTAGGTGTTTCAAATTGTTTCTCAGAATGCCATTCAGAAAAAGATTGATTAAACTCTTTTTGAGCTTTTTCTGCACCAGATCTCACGCCACTGAAAATTTGAATTTTATAATTTAATTCCGAAAGGTTGACTTCTTTTTTTAGTTTAATTAAGGTGTCAATTTGACTATTTTTATGGATTCGAACAGTTCCTTTTTGACCATGCATTTCATGACTTAAAAACAAAGATAATGAGCTAAGTAACACGATGAAATTTAAAGAAATAGGTTTCATTTTTTTTTCATTTTTGACAAATGTAAAGTATATCGATCGAATCTTATCTAAATTTATTATTTAGAATGTCTATAAATTATGAATTAACGCTTCTGTAACATTTCTAAAATCGACTTTATACCTTACTTTTGTGCGAGATTTTTATAACCGAACTTAAATTCTTTTATGAAAAAATCGTACCAAAGATTAGAAGACAATTCTACTAACAATATGAAACAGGTAAAATACCGCAACTCAGTCTCAAAATTACGTCTTTTTGGTTCCGTCTTTTTACTCGCTCTTTCCTTGTCTTTATTTGCACAGGATGGAGATCCTACCAAAGGAAAGTCATTATTCAATACGAATTGTGCTGCTTGTCATAATCTAGATAAAAAGATGACAGGACCAGCCTTAAGGGGTGTTGAGGCAAGGCTTGCGAATGATGAAGGACTTGACAGAAATTGGCTAAACTCATGGATTCGCAACAGTTCTGCTCTTATCAAGTCGGGAGATGCGTATGCGAACAAAATCTATGCTGAATATAACGGGGCTGCTATGACCGCATTTCCACAATTTTCAGATCAAGACCTTTCAGACATATTAGCATATACAGCTCAAGAAAAAGCACAGCCAGCTGCAGTAGCCGCGGCTTCAGGAATTCCTTCTGCTCAAAACGGCTCTGATTCAGGATTGACAAATAATATTATCCTAGGTGCTTTGGCAGTAATGTTTATGTTGTTAGCGATCGGTTTAATCCTTGTAAAACAAACATTACGTCGATTTGCAGTAGCCAATAATGTTGAAATAGCAGAAGCTACAAAGGGTAAATCTCTTTGGAAAGCTTTTATTCAAAATCAATTTTTGATGTTGATTGTGGCTATTTTCTTTTTACTATCAAGTGCGTACTTTGTTTATGGCTATTTGATGCAAGTAGGAGTAGATCAAGGATATCAGCCAGTGCAACCAATACATTTCTCACACAAAATTCACTCGGGAGATAATAAAATTGACTGTAAATACTGTCACTCATCCGCTAGGGTAAGTAAACATTCGGGAATACCATCTGTAAATATTTGTATGAATTGTCACAAATCGATTTACGAATACAATGGAGAGGTAACAGATGAATATAGTAAAGAATTTTATGATGCTGAGATTCAAAAAATATATGCTGCTGCTGGATGGGATGATGTTGATCAACAGTACACAGGAGAGACTCAACCAATAAAATGGGTGAGAATTCATAATCTCCCTGATTTTGCTTATTTCAATCACTCACAACACGTCTCAGTGGCTGGTATTGAATGTCAGACATGTCATGGTCCTGTAGAAGAAATGGAAATCATGTATCAGTATTCTTCATTAACTATGGGTTGGTGTATAAATTGTCACAGAGAAACAAACGTCAAGGTTAAGGACAACGAATATTACACAAAAATACACGATCAATTATCCAAAAAATATGGTGTTGATCAGTTAACGGCAGCCCAAATGGGAGGTCTGGAATGTGGTAAATGTCATTATTAAAATATTTAAGAAGTTAACAAAGTTAGATTATGTCATCAAACAAGAAATACTGGAAAAGTGTTGAAGAGCTAAACGAAAACAGCTCAGTTGTTGAGGCGCTGAAGCAAAAGGAATTTGTTCAAGAAATTCCTGTGGATGAATTTTTAGGCGATAAAGAAACATTAGAAACATCTTCTACTTCACGACGTGATTTCCTAAAATATGTTGGTTTTAGTACAGCGGCTGCGTCATTAGCAGCTTGCGAAGGGCCTGTCATAAAATCAATTCCTTACGTTGTACAACCAGATCAAATTATTCCAGGAGTTGCAAATTATTATGCATCTACCATTGCCAACGGATATGATTTTGCAAGCGTTTTGGTGAAAACAAGAGAAGGACGTCCAATTCAAATCCAAAATAATGAATTGGCATTGACCAATGGAGGTGCTAATGCAAGAGTTAATGCTTCAGTTTTAGATTTATATGATAGTCAGAGAGTTGCAGGTCCAAAGAAAAATGGAGATTACAGTTCTTGGACGGAGTTTGATTCAGACACAATCTCAGGCCTGAATGATGCAGTCACTAATGGTAAAGATATCGTACTACTAACACAAACCTTTGCGAGTCCATCAACATCAAAACTTATAGCGGAGTTTAAAGAAAAATATAATAACGTGAAGCATGTCATTTACGATGCCATATCCGAGTCTGCTACTGCCGATGCTTACGAAAATAAATATGGAGTTCGCGGTTTAGCAAATTATGATTTTTCAAAGGCCTCAACTATAATTTCTGTTGGAGCAGATTTCCTTGGAGATTGGCAAGGTGGAGGTTTTGACTCAGGATATTCAAAATCACGAATTCCAAGTCACGGAGAAATGTCGAGGCATACTCAATTTGAATCTAATATGACTCTCTCTGGGGCTAATGCTGATAAAAGAGTTCCAATAAAGCCAAGTGAGCAGAAAGTTGTTTTGGCTAAAATATTTGGAGCAATTACTCAAACACAGATACCTGGAAAACTAGCGGATCACATTCAAGCAGCTGTAGACACAGTTGTTGCAGAATTGAGAAGTGCTGGAAAAAATGCAGTAGTTGTATCAGGAGTTCAAGACGTAAACGCCCAGGCTCTCGTTTTAGCTATTAATGAGGCCCTAAAAAGTAATGCTTTTGAGCCACATGTAACTATTAAAACACGTCAGGGCAATAATGCTGACGTCATGACCTTAGTCAATGATATGAACGCGGGTTCTGTAGGAGCGTTAATCATGTGCGGTGTCAATCCTGTTTATAGTCTACCCAATTCAGAAGATTTTATTTCCGGACTTTCCAAGACTGATATGACGGTGTCTTTTTCTATGAAGGAGGATGAAACTTCTTCAAGGGTTCAATATATAGCAGCATTACCCCATTACTTAGAATCTTGGGGAGATGTAGAAATGAAAACTGGTCATTATGGTTTAGTCCAGCCCACGATAAGGCCATTGTTTGATACAAAACAATTTCAAGAGGCTTTGTTATTATGGAATGGTAATACCGCAACATATCACGATTATATAAAGAATCATTGGACATCTGATATTTTAGGCGAAACTTCCTGGAATGATACACTTCATGACGGTGTTTATGTAAGTGATGCTAATGATAAATATGAATTTCTTGAAAAGTCTAATGTCATTGATTTGATAGGAAGCGCTAAAACATTAGGGACTTCAAAAGGTGCCGAAATGGAGATAACTCTTTATCCTAAAACGGGTATGGGTGATGGACAGCAAGCAAATAATCCTTGGTTACAAGAATTTCCGGATCCATTAACTAGAGCAACATGGGATAATTATTTAACTGTCTCTGAATCTGATGCCAAAAAAATTGGACTTTATTTAGAGCCAAGTACATTTTTTAATCAAAGTAGTCATGATGCGACTGGGGGTCTAAATGGTAAATATGCCAACGTAACAGTTAATGGAGTTACGATGAAGGTTCCTGCCATTATTCAGCCAGGTCAGGCAAATGGTTCTATAGGATTGTCATTTGGTTATGGAAGAACATTAGGTTTGAAAGATGAAATGCAAACAGGTGTCAATGCCTATGACTTTTATGTTGATTTTAATCCTGTTCAGGAAGTTCAAATTGAAGCAACTGACGGTAAGCATGAGTTTGCTTGTGTACAACTACACAACACACTGATGGGTCGTGGTGATATAATTAAAGAAACTACACTTGAGGTTTTTAACTCAGAAAAGGCAAGTGTATGGAACCCAATGCCTGTTGTTTCCCTGAATCATATTGAAACGCCTGTAACCTCCCCGGATGTCGATTTGTGGGATGAGTTTGATCGTTCAATAGGGCACCATTTCAATTTATCAATTGATTTAAATGCCTGTACAGGATGTGGGGCTTGTGTCATAGCATGTCATGCAGAAAATAATGTTCCTGTTGTTGGAAAAGAAGAAATTCGTCGTAGCCGTGATATGCATTGGCTACGTATTGATAGATATTATTCCTCCGAAGATTCTTTTGAAAAGGATGATGAAAAGAAAGACAATATAAAAGGATTAGGTAGTTCTCTAAGTTCTTTTGCGGAAATGGAATCACCTTCAGCTAATCCTCAGGTGGCATTTCAGCCAATAATGTGTCAACATTGTAATCATGCCCCATGCGAGACTGTATGTCCAGTGGCTGCTTCATCACATGGTCGTCAAGGGCAAAATCACATGGCTTATAATCGTTGTGTAGGAACTCGATATTGCGCTAATAACTGTCCGTATAAGGTACGTCGCTTCAATTGGTTTTTATATAATGGAAATGATGAATTTGATTATTACATGAACAACGATTTGGGTCGTATGGTTATTAATCCAGATGTAACAGTTAGGTCTCGAGGAGTTATGGAAAAATGTTCAATGTGTATTCAGATGACACAGAAAACAATTCTTGATGCAAAACGAGATGGACGTTTAGTCAACAAAAATGAATTTAAAACAGCATGTTCTGCTGCTTGTAACAACGGAGCAATGGTCTTTGGAGATATAAATAACAAAGATAACGATATTGTAAGGTTGAAAAACGATGAAAGAGCGTATCACTTGCTAGAGAGTGTTGGGACAAAGCCAAACGTGGTTTACCAAACAAAAGTGAGAAATACAAAAAAATAAATTAATTAAGAAACAACTATAAAAGATTATGGCGTCTCATTACGAAGCACCGATCAGAAGACCTTTAGTTACAGGAGAAAAGTCATATCATGACGTATCTGTTGATGTAGCAGCTCCTGTAGAAGGTAAGGCAAATAAATCTTGGTGGATTGTGTTTTCAATTGCATTGGCAGCATTCCTATGGGGAATAGGATGTATTATTTATACAATTTCAACAGGAATTGGAACCTGGGGTTTAAATAAAACTGTTGGATGGGCTTGGGATATTACTAATTTTGTTTGGTGGGTTGGTATTGGTCATGCTGGAACACTTATCTCAGCAGTGTTGTTATTGTTCCGTCAAAAATGGAGAATGGCCATCAATAGATCTGCTGAAGCGATGACAATATTTTCCGTTATTCAGGCAGGTTTATTTCCGATAATTCACATGGGCCGTCCTTGGTTAGGATATTGGGTATTACCTATTCCAAACGCATATGGATCTCTGTGGGTTAACTTTAATTCGCCTTTATTATGGGATGTATTTGCAATTTCAACATACTTATCGGTTTCTTTAGTTTTTTGGTGGACAGGTTTACTTCCTGATTTTGCAATGATAAG
The DNA here is from genome assembly GCA_905479065.1 of uncultured Flavobacteriaceae bacterium. Taxonomy (GTDB): domain Bacteria; phylum Bacteroidota; class Bacteroidia; order Flavobacteriales; family Flavobacteriaceae; genus CAJQLB01. The sequence continues at coordinate 40,680 of CAJQLB010000015.1, read as the reverse complement.
AGATAGAGCTGTCAAGCCATTCCAAAAGAAAATATATTCTTTACTAAGTTTCGGTTGGACTGGAAGAGCAAAAGACTGGCAACGTTTTGAGGAGGTTTCCCTGGTTCTTGCTGGGTTGGCAACACCCTTGGTGCTTTCTGTGCATACGATCGTATCTATGGATTTTGCTACTTCTGTTATCCCAGGATGGCACACAACAATATTTCCACCATATTTTGTTGCAGGAGCAATCTTTTCAGGATTTGCAATGGTTAATACATTGTTAATTATAATGAGAAAAGTTTGTAGTCTAGAAAACTACATTACAGTTCAACATATTGAACTAATGAATATTGTTATCATGTTAACGGGATCAATTGTAGGGGTAGCTTATATCACTGAATTGTTTATAGCATGGTATTCTGGTGTTGAGTTTGAACAATATGCTTTTTTAAATAGAGCGACAGGTCCTTATGCATGGGCTTATTGGATGATGATGTCTTGTAACGTGTTTTCTCCTCAGTTCATGTGGTTTAAGAAATTAAGAACGAGCATTATGTTTTCGTTTTTCATATCTATTGTTGTGAACATTGGTATGTGGTTTGAAAGATTTGTAATTATTGTTACGTCACTTCACAGAGATTATTTGCCGTCATCTTGGTCAATGTTCTCACCGACGTTTGTTGACATTGGAATATTTATTGGGACTATTGGATTTTTCTTCGTTTTGTTTCTCTTGTATGCCAGAACATTCCCTGTCATTGCCCAAGCGGAAGTTAAAACAATTCTCAAATCATCTGGAGAACGATATAAAAAGATAAGAGAAGCTGGTAATAGCTTGGTAGGTACTGGTTCAGATAATAGAACCTCGAATAAATCAAATAACAAAAAATAGCATATGGAATCTTCTAAAGTAATTCACGCTATATATACCGATGACGATGAGCTTATGGCTGCTGTTAAAAAAGTAAAAGCGGCGAAGCATCACATTGAAGAGGTCTACACACCTTTTCCAGTTCATGGATTGGACAAGGCGATGGGCCTAGCACCAACAAGAATAGCTATTGCAGCATTTTTATATGGTTGTGTTGGTATAACTGTCGCTGTTGTCATGATGAATTTCATTATGATCGATGATTGGCCACAAAACATTGGGGGTAAACCAAGTTTTAGTTACCTTGAAAACATGCCGTCTTTTGTGCCAATTATGTTTGAAATGACGGTATTCTTTGCGGCACACCTTATGGTAATCACTTTTTACTTACGAAGTAGAATGTGGCCTTTTAAAAAGGCTGAAAATCCAGATCCTAGGACTACGGATGATCATTTTTTAATGGAAATCCCTGTACATGGTAACGCTAAGGATTTAAAAACACTGTTGTCGGACACAGGAGCAGTTGAAATTAATATCGTAGATAAAGAAGAAGAACATTAGATATGAAAGGCATAGTAAAAATAACATTGGTTGTAATGATTGTTTTGGTTTCGACGTCTTGTAAAAAAGACTCTAGACCAAATTATCAATTCATGCCAAATATGTATGAACCTGTAGGGTATGAAACATACGGACAATATGATGTTTTTCCGGATGAGCAGTCTGCCCTGTTACCAGCAGAGGGTACGATTGCAAGAGGCTATTCCTTGTTTGATTACGGAAATTCAAACGAAGAATACATGAGAGCTAAATTAGAATTAAAAAGTCCGTTGAGTTCTTCCGATATTGACACCAAAAGAGGGAAAGAGTTGTATACAATATACTGCGGTATTTGTCACGGAACGAAAGGGGCAGGTCAAGGGTATCTTGTTAAAAGAGAAAAGATATTAGGAATTCCTAGTTATGCTGATGCAGCTAGAGCAATTACTGAAGGAAGTATTTACCATACTGTTTATTATGGGAAAAATGCTATGGGATCATATGCAAATCAATTAGATGAACAGGAACGTTGGCAAGTTGTAGCTTATGTCATGAAGCTAAAAGGAGATTTAGAGAAATAAGATTATTAGATAAAGATTATACACATCGATATGTACACGTTATCAAATAGATTAAAAATATTTTCAGTAGCATTAATGTTTTTAGGTGCAATAGGATGGTTTTATTCCTATTCAAATTCGCATATTTCCCTAGAGGAAGTTAAAACAATGCTAGCCGAGGAAGCTTCACACGGAGGAGGTCATGGAGAGGAATTAGATTCACACGCTGTGGTTACTGAAAGTCATGGGACTTCAGATAATCATAACACCGAAATGTCACATAATGATGATGTGGATGTACACGACTCGGATCATGCTGAGCATGTTATGCACCAGATTCACAACAGACCTTATTCAGCGTTGTATGTGGCTGCATTCTTTTTTATGATGATTGCTCTCGGAGCATTGGCTTTTTACGCTATTCAGTATGCTTCTCAAGCAGGTTGGTCTCCGGTATTATTTAGGGTCATGGAGGCTATCTCATATTATCTTTTGCCAGGAGCTATTGCAGTGCTAGCAATTGCCTTGTGGGCTGGTCCACATATTTTTATATGGATGGATCCTGATGTCGTTGCTCATGACGAGCTGATACAAAATAAATCAAGCTGGTTAAACACATCATGGTTTGCAATAAGAGGAATAATTTTTATTGCTGGCTGGAGTGCTTACCGATTTTTTTCAAGAAAATTTTCGATCGCGCAAGATAATGCGGACATAAACGACAATAGTAATTTTAAAAAGAATTTTAGAATATCGGCGGCATTCCTAGTGTTTTATATTTACACAGAATCAATGATGTCTTGGGATTGGATTATGAGTGTTGATCCTCATTGGTTTTCTACATTGTTTGGATGGTACGTGTTTGCAAGTATGTTTGTGAGTGGTATTACGGTTATTGCATTAATCACCATTTATCTTAAATCAAAAGGATTAATGGAGTTTGTCAACGACAGTCATATGCATGATTTAGCTAAATTTATGTTCGCTATTAGTATTTTTTGGACGTATTTATGGTTTTCACAATTCCTTCTTATTTGGTATGCTAATATACCCGAAGAGGTGACCTATTTTGTCACGAGAATAGAGGATTATAAACTACCATTTTTTGGTATGTTGGTAATGAATTTTATTTTCCCATTTTTAGTTTTGATGAACAGTGATTACAAACGGATACCTTGGTTTATCGTAATGGCTGGTATAGTTATTCTAATTGGTCATTATTTAGACGTGTTTAATATGATCATGCCAGCAACGGTTGGCGATAGATGGTCTGTTGGGCTTCCTGAGTTAAGTGCTTTAGCGTTATTTTCAGGGTTGTTTTTACTATTAGTTTTTTATGCTTTGTCAAAACATCCATTATTACCAAAAGGAAATCCTTTTATTAAGGAAAGTGAACATTTTCATTATTAATTAAAATAAATAAAGAACAGATATAACAATGACGGCTTTATTAACAATTATAGTTTTAATATTTATTGCAGTTGCTATTTGGCAGATGGTGAAAATCTTTGATTTAGCAAATGCAGGAAAGGAAACTTCACCCGTAGCAACTGATAAAGACAATAGCTGGAACGCATATTTTATGCTTGGCTTTCTGATTTTTATCTATGTGATCACTATTCTTTGTTTTGTGTATTACGGAGATTTACCACTAGTATCTAATTCAGCCTCTGCACACGGTCCTGATATTGATAATTTAATGATTATCTCTATGATAATTATCTTTTTCGTTCAAACTGTAACACAATTCTTGTTGCATTATTTTGCCTTTAAATACAAGGGAGAAGAAGGTAGAAAGGCTTTATATTTTGCAGACAATGATCGCCTTGAGTTAATTTGGACTATCATTCCTGTTATCGTATTGGCAGGTTTGATTATTTACGGCCTTTTCACTTGGTCGGATATTATGAATATTGATCAAGATGATGATACCATTGTTGTTGAACTATATGCGCAACAATTTAATTGGAAGGCAAGGTACGCTGGAGAAGATAATGTTTTGGGTGAAGCTAATGTAAGATTAATAAATCTTGACAATGCTAATATTCTTGGGCTAGATGAGTCAGACCCTAACGCCCAAGATGATATTATTACTACAGAATTACATTTACCTGTTGGCAAAAAAATATTGTTTAAGATGAGATCGCAGGATGTTTTACACTCAGCTTACATGCCACATTTTAGGGCACAAATGAATTGTGTTCCTGGGATGATAACACAATTTGGATTTACACCAACAGTAACCACAGCTGATATGCGTCAAAACCCAGATATCATTGACAAAGTAACTCGAATCAATAAAATGAGAGTTGCTAACAAGGATAAGGTTGAAGAACGTGGACAGGACTTGAGGTATGAGTTTGATTATTTGTTGTTGTGTAATAAAATATGTGGTAAATCACATTACAACATGCAGATGAAAATAATTGTTGAAACAGAAGAAGAGTATGAGGCTTGGCTAAACGACCAAAAAACATTCAAAAATTCTTTAGTTCAAAATTAAATAAAAAAGATTTAAATAATTAAATATAGATTATGTCAGCACACGCAGATACCCACGGCCACGACGATCATGGACATCATCATAAAGAAACGTTTGTAACAAAGTATATTTTTAGTCAAGATCATAAAATGATAGCGAAGCAGTACCTTATTACGGGTACCATCATGGGTATTATAGGAGTTATGATGTCAATGATGTTTCGTATGCAGATCGCATGGCCTGAAGAACCAAATGTATTGTTTGAAGCTTTATTGGGGAAATGGGCTCCAGGAGGTGTAATGGATGCCGATATTTATTTGGCATTAGTGACGATTCATGGAACCATCATGGTGTTTTTTGTGCTAACTGCCGGGCTAAGTGGGACATTTAGTAATTTATTAATTCCATTACAAATTGGGGCACGTGATATGGCTTCGGGTTTTCTCAATATGGTGTCATATTGGCTATTTTTCGTGTCAAGTGTGGTGATGGTGATTTCCCTTTTTGTTGAAGCGGGACCTGCAGCAGCAGGATGGACTATTTATCCGCCATTAAGCGCCTTACCATTGGCTCAAGCAGGTTCTGGTATGGGAATGACTTTGTGGTTAGTCTCTATGGCAATTTTTATTGCTTCATCACTTCTAGGTTCTTTGAATTACATTGTAACTGTTTTAAATCTCCGTACAAAAGGCATGTCAATGACACGATTGCCGTTAACAATTTGGGCCTTTTTTATAACTGCGGTCATTGGTGTTATTTCTTTCCCCGTACTGTTATCTGCCGCTTTATTATTGATTATGGATAGAAGTTTTGGAACGTCATTCTTTTTGTCTGATATTTTCATTCAAGGTGAGGTTTTACATTACCAAGGGGGTTCACCTGTTCTTTTTGAACATTTATTTTGGTTTTTAGGTCATCCAGAGGTGTATATTGTAATTTTACCTGCTATGGGTCTAGTTTCAGAAATTCTAGCAACAAACTCTCGCAAGCCTATTTTTGGATATCGCGCTATGATTGTATCTATCTTAGCCATTGCATTTTTGTCAACCATTGTATGGGGACACCATATGTTTATTTCCGGAATGAATCCTTTTCTTGGCTCTGTGTTCACCTTCACTACGTTGTTGATTGCGATACCTTCTGCGGTTAAAGCTTTTAATTGGATTACAACATTATGGAAGGGTAACTTACAAATGAATCCTGCCATGCTTTTTTCAATTGGCTTTGTTTCTACCTTTATTACAGGTGGATTAACAGGGATTATTTTAGGAGATAGCGCTTTGGATATTAATGTGCATGACACGTATTTCGTAGTAGCCCACTTCCATTTGGTAATGGGTATTTCTGCACTATATGGTATGTTTGCTGGAATTTACCATTGGTATCCAAAAATGTTTGGCAAGATGTTGAATAAAAATTTAGGCTACATCCATTTTTGGGTAACAGCTATCTGTGCGTATGGAGTATTCTTCCCAATGCATTTTATAGGAATGGCTGGTTTACCACGTCGTTATTATACTAACAGTAATTTCCCTCTTTTTGACGACACTCAAAATGTACAAGTTATTATCACAGCATTTGCCCTCATAGGAGGTGTCGTTCAGCTGTTATATTTATATAACTTTTTTGCAAGTATTTTTTATGGTAAAAAAACAGTTCAAAATCCTTGGAGGTCAACAACGTTAGAATGGACTGCTCCTGTAAAGCATATTCATGGAAATTGGGAAGGTGAAATTCCTCATGTACACCGATGGTCTTACGATTATAGTAAACCAGGTCACGATGATGACTTTGTGATGCAAAACGTTCCTTTGAAAGAAGGCGAAGAAGAATTGCATCATTAAATAATGTATCTCCTTTAAATATATCATAGGAATATATTTAAGAGTAAAATCAACAGAGCCTTTCCATATTGGAAAGGCTTTTTGTTTATATTTGTTAAGTATGAACGAAAATTTAGATCCCACGACTGGTAACATTTCATCCGAAGAATTAGATGCTGAAAAAAAACTTAGGCCTTTATCTTTTGATGATTTTACAGGTCAAGATCAAGTATTAGAAAACCTTCAAATTTTTGTTCAAGCAGCGAATAGACGTTGTGAAGCTTTAGATCATGCATTATTTCATGGACCACCAGGATTGGGAAAAACAACGTTAGCAAATATCCTTGCGAACGAATTGGAGGTAGCTATTAAAGTAACATCAGGACCTGTTTTAGATAAACCAGGTGATCTTGCAGGGTTACTTACTAATCTTGATGAGAGAGATGTCCTTTTTATTGATGAGATTCATCGATTAAGTCCAATAGTTGAAGAGTATTTATATTCAGCGATGGAGGACTATAAAATCGATATTATGATTGAAACTGGACCAAATGCAAGAACTGTTCAAATTAACCTAAATCCATTTACCTTAATTGGAGCCACTACGCGTTCTGGGCTTTTAACGGCCCCGATGCGTGCACGATTTGGAATTCAAAGTAGGTTACAATATTATGATACTAAATTATTAACAACCATCGTACAACGGAGCGCTAGTATTATTGATATCCCAATTTCAATGGAAGCTGCAGTTGAAATTGCTGGTCGAAGTCGAGGGACTCCCCGAATTGCCAATGCATTATTGAGGCGGGTAAGAGATTTTGCTGAAATTAAAGGTAATGGTGAAATTGATATACGCATTGCCAAATATGCACTTGAGGCGCTACACGTAGATGCGCATGGTTTAGATGAAATGGATAATAAAATTTTATCAACTATTATTGATAAATTTAAAGGCGGACCTGTTGGAATTACCACGATAGCAACCGCAGTTAGTGAGAGTGCTGAAACCATAGAGGAAGTCTATGAGCCCTTTCTTATTCAACAAGGGTTTTTGATGCGAACACCAAGAGGACGCGAGGTTACTGAACAAGCATATAAACATCTTGGAAAGGTAAGGGATGCAGCGCAAGGAGGTTTATTTTGATAAACAATACAGAAAAATATTCAAACCTTATTAAGACCGAAGCTAAACGCCTCGGTTTTTTATCTTGTGGCATTAGTAAAGCTCAATTCTTAGAGGCTGAAGCTCCAAGGTTAGAAAAATGGTTGACAAAAAGCATGCATGGGCGCATGCAGTATATGGAAAATCATTTTGACAAAAGATTAGATCCAACAAAACTTGTTGAGAATTCTAAAAGTGTCATTTCTTTATTGCTAAATTATTATCCAACAAAAACACAAATTCATGAAAAGGCACCAAAATTAAGTAAATATGCCTACGGAATAGATTATCATTTTGTCATAAAAAATAAATTAAATGAACTACTACAATACATTAAGGAAGAAATAGGCGATGTTTATGGTCGAGCTTTTGTAGACTCAGCACCCATTTTGGACAAAGCTTGGGCTGCCAAGTCTGGTCTAGGATGGATTGGGAAACATAGTAATTTACTTACTCAAAAAGTAGGTTCTTTTTATTTTGTAGCTGAACTTGTTGTTGATTTGGAGTTACAATATGACACACCAGTGACAGACCATTGTGGAACTTGTACAGCCTGTATTGATGCTTGTCCAACGGAAGCAATAACAGAACCTTACGTTGTTGACGGTAGTAAATGCATCTCTTATTTGACAATAGAACTAAAAGAGAATATCCCTAATAATTTTAAGGGACAAATGGATAACTGGATGTTTGGTTGTGATGTGTGTCAAGACGTTTGCCCTTGGAATAAATTTTCTAAACCGCACAGAGAACCTCTATTTAATCCACATCCTGAGTTATTAGAAATGACAAAACAAGATTGGGAAGAAGTAACAGAAGAAACTTTTAAAAAAGTTTTTCAAAAATCAGCTGTAAAAAGAACAAAGTATTCTGGACTGATTAGAAATATTAAATTTTTAAAAGAACCTTAATATTATTTCTTTTTTAGCGTCAAGGGAGTAAATTTGTTCATCTAACTAACAGTAGGAACTATGAGTAAAGAAAGTAAACGTCGTGAAGCCTTATTATATCATTCAAAACCTACACCTGGAAAGATTGCTGTTGTTCCGACAACGAAATACGCAACCCAACGTGATCTTTCATTAGCGTATTCTCCAGGAGTTGCCGAGCCTTGTTTAGAGATTGAAAAGAATCCATCGAAAGCTTACAAATACACGACTAAAGGAAATCTAGTCGCTGTTATTTCAAATGGTTCAGCTGTTTTAGGATTGGGGAACATTGGCCCCCTTGCTTCAAAACCTGTTATGGAAGGAAAGGGGTTACTTTTTAAAATATTTGCTGATATTGATGTTTTTGATATTGAAGTAGATACAAATGACATCGAGACATTCATTCAAACAGTTAAAAATATTGCGCCAACTTTTGGTGGGATAAATTTAGAAGATATTAAAGCTCCTGAGGCATTTGAGATAGAGAGAAGACTGAAAGAAGAGTTAGACATCCCAGTAATGCATGATGATCAACACGGGACTGCTATAATTTCTGCAGCAGCGTTAATAAATGCTCTTGAAATACACAATAAAAATATTGAAGATGTTAAAATTGTAGTCAGTGGTGCTGGAGCTGCTGCAATATCTTGCACAAGACTCTATCAGTCATTTGGTGCAAATCCTGAAAATATTGTCATGTTAGATAGTAAGGGAGTCATTCGGAAAAATCGAGAAAACTTAACCTCTCAAAAAGCAGAATTTGCAACGTCAAGACACATTAATTCGATAGAGGAAGCAATGATAGACGCAGATGTTTTTATTGGATTATCAATGGCAAACATATTAACACCTGAAATGTTATTAACCATGGCGAGTAAACCAATCGTTTTTGCAATGGCTAATCCTAATCCTGAAATCACATACCAATTAGCAGTTGATACGAGAGATGACATAATCATGGCAACAGGTAGAAGCGATCATCCAAATCAAGTAAATAACGTACTTGGTTTCCCATTCATATTTCGTGGAGCACTTGATGTACGAGCGACAAAAATTAATGAAGAAATGAAAAAGGCAGCAGTACTTGCCTTAGCAGAACTGGCCAAGCAACCCGTTCCTGAGCAGGTAAATGTCGCTTATTCAGAAACAAAACTTTCTTTTGGTAAGGATTATATCATACCAAAACCATTTGATCCTAGATTAATTGCTGTAGTGCCACCAGCTGTCGCTAAAGCTGCTATCCAAACAGGAATAGCAAAAAAAACAATTACTAATTGGGAGGCTTACGAGGATGAATTAAGAGGTCGACTTGGCAGTGATAATAAAATTGTGCGCTTGATGCACAGTAGAGCTAAATTAGATCCAAAGCGTGTTGTTTTTGCAGAAGCAGATCAATTAGCAGTACTAAAGGCAGCCCAAATTGTATATGATGAAGGCATCGCTGAACCTATTTTATTAGGTCGAAAAAAAGCAATCAAGGCCTTGATGAAAGAAATTGAGTTTGATGCTAACGTCAGTATTATTGATCCAAAAAGCGACGAAGAAGAACCACGAAAAGATTCATATGCTGAAGTGTTTTGGAAACAGCGAAATCGACGAGGAATTACATTACTTTCAGCTAAAAAACTGATGAGAGAACGCAACTATTTTGCTGCAATGATGGTAAATGAAGGTGATGCAGATGCTCTTATTTCGGGATATTCTCGAAGTTATCCAACCGTGGTCAAACCAATATTAGAACTAATTGGCTTGGATAAAGGTGTGACACGAGCGGCAACCACCAATCTTTTAATGACTCAAAGAGGGCCTTTGTTTTTGAGTGATACTTCAATTAATATTAATCCTGATTCAATGGACTTAACCACCATTGCAAATATGACTGCAACAACAGTAAAAATGTTTGGTCTTCAACCGGTCATTGCCATGGTCTCTTTTTCTAATTTTGGATCGTCAGAGCATCCAAGTTCCAAAAAAGTACGTGAGTCCGTAGCATATTTACATAAATATTATCCCAACTTAATTGTCGACGGCGAATTACAAACAGACTTTGCTCTTAATAATGACATGTTGCAAGACATCTTTCCTTTTTCAAAGTTGGCAGGAAAAAAAGTTAATACCTTGATTTTTCCAAACCTTGATTCAGCTAATATTACTTACAAGCTTTTAAAGGAATTAAATAAGGCCGAGAACATTGGTCCAATAATGATGGGATTAAAAAAACCTGCTCATATTTTACAACTGGATGCAAGTGTTGATGAAATTGTCAATATGGCTGCAATTGCTGTTATTGATGCTCAAAAAAAACAAAAGCGGGAGCAGCTAAATGCAGGCTTGAATTAAGAATATGTCAAGTTATATTGTAAATAATTTTATTACATTTGAAACGCGAATAAAACGTATTTCATGATTACACATATTCAAGGTAAATTAACTGAGAAAAACCCTACTGATGTTGTTATAGATTGCCAAGGTATTGGTTATCGAATCAATATTTCAATGCATACATATTCTCAAATTCCTGATAATGAAAATTTACGTTTGTATACCCACCTTCAAGTTAAAGAAGATTCGCATACCTTATTCGGATTCTCATCGCTGGCAGAGCGTGAGATTTTTAGGTTACTTATATCTGTTAGTGGAATTGGAGCTAGTACTGCTCGAGTGATGTTGTCTTCATTGACACCAAAACAAGTTCGTGAAGGAATTGCATCAGAAAATGTGACATTGATTCAATCTGTAAAAGGAATTGGACTTAAGACAGCGCAACGGGTGATAATTGAGTTGAAGGATAAAGTTTTGAAAGTATATGATATTGACGAAGTTAGTGTTCTAAAAAGCAATACAAATAAAGATGAAGCGTTATCTGCTTTAGAGGTTTTGGGTTTTTCAAAAAAACAAGCTGAAAAAGTTATTGATAAAATAATCAATAATCAGCCAGAAGCAAATGCAGAAACACTCATTAAAGAGGCCCTAAAAAATCTATAAAGAATTTGAAGACAACCAACTTTACACTTTCTAAGTTTATTCAAGTACGCTTACTTTTAGCTTTTGTGTTGATTTATCAGACAAGTTCTGTAGCTCAAGAAACAACTGAAGTCAATCGTGATTCAACTTCAACAACCTTTTCATTTGGAAATTTGAGTTTACCAAATCCAGATAGTATTGTTTCAAAGTACACCTATGATGCGTTAACAGATAGATATATTTACAATGAAATTGTTGGTAGTTTTAATATTAATTATCCTGTTATTTTAACGCCAACTGAATATCAAAAGTTGGTCTTACAGGAAAATTTACGAAACTATTATAAACAGAAAATTGATGCTACTGATGGAAAAAAAGAAGGAGCTGAAGATTTGAAAAAAAATTTAATTCCTGATTTATACGTTGATTCAAATTTCTTTGAAACAATTTTTGGAGGAAATACTATTGAGGTAATTCCTCAGGGATCAGTGGAAATGGACCTTGGGGTGCTTTACACTAAGCAGGACAACCCTTCCTTTTCTCCAAGAAATAGAAGTAATTTCACCTTTGATTTTGATCAAAGAATTAGCTTAAGTTTATTAGGGAAAGTTGGAACAAGATTACAGGTTACGGCAAATTATGATACGCAGTCTACCTTTGATTTTCAAAACTTAATAAAACTAGAATACACCCCTACAGAGGACGACATCATTCAGAAAATTGAAGTTGGTAATGTCAGTATGCCATTAAATAGCTCTCTTATTTCAGGTGCGCAAAGCTTATTTGGAGTCAAAACGCAATTGCAATTTGGAAAAACTACGATAACAGGAGTTTTCTCTGAGCAACAATCTCAAACGAGAACTGTGGTCTCTCAAGGTGGTGGAACTTTAGAAGAGTTTGAGTTTTTTGGTCTTGATTATGATGAAAATCGTCACTTTTTCTTGGCACAATATTTTAGAAATAAATATGATGAGGCTTTAAATAACTATCCTTTTATTAATTCACAAGTTCAGATTACAAGAATTGAGGTTTGGGTGACAAATCGGACAAATCAGACAGAAAACGTACGAAATATTGTTGCTTTTCAAGATTTAGGAGAGTCAGATATTTTAGGCTCCACTGTTAATGTTAATATTGGGCCCAATGCTCTTCCTGATAATGGTAATAATGATTTTGACCCAACTAATATAGGTGGTGCAGGATCACAGTTGACATCCGCGGTGAGAGATATCGCCACTGTTCAATCAGGGATTTTGGTGCCAGGTGTTAACGAAGGTTTTGATTATGGTAAATTAGAAAATGCACGAAAATTAATTCAGGGGAGTGAGTATAATTTAGATACTCAGCTTGGATATATCTCTCTAAATCAGCGGTTACAAAACGATGAAATTTTATCAGTTGCTTATCAATATACCGTTGGGAACGAAGTTTATCAAGTTGGAGAATTTGCTAATGATGGTGTTGATGCGACCGACAGCTCAATAGATGCAGGTACAGGGAATACGGTAATTAATAACAATAATTTAGTAACCAAAATGCTTAAAAGCGCTGTCACTAATGTTGACCAGCCTATTTGGGACCTAATGATGAAAAACATATATAATACAGGAGCTTTTCAATTAGATCGTGAGGATTTTAAGCTGAACATATTTTACACTGAAAGTTCTCCGTTAAACTATATAACCCCAGTTGAAGGAACGCCTTTCCCTGTACCTGAAACAAATGAGACAGCCTTACAAGAAACTCCGTTACTGCGCGTATTTAATTTAGATAAATTAAATTTCAACAACGACCCACAAGCAAATGGAGATGGGTTTTTTGATTTTGTACCAGGGATTACTGTGATACAACAAAATGGAAAAATAATATTTACGAATGTCGAGCCTTTTGGAAAATACTTATTTGATGTGTTAGATATTGATAATAATCCGTCTGATAATATCGCCGACTATAATGATATCACTCAGTATAATGCCAATCAAGAAAAGTATGTTTATGATAAACTTTATAAACAAACTAAGACCGCAGCTTTAGAGGACGGAGAAAAAAATAAGTTTCAAATAAAAGGGCGATACAAATCATCAGGAAGTTCAGGAATACCGATTGGCGCTTTTAACGTTCCAAGAGGCTCTGTCAAGGTAACTGCTGGAGGGCGTGTTTTGGTGGAAGGGGTAGATTATACAGTAAATTATCAAATTGGAACAGTTCAAATTCTTGATCCTGCGCTTCAAGCGTCTAATACACCTATTCAAGTGTCTGTTGAAAATAATGCGCAATTTGGACAGCAAACAAGACGGTTTACGGGCTTAAATATTGAGCACCAATTCAATGAGAATTTTGTTGTTGGTGGAACTTTTTTAAATCTCAACGAACGTCCTATTACTCAAAAAGCCAATTATAATAGTGAACCAATTAACAACACGATTTTTGGATTGAATGGAAATTACTCTACAGAGGTGCCATTTTTAACACGCTTAGCAAATAAACTACCAAGCATCGATACCGACGTCCAATCTAATTTTTCTATTCGAGGAGAATTTGCTTACTTATTACCTGGTTCGCCAAAAGGAACAAATTTTCAGGGAGAAGCCACCTCTTATGTGGATGATTTTGAAGGAACACAAAATGCCATTGAATTACTGACGCCACAATCATGGTTTCTTGCGAGTAGACCAAGAGATTTAGGGCGTGTTTATTCCGAAGGTCCTGAAGATGATAATGGTATCCAAAATGGCTTTGACAGAGCCTTTTTAAATTGGTATACTATTGACCCAATTTTTTACAGTAGTCGCAAACCAACAGGAATTTCAGATGATGACTTATCTGATTTATATACTCGCAGAGTTTTTATTGATGAAATTTTTCCGCAAACAGATATTATCCAAGGTCAGGCCACAATAATACCTACTTTAGATTTATCATATTATCCAACGGAAAGAGGCCCGTACAACATGGATCCTGATGAGACAGACGACGTACTTGATAATCCCCAAGACAGTTGGGCTGGAATAACTAGGCAGCTAACGTCAACAGATTTTGAACAAGCAAATGTAGAATACATTGAATTTTGGTTATTAGATCCATTTTTGAATAACCCTACTAACCCGGGAGGAAAGTTGACTATTAATCTTGGTAATATCTCTGAAGACATTATTAAAGATGGTAGAAAACAATATGAAAATGGTCTTCCTGAAAGTGGAGATATAAGTACATTGCCGCAAACTGTCTGGTCGAGTGTTGTGCCACAAAATCAATCTTTGATTTATGCTTTTTCAACACTTGGACAAGAAAGAGCAAACCAAGATGTTGGTTATGATGGTTATGATGATATTGAGGAGGCCTCAGTATTTTCAGCTTTTGCGGGGATAGAAGATCCTGCGAAGGACAATTACACATATTTTTTAAATACCGAGGGGAATATTTTTGAGCGTTACAAACAATATAATGGGCTTGAGGGTAACTCGCCAGACACCTTTACTGAAACAAACAGAGGCTCTACGACACAACCTGACGTTGAAGATATCAATAGGGATAATACCATGAACACTATTGATAGTTATTTTGAGTATGAAATGGACATCACTCCTTCAAGTTTGGCTGATTTGAACAATGGATTTATAGTAGACAGAAAGGAAGACAATGTCACGCTTCCAAATGGGGATAATGCAACTACAAAATGGTATCAGTTCAGAATACCTTTAACGGAACCAAGTAACCAGGTGGGAGGTATAACGGATTTTAGATCCATAAGATTTACAAGATTATACCTTAAAGAATTTACTCAAAATACCATTTTGAGATTTGCGTCATTGGATTTGGTAAGGAGCGACTGGCGACGCTATAAACTTGCTCTAGATGAAGAAGTAAATAACGATAACGATAATACAGATTTTTCTGTTGGAATTATTGGGTTATTAGAAAATGATGGAAATTATGTGTCTCCTCCAGGAGTGGAGAGAGAACAACTTAATAATAATAACACGATTGTTAGACAAAATGAACAATCACTTTTGGTGAATGCTTGTGGTTTGGAGTCTCAAGATTCAAGAGCTGTTTTTAAGAATATCAGTGTTGATATGCGTCAATTCAAAAAGTTACGGATGTTTATCCATGCACAAGAGGGAACTACTCCTGGATTAGCTGATGGTGATGCTATCGGCTTTATTAGGATGGGAAATGATTTTACTCAAAACTATTACCAAATTGAAATCCCATTACAAGTTACTCCAGGTGTTTCAAATGATCCTGCTACTGTATGGCCAAATATCAATGAAATCAATTTACCCATAGAAGTTTTAGAGCAAATAAAATCACTTGGTATTACCAATGGAACACTTAGTAATGAGGATGCTACTTTTTATAATGTTGTTGATGGGTTACTTGAGCCTAATGCAATTCCAGAGTTTACTCCTTACATTTTGGGGAATCAACGTGTCGCTATAAAGGGAAATCCAAATTTTGGAGATGTCAGAACCTTAATGGTTGGTATTAAAAATGGTGTGAGGCAAGAGGTTTGTGCCCAAGTTTGGTTCAATGAACTTCGGTTATCAGATATGGATAATGAGGGTGGTTGGGCCGCTATTGTAAATATGGATTCTAATATTGCAGACTTTATGGATATTTCTGCAACAGGAAAACAAAGCACCTCTGGTTTTGGAACAATAGAGCAGGGTCCTAATGAGAGAAGTAGAGAAGATGTTAAGCAATATGACTTCGTGACAAACATCAATTTAGGGCAATTATTTCCAAAGAAATGGGGAATTCAATTACCATTTAACTACGGTCAAAGTGAGGAATTAATTACTCCCGAATATGACCAACAATACAAGGATGTAACACTTCAAAGCAGAATTGACGCTGCAGAAACATCTCAAGAAAGGACTGCCATAAAAGAGCAATCTGAATCTTACACAAAACGTACAAGTGTCAATTTTATTGGGGTTAAAAAGAGCAGGACAAATGAAGAAAAAAAACCACGTTTTTACGACGTGGAAAATATGACTGTTAATTATTCGTTTAATCAAACTGAACATCGAGATTACGAAATTGAGGATGCTCTTGACCAAAGTGCACGAGTAGGTGCTAATTATAATTATAACTTTAGCCCTGTGAGGATAGAGCCTTTCAAAAAGAATGACTCACTTTTTAGGTCAAAATATTTAAAACTATTTAAAGATTTTAATTTTAATTTGTTGCCAACGAGCATCTCTTTAAACGCAGATTTTTTAAGACAATTTAATAAGCAAAAATTTAGAGAAATAGATTTAGGAGGTGGGAATATAGGTTTAGAGGAGTTGTTTAGAAGAAATTACACTTTTGATTTTCAGTATACAATTAATTACAATATTACAGATGCGTTGAGTTTTAATTTCACAGCTTCCAACAATAATATTGTAAGAAATTATTTTATCGATGATGATTTAAGTGGAGCCCAAGATCCCGACTTAGATATTTGGGACGGTTTTTTTGATGTGGGCGATCCAAATAGACAATATCAGCAATTGGAACTTAATTATGAACTGCCATTTAATAAAGTGCCATTCTTAACCTTTTTAAAGGCAAGTTATGCCTATACTGGTGATTTTCAATGGCAGAAAGGTTCAGATTTATTTGGAAACCTGACTGTGGATGGTCAGACATTTGATTTAGGGAATACTATTCAAAACTCAAATAATCACCGTTTGAATACCTCTTTAGATATGTCCAGGCTGTATAGATATATCGGTTTAGTTCGTAAAACAAATACTAAGAACTCTAAAAAGGGGGTGCCAGGTTCAGGATCAAAACAAAATCCGGCAAAATCCGGAAACAAGTCTAATAAAACGTATAATACAATTATTGATTTATTGACCATGATTAAGCGTGTTCAAGTGAATTATACTGAGAATAACGGAAGTTTCCTTCCAGGATATTTACAGACACCAGGATTTTTTGGAACAATGAAGCCTTCTTTTGGTTATACCTTTGGTAGTCAAAGAGATATAAGAAGAGTGGCAGCTAGAAATGGCTGGTTAACCGTCTTCCCTCAGTTCAATCAACAGTATACCGAGGTACACAATGAAAATTTAGATTTTTCTGTAAATATTGAGCCTGTGAGAGATTTAAAAATTGATTTGACAGGAGGGAGAAGTTATTCTGATACTTTCACAGAAAATTTTAATACCATAGATAACAATGGAGATGGTCTAAGCGATATTTATAATTCACAAATTCAAAATACGTTTGGAAACTTTAATATTTCTACATCATTGATCAAAACAGCCTTTAGTAAAAGTGATGAATCGGGTTCTGAAACTTTTGAAACGTTTAGAACTAATAGATTAACAATTGCTAACAGGTTGGCATCAAGAGCTGGGATTGACATCAATGATCCAAGTAATTTAGACGGCGATGGTTTTCCAAGTGGTTTCGGTAAGTCTAATCAAGCAGTATTGTTACCGGCCTTTTTGTCTGCTTACACTGGGAAAGATGCTAGTAATGTGAAATTAGGTGCTTTGAGAGATATTCCAATTCCAAATTGGACGTTAAAGTACACCGGTTTTATGAAAATGAAGTGGTTTAAAAAGCGTTTCAGTCGTTTTTCTTTGACTCATGGCTATAACGCGACATATACCATTAATCAGTTCAGAACCAACCTAGATTATGATGTAGATAATCCTGATGATATAGATCAGGGTGGGAATTTTAAAAATGAAATTTTATACAGTAATATCAATTTAATGGAACAATTTAGTCCCTTGTTTAAACTTGATATGGAAATGAAAAACTCACTTAAAATTTTAGCTGAGGTAAGAAAAGACAGATTATTATCAATGAGTTTTGATAATAATTTATTAACTGAGATTAAAGGTAATGAGTATATAATTGGTTTGGGTTACCGTATTAAAGATCTTAGAATAAATTCAAAATTAGCTGGACCTAGACAAGTGATTAAGAGTGATCTTAACATGAAAGCGGATTTGTCTTTAAGAGACAACAAAACAATAATTAGATATCTTGATTTAGATAATAATCAGGTAACTGCAGGACAGACTATTTGGAGCTTGAAGTATTCTGCAGATTATGCCTTTAGTAAGAATTTAACCGGAATCTTTTATTTTGATTATGCCTTTTCAGAGTATGCAATTTCAACGGCATTTCCGCAAACAACCGTTCGTTCCGGTCTAACATTACGTTACAATTTTGGAAATTAATTAATTAAATACTTAAACACATCCTAATATGAATATTCCATTAAATTTAAAGTACACAAAAGACCACGAATGGATTCAAGTAGATGGTGATACCATTACTGTAGGAATCACCGATTTTGCTCAGAGTGAACTAGGAGACATTGTTTATGTTGAGGTCGATACTCTTGATGAGAACTTAGATATTGAAGAAGTTTTTGGAACAGTTGAAGCCGTAAAAACAGTGTCTGATTTATTTTTACCAGTTTCTGGAGAAATTATCGAGTTTAACGATAGTTTGGAGGACGAGCCGGAAAAAGTCAATACAGATCCATATGGAGCTGGTTGGATGATAAAGGTTAAAATGAGTGATCCCTCACAATTAGAGGATTTATTATCTGCCGAGGCTTATAAAAATCTTATTGGTGCCTAGAAAGATTTTGTTTTTTGCAACGATATGTTATTCTTTATTTTTAGGGGTAATGAGTCTCGTGAAAAGCAGTCATTTACCCGAGATTGATATTGATAATAGCGATAAGTATGCTCATGCTCTTGCCTACGGTTTATTGTGTTTAGTGTGGTACCTAACATTGTGTTCTTATAATTTTTTAAATGCACTTGTTCTTTCGTCGTTCATTGCTGTGATTTATGGCATCATTATTGAAGTATTACAAGGAGTTCTAACAGAGGTGAGAACCCCTGATTTTAACGATTTTATTGCAAACTGTTGTGGGATTATCGTTGTATCAGTGATAATTTCTATTAGAAATAAAACACAAGTTAAAAATTTATAAACCCTTGCTTTTTTAGCAAATTATTGGTTAATTTACCAATCTTGAAAAATACAATTTGAATATGGAACCTAAAAAAAATCCAAAAGCAGACGTTAGCAGAAATGGTTCAGTCTATTTTGCTGTTGGCTTAGCGCTAATGTTATTTGTAACATACAGTACTCTTAATTATAAAACATATGATAAGGATGATATTGATATAGGGATGGTCAATATGGATGATTTAGATGATGAGGAGATTCCAATTACAGAACAAATTCAAACACCACCACCACCACCTCCTCCTCCAGTTGCTCCTGAAGTAATTGAAATTGTTGAGGATGAAGAGGAAATAGAAGAAACAGTTATTGAATCTACTGAGACAGACGAGGAAGAAGAAATTGTAGAAATTGAAGAGGTAGAAGTAGAAGAAGTAGAAGAAGATATTGAAGTGCCTTTTGCGGTTATTGAAAATGTTCCTGTATTTCCTGGATGTGAAAAAGGGAATAACGATACCAAGAGAAAATGTATGTCTGATAAAATCACAAAATTTGTTCAGAAGAAATTCAACACAGATATAGCCGGTGATTTAGGGCTTACTGGACGGCAAAGAATTAGTGTTATTTTTAAGATTGATAAAGGTGGAAATGTCACTGGTGTGAGATCAAGAGCACCACATCCAAGGCTGCAAAAAGAAGCTGCTAGAGTAATTAACTTATTACCAAAAATGAAACCAGGAAAACAAAGAGGAAAGGCTGTGATAGTTCCTTACTCTTTACCAATTTTGTTTCAGGTTCAAGATTAATTGTATAGATATATTGAAATAAAAATCTCACTGTTTTAGGACAGTGAGATTTTTCAGTTTTAACCAATATGTTTGTTTTTGAAGTTGAATTCTAAAGAAAAATAAGGCAACTAAATTTAATCGCAGTGATCAATAATTTTCTTGTTTTCTGTAACCAAAAAATAGTATCTTTCAATAATTATTAGTTTTCGTTGAAATGAAGTATTCGATTTTTGTGGTGTTGTCTATAATGCACCTATGTGGCTATTCTCAAGATTTTTTAGACTACGAAAAACCACCAGTTTTTCCGAATTGTGATACTGAAATAGTGTCTGATTTAAAGAATTGCTTTCTCAATGAATTATCGCAATTTATTTCTACTAATTTTGTAGTGCCAAATAATGTTGATGAAAACAATTATAAAGGAGAAGTGGTTGTGCTCTTTGAAGTGAACGCTCAGGGTCGTTTTGTTGTCATATACATAGATGCCTTCTATGACGAACTTAAAGAGGAGGTTAAGCGTGTTTTCGCTCTATTGCCTAGTATAAAGCCTGCCACTTATAATGGTATTACAACTTTCAAGCAGTATTCTTATCATATTCAAATCCCACTAATTAATTCAACAAATCAACTCATTCAAAAAACTCAGCAAGAAAGTTCTAATTTATATGAATTCGAGTCGATTAATACGGCTACTCTAACATACCAGAATAAAGAATTTTCAAGTCAACTTAATATCCCATTTACGCATCAGGGATATGCGAAATTTGACAGACACTTAAATATGATTGGTTTAAATAGTCACACAGCAGCTAAGCCATATATTTATCAAGATGTAGCACGATATTATGATTTAAAACAGGTTAATTTACAGACATATAAAGAAGGGACTTCTTGGTGGAGTAAAAAATTATTTAATGAGCACTTGGTGCAAGTTCAAGGTGACGATTATTGGTTTACTTTTGATCCAATTTTTGATTTACAAGCAGGAAAGGATAACGCTGCAGATTTTTCCACAACCTTCAACAACACAAGAGGGGTTTACATTCAAGGGGGCTTGGGTAAACAATTTAGTTTTTCAACATCATTTTATGAAAGTCAAGGGCGTTTTGCACACTACATAAATAACTACGCTGAAAGCTTGAGGGCATTTGGCCCAGATCCTGCAATTATCCCCGGACGTGGGATTGGAAAGCGTTTTAAAAAGGATGCCTATGATTATCCCGTTGCTGAAGCTTACCTATCTTACACGCCCAACAAATTTATAAATATTCAATTCGGTCATGGTAAAAATTTTATTGGTGATGGTTATCGATCATTGCTTCAAAGTGATGTCTCAAGTCCTTCTACATTTTTAAAATTAAACACAAAGTTTTGGAAAATTAAATACACCAATACTTGGATGTGGTTAAGAGATGTGAGGCCAGAAGTTGTTCAGGACAAAGCATTTTTAACGAAATATATGGCTAATCATTATTTAAGTTGGAATGTGTCCAAGCGTTTTAATTTAGGCTTATTTGAATCTGTAATGTGGACTAATTCTAACGATAGAGGGTTTGACATCAATTATCTAAACCCATTAATATTTTTTCGTGCCTTAGAATTTGAAACAGGTCAAGGTGCTGGGAATGCTTTAGTTGGTCTCTCAGGGAAATATAAATTAAGTAATAACGCTAATATTTACAGTCAGTTTATTTTAGATGAATTTTCACTGAATGATATAACTGGTGGTAAGAAAAGTTGGAAAAACAAGTACGGTTACCAAATAGGTTTAAAATATTTTAATGCTTTCAAGATAGATAATTTACTTTTTCAAATGGAGTACAACAGGGTAAGACCTTACACGTATTCACACAATACGATCGTATTAAATTACGCTCATGACAATCAATCGATGGCTCACCTTTGGGGGTCAAATTTTAGTGAAACAATCCTTATTGGAAGATATCATTACAATCGCTGGTTTGCTGACGCAAAAATAGTGTTTGGTAAAAAAGGGTTTGACTTCAATGATGATGTTGATGATTTTAGTTATGGAGGAGATATTTACCGTAATTATAATGAACGACCTTTTGACTCCGGCGTTACAGTGGGACAAGGTAATACTACCAATATATTTCATTTTGAATTACAATCAGGATATGTTTTAAATCCTACTACTAATTTAAAACTATTTGCCTACGTGAGTTATCGTGATTTCAATCCTGATGCAGATACTGCAGCATCTTTTAAGAACAGCACACTTTGGTTTAGCCTTGGATTAAGGACTGATTTATTTAATTGGTATTTTGATTTTTAACGAATCAAACTTTGGTAAATTATTCGTCTTATTTTTTCTGAAGTTATAAAACCCCAGCTGTAGTTCAAGTCGTCATATTTTTTAGTTATCTCGCTATTATTTGCAATTTCGTTTTCGCTTTTACCTTCATCAATTTCATTTTGCACATTGTTTTTGAGTGTTTCTAACATTGTTAAAAAATTGAGATATTCAGATTTGTTAGAAATTGAACCATGACCAGGAATAATTTTGGTATCATCATTAATAATTGAAAGTGCTTTTTTTACCGCGTTTATATATCCATCGATACTCCCACCTGAGTTTAAATCAATGAAAGGATATCGATTTTGAAAATAAGTATCTCCTGCATGCAGAACATTGCTTTGTGAAAAATACAGAATTGCGTCACCATCAGTATGTGCATTTTTGACGTGATAGATACTCACTTTTTCCCCATTAATGAAAATATTTAACCGATCATTAAATGTTATCACAGGAAGAGCCTCTAATGGATTGTTCAAGTTTTCTAAGCGTCGTCTTACGTTTTCGTGAGCAATGATGTTCACTCCTTTTTTTGCCATATTGACGTTGCCTCCTGTGTGATCTCCGTGATGATGTGTGTTAATTAAAATTGCTAAAGGTTCAGAACTAATTGTTTTGATTGCAGCAATTATTTTTGGAGTTAATTTTGCAAATTGGTCATCAATGATAAAGACACCGTCAGAACCTGTTGAAATTCCAATATTCCCCCCAGACCCACGAAGCATGTAAACATTATCCGATAATTGGGTTGTTGTTATTTTGACCTCTTGATTTTGGCTAAACACAATTGAACAAAATAATAAAAATATCACTGGTAGTATATGCCTCAATTTCATGAATATTGTTATTTTAAAAAACTTTAAAGTTGTTAATTATTGCTCAACATTAAATTTACAATTATCTTTGCAATCTCAAAACAGTAGAAGCAAAATAACCAATGTCTAGGGTTTCAAATTTAACTGTAAAACCAACTTCACTAATCTCTGACTTTAAGGAAATTACAAAGATGAGACTGTCGCTTAGTGTGGTTTTTTCATCAATTGCTGGCTACCTTTTAGGAGCAGATGTTGTGAGTGTCTATCATATTTTGTTGTTGTCTCTAGGAGGATATTTTATGGTCGGTGCCTCAAACGCGTTTAATCAAATTATAGAAAGAGATTTAGATGCGTTGATGGATCGTACTAAATTTAGACCCATTCCCGCAGGGCGTATGTCTGTAAATTCGGCATTTCTTCTTGCCTCTCTTTTTACAATTTTTGGAATTATTATCTTATACATAATTAATCCACAAACAGCAATGTTTGGTGCGATTTCAATTTTTTTATACACTAGTGCTTATACACCCTTAAAAACAAAAACACCCTTGGCAGTATTTGTTGGAGCAATACCTGGAGCGATACCTTTTATGCTTGGCTGGGTTGCTGCAACCAATGATTTTGGGATAGAGCCTGGAACCCTTTTTATGTTGCAGTTCTTTTGGCAGTTTCCTCATTTCTGGGCGATAGGGTGGTTTTTACACGACGATTATCAGAAAGCAGGGTTTAATATGTTGCCAACAGGGAAGCAAGACAAGGCGACGGCGACGCAAACCATTATGTATACGGTATGGACAATTATAGTTTCAATAGCTCCAGTTTTTGGATTTACAGGAAGATTACAATTAACCATTCTCGGTGCTGTAATTGTTGGTGTAATAGGATTGGTAATGTTGTATTATGCGATACAACTTTTTAAAAAGAGAACAGTATTGTCTGCGAGACAGCTCATGTTGGCAAGTGTTATTTATATTACACTCGTACAGGTTGTTTATGTCGCTGATAAATTTATTCGATAATCATGGATTTAACTCAAGGATCAGAAAAAGAAAAACAAGCAAGAGCAAAAAAAATGATGCTTTGGTTTGGAATCGTATCACTAATAATGTCATTCGCTGGTTGGACAAGTGCTTTTGTAGTTAGTAGCGCGAGAGAGGACTGGTTAACAGGTTTTGTATTACCAAATGCATTCTCCGTAAGTGTTGCTCTAATAATTCTTAGTAGTTTAACACTTCTACTTGCGAAAAAATATTTAAAGCTCAATATGGCCTCGAAAGCGTCTTTTTACTTGGGGGCCACCATGCTCTTGGGAATTGGATTTATCGTCAGTCAGCTTATAGGATTTCAACAAATTATTGATTTGGGATTTAATTTTACTGGTCCAACAAGTAATATCACAATGTCCTACATCTACATCATAGCTGCAGTACATATTTTACATGTTATTGTTGGTCTAATTTGCTTGATGGTTGTAATTTATAATCATTTTAAACAAAAATATAATACCGAAAATTTATTGGGATTTGAGTTAGCTGCGAATTTTTGGCATTTCGTTGATATACTTTGGTTATACTTGTTTTTGTTTTTGGTTTTCATGAGCTAAAAATGAAAGTTTTAAATTCTTTTTAAAATGGTTTTATGTGAGCTGAGTTAAAAGGGTTTAAATTTTAATCAATGATGTTTCTTTAGATGAATAAAATGATTATTTTTGTCCAATTTTAAAAATGAATGTTATCGTATGGATAATACAGTTGTAAGTACTGGTACAGAAGGAAAAACTTGGGGAGGTGGTAGCCAACCCTTGAAATCAAGTTATGGAAAAATGATGATGTGGTTTTTCATCGTATCTGATGCATTGACCTTTTCAGGATTTTTAGCAGCGTATGGTTTTTCAAGGTTTAAGTTTATTGATGCATGGCCAATTGCAGACGAAGTTTTTACGCACATTCCGTTTTATCATGAGCCAGCACCAATGATTTATGTTGCGTTTATGACTTTTGTCCTAATTATGTCTTCGGTTACGATGGTGTTAGCTGTTGATGCAGGACATGAAATGAAAAAGGCGAAGGTGACCTTTTATATGTTTTTGACGATTATTGGGGGACTCATTTTTGTAGGATCTCAGGCTTGGGAATGGGCAACTTTTATTAAAGGAGATTACGGTGCCATCCAAACTAAAGGGGGGAATATTTTACAATTTGGGGAATATGTAGAGAAAGATGGGGAGCAGTTATTCAAAAGAGTAGCGATAAAAGACTTTGCCATCGAGGCAGCCCATGATGTACGCGAACAACACCAGCGTAAAAATGGTATTTGGTTCATGAATGAGGGGTCTCTGCCATCTTATACTGTGGACGAAGTTATGCATGGTTTGGAAGCAAATACAAATGTGTTAGTAAGGACTCAATTAATTAATGAAGACGGTGAAAAGACCGTACTGACTAGAGAAGAATCTTTACGACAAATCAAAGAAAACGGCAAATCAGTCGTTGAAGGGGCTAATCTTCATGTAAATGAATACGGAACGCCATTATTTGCTGATTTCTTTTTCTTCATAACTGGTTTCCATGGATTTCATGTCTTTTCTGGAGTTGTCATTAACATCATCATTTTTTTCAATGTAATACTCGGAACTTATGAGCGTCGAAAAAATTATGAAATGGTAGAGAAAGTGGGATTATATTGGCACTTTGTAGATTTAGTTTGGGTATTCGTCTTTACATTCTTTTACCTGGTATAAACATTTATAAGCAACTTTAAGATGGCAGATCACGCACATAAATTAGAAATATTAAGAGGATTAATAAAATTCAAATCTAATACTCAGAAGATATGGGGAGTATTAATACTACTATCCATTATTACTGCAGTTGAAGTACTTCTTGGGATATACAAACCAGAATGGGGTAGAACTGTCTTTTTAGGGATGAAAGCCCTTAATTGGATTTTCATTGTACTTACAATTGTAAAAGCTTACTATATTACTTGGGATTTTATGCACATGAGGGATGAAACTAAAGCTTTACGTCGTATGGTCGTATGGACAGCGATATTTTTAATATGTTATTTACTTTGGATCCTTTTACAAGAAGCAGGGTATATCTTTGAGATATATGATAAAGGATATATAAAACGAGACTTTTAATAAGTTAAAATAAAAGGAAATGACGGTTTTTATAGCCGTCTTTTTTATTTTTACCTAATGAATAGATCAAGACTTAAAAAGCAATTTATTTTAGGAATACTTTTTTTCCTACCGGTTCTGTTTTTATTGTTTTTATATCCTTCAAGTCATAATTATGAGCCACTGGATGTTGTCAATAATGAGGTAATGGAGTTGACTGGTTTAGCTAACAATGATGCACGATTTAATGGGAATATTACCATCTTAAATTTTGTGGGATCAAGGCCTCTTTTAAAATCAACAACAACCTTGAATCTAAAAGAATTGATTTATGATAAGTTTTTAGGGTTTAAGCGATTTCAGGTGATAACTCTTGCTTTGAATGAAAGTCAAGTAGAATTAGAACAATTAAGAAAACAGTTACTTGATTATGATGCCTTGAAATATTGGAAGTTTATTACAATGGATTCATTACAAATTCAAAACATATACAACAGCTTAAAATCCAAGGGTCCATTAGACAACTCATATGCAACTGACGAGGTCTTTATTGTTGATTCAGAACTCATGCAGCGCGGGCGCACTGATGATCGCACAGATAATGACATTGAAAAGAATACTGCTATTTATGGGCTTAGTAGCTATAATTGTATTGAGGTTGCAGAAATAAAAAATAAAATGAGTGAAGATTTAAGGATTTTATTTACCGAATATCGACAAAAACGAAAAGGTAATTTTGATTCTTCATCGCGTCGAAAACAAGATATTAAGAAAAATGAAAAAGACTAGCTATTCATATGTTGGAATTTCCTTAATTGTGTTGGTTTTTGGAATTATTTTTATTCCAAAAATTGTTGACAGAATTACAAGTGATGATGTAACAAGAGAAGGAAGTAGATCTAGAAATGTAAGTAAAAAAATTACCGACAATACGAAACTGGCCTTTTTAACTATAAATGGGCAGCCCAAAAAGGTACCAGATTTTACATTTATAAATCAAGATGGAAACACTATTAGTAACAAAGATTATGACGGTAAAGTTTACCTTGTTGAGTTTTTTTTCACAACCTGCCCAACGATATGTCCTAAAATGAGTTCAAATCTTGTTCAGATTCAAGATTATTTCAAAGGAATGGAAGGGTTTGGAGTTGCTTCAATAACAATCAATCCTAAAATTGATACTCCAGAAGTTTTGAAACGTTATGCAACAAATTATGGAATTACAAATCCAAATTGGCACTTATTAACAGGGTCTCAAGATATTATTTATGAATTGGCAAATCAAGGATTTAATTTATATACCGCTGAAGAGGAAGAGGTTGACGGTGGATTTGAACATTCAGGCAATTTTGCTCTAATTGACAAAAATGGATTTTTAAGGTCAAGATTGGTTAATGGTAATCCAATCATTTACTATAATGGTATTATTTCTGAAAAGCAACAATTTGGTGATGATGGTATGCGAGAAGAAATAAGCTTATTAAAAGAAGATATAACCAAACTTTTAAAAGAATAGTATGAATCATTCTAACGAAAAGAAGTACAATAAAGTTATTGTCATTTTATCAGTGGCAATACCCTTGGCAGTTGCTGCTTTGTTTGGCGTGAAAATTGACTTAGAATTACCATTCTTTTTACCGCCTATTTATGCCACTATAAATGCAATAACTGCCTTAGTTTTAATAATGGCTTATGTTGCAATTGTTAATAAGAAAATCAAATTACATCAACGTTTTATGCAAACAGCTATTGCGTTATCATTAATTTTTTTAGTGATGTATGTGTTGTATCATATGACGAGTGATTCTACAAAATTTGGTGGTGAAGGAATTATTAAATCAACGTATTATATAATTCTAATCACTCACATAATATTATCAATCATTGTGATCCCTTTTGTCTTGATTACTTACGTAAGGGCCATAACCAATAATATTGAACGTCACAAAAAAATAGCGCGCATTACGTTTCCTGTTTGGTTGTATGTTGCTGTTTCAGGCGTATTAGTGTACCTAATGATTTCCCCATATTATTGAAATTGACTAACAAACATATCGTTGTTTTCTTTGTAATTTTTTTACTGGTTTTTTCTCTTGAAGCTCAATGTGCAATGTGTCGTGCAGTACTGGAAAGTGAAGATGGGCAAAGCACTGCGAAGGGTATAAATAATGGAATCATTTATTTAATGGTTATTCCTTACCTGCTAGTTGGTGGGGTCGCATATTTCATTTATCACAAATTGACAAGTAAATAGTTTTTTAACATTTTATTAAATATAAAGTTGTAACAAATTGAGATTTTTGCAGTCTTATGTCTGTAATAAGAGAAATCACTAAAAATGTTAAAAATTAATAAACTACATAAGTCTTATCCAATTGGAGATTCCAGTTTACATGTACTAAAGGGTATTAATCTTGAAGTTGAAACAGGTGAAATGGTGGCAATTATGGGGTCTTCAGGTTCTGGAAAATCAACGTTACTTAATATTATCGGGATGTTAGATGAAGCTGATTCAGGAGATTATATTCTTGATGAGGTCCCAATCAAAAACCTTACTGAAAAAAAGGCGGCGATATATAGAAATAAATTTTTAGGATTTATTTTTCAATCATTCAATTTAATCAATTACAAAAATGCCCTAGAAAATGTAGCATTACCATTGTATTATCAAGGCTTAAAACGAAAGGAGCGTCAAGAAAAAGGTAAATTTCATTTAACTAAAGTAGGTCTTTTGGAATGGGCTGATCATTTACCAAGTGAATTGTCTGGTGGTCAAAAGCAGCGTGTTGCTATTGCACGCGCTCTCGCAGCTGATCCAAAATTATTATTAGCTGATGAACCAACGGGTGCTTTAGATACTACTACTTCCTACGAGATTATGGAATTTCTTCAACAATTAAATGACGAGGGTAAAACCATTTTAATTGTGACTCATGAAGAAGATATTGCAGCAATGTGTAAACGTGTTGTAAGGTTGCGAGATGGCGTGATAGAAGAAGATAAGAAAGTGAATCAAGTAAGAGCAGGACAACATGTTTGATATCGATCTTTGGCGTGAAATATTTCAAAGCATAAATAAAAACAGACTGAGAACACTCATGTCTGGATTTACTGTGTTGTTTGCAATTATGTTGTTTACCATACTTTTTGGTATTGCAAATGGCTTGCAAAACACCTTTACAGAGGCCTTTGGTGACGATGCTACAAATGCTATTTTTATTAGATCTGGCACAACTTCTAAAGCCTCAAATGGACTTCAAGCTGGACGGCGTATTCAATTTGATAATAATACGTTTAGCAGTATTAAATCTGAAAATGATGATAATATTGAATACATAACCTCGAGAATTTTTAAGAATGTTACAGCAACATTTAGAAATGAAACTGATAACTACTCTGTAAGGGCAGTACATCCAGACCAGCAGTTCATTGAAAAAACATCAATAGATGAGGGTAGATACATCAACCAAAGAGATTTAGAAAACAAGACTAAAGTTATTGTAATTGGAAGTAAAGTAGAGGAGGATTTATTTTTAAAAACTACGGCACTTGGGAAATATTTAAATCTCAGTGGAATACAGTATAAAATTGTTGGAATTTTCTCTGATGAGGGTAACGATGATGAAGAACGGATTATTTACATGCCTTTAACGACAGCACAACAAGTTTATGGTAACAACGATTACATAGATCAAATAAGCTTAACCTATAATCCAAAACTTAATTTTGATGAAGCGATTGCTTTCAGTAACAAATTAACGTCAGAGCTAAAGAAACTCTTTTCTGTAGCTGTTTCTGATCAAAGAGCAATTCGAGTAAGAAATCGTGCATCAGAGTCTCAAAGTGTTAGTGCGTTGACAACGGGATTAGGAATTATTATACTTGTAATTGGTTTTGGGACCTTAATTGCTGGTGTTGTGGGTATCAGTAATATTATGATTTTTATCGTAAAAGAGCGAACAAAAGAAATAGGAATCCGAAAGGCCCTTGGAGCTCCGCCAAAATCAATTGTCTTTATAATCTTATTAGAGTCTATCCTTATAACCATCATTGCTGGATTTTTGGGATTAATTATTGGTATGGCAGTTTTAAAATATGGAGGACCGAGTTTAGAACAGTACTTCATCAAAGATGCAGCAGTCAGTTTAAATCTCATTGTTGCAGCAACAATAACGCTAATTGTATCTGGAGGTATAGCGGGATATTTACCAGCAAAAAAGGCATCGCAAATTAAACCAATTATAGCATTAAGAAACGATTAGTAATGATAAGATTTTTATTCGACAGAGATACTTGGCAAGAAGTTTATGATAGTTTGACTAAAAACAAATTGCGTTCAGTATTAACGATGGTTGGTGTTTGGTGGGGAATACTGTTATTAATCGGCTTATTGGGGTCTGCTAGAGGATTAGAAAACTCATTTAATCGTTTGTTCGGAGATTTTGCGACGAATAGTGTATTTGTTTGGTCTCAAAGCACGAGTAGACCATTTAAGGGTTTTCAAGAAGGGAGACGTGTCCAACTGACATTATCAAATGCAGAAAAAGTAAGAGAGAATGTTGAAGGGATTGAATTTGTTGTTCCAAGAAACATCACTCAGAGTTTTGTTGTTCATGATTTTTTGTCAGGTAATTTTGGAGTTTATGGAGACTATCCGTTATTGGACAAAGTGCAAAAAAAGAACATGCAATTTGGTCGTTTCATCAATCAAAATGACATAGATAACAATAAAAAAGTTGTCGTAATTTCTGAAGACATCTACAAACAGTTGTATGAGAAAGATGAAGAAGCTGTTGCATCTTATATACAGATTAACAGTATTAATTTTAAAGTAATTGGTGTTTTTGAAAGTGAAGGTATGGGAGGCGGCCCGTCGGCGGATATGCATATTCCTTTTACAACGTTTCAGCAAGTCTACAATAGCGGAGATCGTATTGGTTGGATGATGATTACTGGAAGACCAGAATTTGATATCAAGCAGATTGAAAAAGATGCAAAGTTAATTTTGAAAAATTTAAACAGCATTCACCCTGATGACAAAAGGGCTTTTGGAAGTTTTAATTTAGGTAAAGAATTTGCTAAAATCACAGGATTTTTAACAGGAATGCAATTTTTAACTTGGTTTGTGGGACTAGCAACACTGATAGCGGGAGTTTTTGCAATTGGGAATATATTACTAATAACTGTAAAAGAGCGAACTAAAGAAATCGGCGTAAGACGTGCTTTAGGGGCAACACCTTTTGAAATTAAAAGGCAAATTGTTGTAGAGGCTGTATTTATAACACTTGTCGCTGGTCTATTTGGTATTATCTCAGGAGGTTGGATTTTGATTTTATTGGATAATGCCTTTGGGCAAGGCGACGAAGCAACGCTTGTCAATGCATCTGTATCAATTGCGGTTGTATTTATTGCCCTATTAATCTTAGTAACACTGGGAACCTTAATTGGTTTAATTCCCGCATTTAAAGCAACAAGTGTAAAGCCTATAGATGCGTTAAGAGAAGAGTAAAAATTTAATATTATATAAAGTAACAATGAAAAAAGCAGTAAAGATTATCATAGGAATTGTTTTATTATTTCTATTAGTTTGGGTTTTAGCCTACTTTAAAAAGGCAAATTCCGCAGCAGTAGAAGACTTTAAAGTGGAAGAACCATTTTATACATCGTTAAATACGAAAACGGTTGCAACTGGTAAATTAAACCCTGAGGAAGAGATTGAATTAAAGCCTCAAGTTGGAGGGATATTAGATAAAATATTAGTTGAGGAAGGTGATATTGTTGAAAAAGGAGATATCATCGCAAAAATTAGAGTTGTTCCGAATGAGGGAAGTTTGTTGAGTGCGAACAGCCGTATTAATTCTGCGCGATTATCTTTTGACAATGCGAATACCTTGTTTAAAAGAAATAAGATTTTATTTGAAAAAGGGGTTATATCGAAGCAAGACTTTGAAAATAGCGAATTGTCCATGAATCAAGCAAAAGAGTCTTTGGACCAAGCAAAAAATGACTTCCAAATTATTAAAATGGGATCATTGTCAAGTGGTACTGGAGCCAATACAAATATTGTTGCTCAAATTCCAGGAACTATTTTGTCTATCCCCGTGAGAGAAGGTGACCAAGTAATCGAAAGCAATAATTTTAACGCGGGAACAACAATAGCGACCGTTGCAGACATGAGCGTTATGATTTTTGAAGGACAAGTAGATGAAGCTGAAGTTGGAAAGTTAGAAGAAGGAAAAGATATTATAGTTGTTTTAGGAGCTATAAATGATAAAGAATTTCCTGCAAAATTAACCTTTGTTGCACCAAAGGGTCTTGAAGTTAATGGAGCAGTTCAATTTACTATCAAAGCAGACGTTGAAGTAGAGCAATCGACAAACATAAGAGCGGGTTACAGTGCAAACGCTGAAATTGAGTTAGAGAGTCGTGATAGTACTTTTTGTATAAAAGAGTCTCTATTGCAATTTAATAGAATCACAGAAAAGCCATTTGTTGAAATTCAAAATGAAAATGGAGAGTTTGAAAAGAAAAATGTTGAGTTAGGACTTTCAGATGGAATCAATGTTGAAATCACTGACGGCATTGAGGAAGGAGACAAAATTAAGGTTTGGAATAAAGCATCAAAAGAAAACAACGACGACGATGAGGAAAACAGAGATTAATAAAATGAAAAACAACGTATGGGTAGTGTTATTTGCTTTACTGTTTACACTAACCGGATTTTCCCAAAACAAACAATGGTCCTTAGAAGCTTGTGTTTCTTATGCTCTAGAAAATAACATTTCTATTAAACAAGCTCAAAATAATATTTTGTCAAATGAACAGGATTTAATTTCGACAAAAGGAAATTTTCTTCCAGCAGTTAGTGCCAATATGGGGCATCGTTTAACACTAGGTAATGCTGAAATATTTCAGGGTCAATTTGTTGACAGAACTGCAAATAGTACGACGGTGGGGCTGAGCGTCAATCAAACAGTGTTTAATGGTTTTAGAAACACCTACTTGTTCAAACAAGCACAATTGAATAAAGAAGCTAATGAACTTGAACTAAATAGAATTAAGGACAATATTGCCTTAAGCGTTGCAAATTTCTACTTAAATGTACTTTTTAATAAAGAGAATTTAGAAACTTCAAAAATGCAATTAGAATTTTCTAAAAAACAACTAGATCAAGTAAAGGAATTAGTCGAAGCAGGTGTCCAGCCACAAGCAAATATCTATGATGCTGAAGCAACCTTGGCAAGTGATGAGCAAAGCCTTACGATTGCTGAAAATAATTACAGACTGTCTTTGTTGTCTTTATCGCAGGTCTTACAATTACCTTTTGAAGGATTTCAGGTTGAGTTTATTGATATCGATGACCCAGCAGTAGAAATAATGTATTCAGATGTGAAGTTTGTATTAAATTATGCATTGGAAAATAGAAATGAAATTAAATTAGCTAAGAAAAATATTGAAGGGGCAGAATTAAGCACAGAAATATCAAAAAGTGGGTTCTATCCAACAGTCTCTGCAGGGTATAGCTTCGGTTCTAATGTGTTTTTTACAAATCTAAGCGATATGGAGGCCTCATTTTTAGATCAATTGGACGCTCAAAAATCTCACGGATTTAGTTTAAACGTCAATATCCCTATTTTTTCAAGACTTCAAAACAAAACAAGTGTAGCAAAGTCAAAAATTAATGAAGAGCGGAATAAGTTAAGTTTAGATCAGGCAAAACTTGATATCGAGTCAAATGTGCAGCAGGCATTTACTGATGCCCAGGGTGCACTTAAATCATATCAGGCATCGAAGAAATCATTGGCCGCACAAAAGCTTGCATTTCAAAACTCTCAAGAACGTTACAATATTGGTGCTATGAATGCCTTTGATTTGGAGCAAACACGTATTCGACTCATTAATGCAAAATCGGCATCTATCAATGCAAAATATGATTTTATTTTTAAAACTAAAGTTTTAGATTTTTATATTGGTAAACCAATAACTTTAGACTAAAATTGGCGCACATATTAAACATAGAAACTGCCACTACCAATTGTTCTGTCTCTATTTCTTTTGATGGAGATATCTTAGCGATTAGAGAAGATTATAATGATACATATTCTCATTCTGAGCGTCTTCATACTTATATTGATGAGGTTCTAAAAGAGAGCAATATGAGGCCCAACGATCTCTCAGCAATTGCAGTGAGTAAAGGGCCAGGTTCTTATACGGGTTTGAGAATTGGAGTGTCTACGGCGAAAGGTTTATGTTTTGCTCTAGACAAACCATTAATTTCTATTCCTACCTTAGAATCACTAGCATATCAGGTTACAACGGATAAAGGGGTAATCATACCCATGCTAGATGCAAGGCGCTTGGAGGTGTACGCATCGATATATGATTGTCAATACAAACAAGTTAGGGAAACAAAAGCTGAGATATTAGATTCTCACTCATTTTCAGATTATTTACATGAAAATACAGTTACCTTCATAGGAAGCGGTGTCTTTAAAACAACAGAATTAATTAAACATCCTAATGCTGTTTTTATCCAAAATAAATTGCCATCTGCGAGAGACATGGGACAACTAGCTTACGCTAAATACAAAAAAAACGACATCGAAGATGTCGCTTATTTTGAGCCCTATTATTTAAAAGATTTTTTGATACAAAACCCAAGATAGTGGGAGCTATTTTTTTATTTGAACTTGATGTGGATAAGGAATTTCTATTCCAGCAGTATCAAGTGCCTCCTTAGTTTGTTCAGTCACGTCAAAATATACAGTCCAATAATCTTCAGTTTTACACCAAGGTCTTACGGTAAAGTTAATAGAGCTGTCTGCTAGTTCTAAGACATTTACCGTGGGTGCTGGATCATTGATGACCTTTGGATGAGCACTTATCACATTCATAAGAACTTCTTTTGTTTTTTTGATGTCAGAATCATAACCTACTCCAAACGTTAAATCAACTCGTCGTGTACCCTCTGTTGAATAATTAACAATGTTACCATTTGATAATGCTCCATTAGGTAAAATCACCTCTTTATTGGAGCGACCAATAAGTCTTGTTGTGAAAATTTCAATTTCTTTCACAACACCTACTTCACCTTGTGCTTCGATTAAGTCACCAATTTTAAAAGGCCTAAAAATCATAATTAAAACACCACCAGCAAAATTTGCAAGACTTCCTTGTAAAGCAAGACCGATGGCCAATCCTGCAGCACCGATAATGGCAGCAAATGAAGTAGTTGGCACGCCTAAAGTTCCTAATAAGGTAATGATTAAAAGAATTTTTAAAATCCAGCTACCAAGATTTAATAAGAACTTTTGTAAACTTTCATCATAGTCTCCTTTCTCCATGATTTTTTTCATTCCAAGCATCATTTTTTTAATGATCCAAGAACCTACGATCCAAATAATAATAGCACCGATAACTTTTGGGCCATATGTAGAAAGGGTTGTAATTAATTTATCTAAAAGTTTTTCTAAATTCATAGTTGATAGTTTTTAATAGATTATTATAAGCACATAATTAGGTAATTTAAGTGTGTATAAATCAATTACAGGTAATTATTATTACACATTTAGTTTATTAATTCTATCGCTTTTGAAACTTCTGAAACAGGAAGTTTACAAGCTTTATTGACACAAACATAAATAAGAGTAGTCCCTTCAACAAAGCGATTTTTCAGCAATGGTAAATTATTGTCTGTTTTACTACCAATAATGAGTATGTTTGGTAAATAATGAGTATTCAGTGCTCTTATAGTATTTTCTGCATCAGGACCAACCACAGCTACTTCAAAATAATTATTCGTGTAATCAAGCATTAAATTAAGCCAATTTGAAAAGGTCGATGGGAATTCTGATATTTCAGGGACAACATTATGTAACATTGTTTTTGCTGTATTGGCGTAGGCATTATTATCAAAATAATGAGATAGTCTCAATAAATTTTTAGCCATTATTGAGTTGCTTGAGGATATAACATTATCCCTATATTCTGTACTTCTCGTGACGAGTTTTGAATCATCATCGGAGGTGAAATAAAATAATGTTGTAGTATCGTTATAAAAGTGATCAAAAACATAATTAGTTAAATCTCTAGAATTGACTAGCCATTTTTCGTCAAGTGTGTTTTCGTACAAACTTAAAAAGGCCTCTATAACGGCAGCGTAATCTTCTAAATATCCATTAATGGTGCTCTTGCCATCCTTAAAGTTATGAAATAAACCACCATCGTCTTTGAGTTGCTGATCTAAAATAAACGTGGCATTTTTGACAGCAGCATCTAAAAATCTTGGATTATCAAAAACGCGATACGCATCGATATAACCTTTAATCATTAAGGCATTCCATGACGTAAGTACTTTGTCATCTAATCGTGGCTTATGTCTCTTTGATCTTTCTTGATGTAACACTGTTTTCCAAGTCTTTTTTTTGTCATTAAGCTCAGAGATCGTAAGATTGTATTTTTCAATAAATTGAAGGTCTTCTTCTTTTCTAATTAATACGTAATTGTTGTCTTCCCACAAGCCATAATCGTTCACATTGTAATAATCTGCGAAAACATCAAAGTCATCGCCTAATATTTGTTGCAGTTCGTTGGATTTCCACACATAAAAAGCACCTTCTTCAAGTGTACCGTTCGGCGTCTTACTGTCGGCATCTAATGAAGAGTAAAAAGTACCATTTGAACCGGTTAGCTCAGACTCTATAAAGTTTAAAGTCTCAAACACCACCTCTTTATATAGCGGGTTTTTAGTAATTAAAAAGGCATCACTGTATAAACTCACCAATTGGGCATTATCATAAAGCATTTTTTCAAAATGAGGAACATGCCATTTTTCATCAACTGAATAGCGAGAGAAACCACCTCCAACATGATCAAACACGCCTCCAAAGGCCATCTTTTTTAAACTTAGATTGACATATTTCTGTAATTCAATAGCATTATTTTGATAAGCTTCTCGCATCAAAAATTGAATATTATTTGGCATCATGAATTTAGGCGCCCCATTGACACCACCGTAAATAGTATCAAAACGATGTCCCCATTTTTCAATTGCTTCTGTTATAAAGTCATGTTTAAAGTCAACTTCGCTGTTATTGACACTAACAAGATCTAAAGATTTAATCCCAGCCTCCAATTTATCGGCATAATCTAGAAGTTTTTCAGGCGTATCTTTGTAAACAATAGCTATTTGTTTTAATACGTTTAACCATTGTTCTTTTTTAAAATAGGTGCCACCCCAAACTGGGCGTCCATCAGGTAATGCAATAACATTGAGTGGCCAGCCACCGCTCCCGGTCATTAATTGAACAGCGTTCATGTATACTTGATCAACATCTGGACGTTCCTCTCTATCTACTTTAATATTGATAAATTGTGTATTCATTACTTTGGCAACTAGAGAGTCTTCAAAACTCTCTTCTTCCATAACATGACACCAATGGCAGGCCGCATAGCCAACACTTATTAGAATAAGCTTGTTTGATGACTTGGCTTCATTGAGGGTATTATCGTTCCAGGCTTTCCAATTTACAGGATTATGAGCATGTTGCAACAAATATGGACTGGTTTCATTGATGAGTTCGTTGGTATGTGCATGTGTCATGTGTTCTGAAATTTCACTCTTACAACTTAAAAGTGCGATTGCTAGTAGTATGAAAAATAGTAAATGTTTTAACATATGTCAAAAGTATAATAAGTAATGTGGAATACAGCTATCATAGAAATGCTAAATAAGTGATAAGTGACTATTAATTAACCATTTACGGCCTCTACAGATTCTATTTTGTCTTTTAGCATTTCTTTTAACATATTTTCAATTCCATTTTTTAATGTAAAGGTTGATGATGGACAACCGCTACATGCTCCTTGTAAGATAACTTTCACATTTTTTGTTGCAGCATCATAAGATTCAAATTGAATATTGCCACCGTCACTTGCAACCGCTGGTTTTACGTATTCTTCCAAAATATTGATGATTTCTTTCGAAATATCATCTAGATTCTCAAAATGTGCCTCTTTTGCTTGTTCTGTCTGTTGGGTCAATTCTGGTGCGTCAGAGGTTATTATCGGGCTGCCATTTTCGATATATATTTTTATAAATTCACGTAATTCCATGGTAATGTCATTCCAATCTGCAATATCAAATTTTGTAATAGACACGTAATTTTTGTCAATAAAGACTTGTTTTACAAAAGGGAAATGAAATAGTTTTGCAGCAAAAGGAGATGATTTTGTGTCGTCAATAGACGTAAATTCAAACATAGCAGGTACTAAGTTTTTATTGGCAACAAATTTAATCACTGCGGGGTTGGGTGTGCTTTCTGCATAAACTGTAACAGGAATTTTATGATCACTTACCTCTGCAGAAATTATAGAACCACCATCATTTAGGTAATTTTCAATTTGTTCTCTAACTTCCTCTTGCACGTCTGCCCAATTTACAATGTCATAACGTTCTATGGCAATAAAATTACCCGAGATGTATATTTTTTTTACAAAGGGTAGATAAAATAATTGCTGAGCGATTGCTGAGTCTTTTGCGTCATCAATATTATCAAACTCAAAGCTTTGATATTGAGTTAAAAAGGTGTTAGATTCAAATTTTAGTATGGCTGGGTTGTTTGTTTGTTGTATTGAAACGGAAATTTTTCTCATTATATCTATTTTCTGCAAAAATAATAAAAGAAAAGATGAGTTATATATATATTTGAAATTCGTTGGCCAAATTTATCATGCAGAAAACAACCTACATAATAATCCTTATTTTCTTTACAATGGGAGGTTATGCACAAGTCATTGATATTAATGATGCAGGAGACCCACAATCATCTTTTGGACCAGAGCAACTCATTGATGAAGTATTGATTAATTCTGTTTGTTCTTCGGTAAGAGATTTTACTTTTCAAGTTTATGGTACTCCAACAGAAACAGAAAAGAAAAGTTATGGTTATTTTAAACGCGGAGCTGCATTAGATTTTCCATTTGTTGAAGGTATTGTCATAGCATCAGGAAAAGTATTCGAAGGAGGTAACAGGGATAACGATGCTACTTTAGGAAATTTTAATGCCGGTATTGACAATGTTGGATTACCAGGTGATACAGATCTCAATACAGCACTTAATGAAGGAGGTTCTGGAGACGCAACTTATATAAAATTTACCTTCACACCAATTTCAGATACAATATCCTTTCGCTATCTCATGGCTTCCGAAGAATATAATGGAACAGATGAATGTAGTTTCACTGATGGCTTTGCTTTTTTGTTGCGTGAAGTTGGCACGACTAACTACCAAAACTTGGCTGTCTTAGATGATGGGTCTCCTGTTACAGTAACGAATATAAACGATTCTGATGGTTGTCGCTCAAATGAGGAACTTTTTGCAGGGTATAATTCATCACCGAATGGTGGGACTATTGATGACACGAACTACAATGGCCGCACTGTAGTACTGACTGCTTTTGCCAATGTGACTCCAAATGTAGATTATGAAATTAAATTAGTAGTTGCAGATTATGGAGACAGAAAATTTGATACAGCTGTTTTTCTGGAAGCCGGAAGCTTTAATATAGGTTTAGATCTTGGAGATGATATCACAGTTGCAGGAGGAAGTTCTCCGTGTATTGGAGATACGCTAACCTTAGATACCTTAATCGATACGAGTTTAGGAACACATACCTGGTACAAAGATGGTGCTGTAATCACAGGACAAACAGAGGCAACATTGGACGTTTTAGAAAGTGGTGAATACACCGTAGAAATTGATTTTTCAGGAACTTGTACTGCT
The DNA here is from genome assembly GCA_905479065.1 of uncultured Flavobacteriaceae bacterium. Taxonomy (GTDB): domain Bacteria; phylum Bacteroidota; class Bacteroidia; order Flavobacteriales; family Flavobacteriaceae; genus CAJQLB01. Next base: position 601 of record CAJQLB010000015.1, on the reverse strand, counting down.
ACAGACTCAATCACTATAGAATTTACACCAATACCGGTTCTCAACCCAATAGATGACCAGTTCATTTGTGATGATGATAATGATGGCCTTTGGTCTCTTGATTTGGCAACTTTGGCCACTCAGATTTTAGGGGCACAGGATCCTACAGATGTGACCGCATCTTTTCATGACAGTCAAACAGCTGCAGATACAAACAATAGTCCCATTTCGGCTCCATATACTAATACAACTGCTTACACGCAAGAAGAAATTTTTATTCGAGTTCAAAATAATATAAACGAGACTTGTTATGTAACAGGCAGCTTTCTGTTCAATGTATTTAATCAGGCAATGGCAAATCCACAAGTAGTTAGTGTATGTGATAATGATGACGATGGAGATGCAACAAATGGCCTTATTGACTTTGACTTAACAACGTTAACACCTTTAGTCCTTGATGGTCAAGACGCATCTCAATTTTATGTAAGTTACCATCTCAATCAATCGGATGCTGATACGCCTAGTGGTGAACTTCCATTATTATACACTTCTCCGAGTCAACAATTAATTGTGAGGGTTGAAAATATTGATAACACAGATTGTTATGACACAGCAATCATTG
>CAJQLB010000014.1 GCA_905479065.1 uncultured Flavobacteriaceae bacterium | reverse complement strand
TTAGAATTTATTCTAAAAGTTCTTTCCTCCTATCAAGAAATCAACCTTTATTGGTTGTTAAATGGACAAGGAGAGTTTTTAATGAACCAATCAAACCATCTTAAACACCAACCTCATAAAAAAATCGATAAAACAACTGAAACGCTCACAATGGAATCTAATAATATTGAAAAAATTATAATATTCTATAAGGATGGCAGATTTAAACATTATCAAAATTAAGTTTAAGTTAGTACCTTTGTTTGAAAATTTATTCATGCGTCTTTTTTTTTATTTTGTTATATCAATTTCCTTTTGCAGTTGCTATCCAATCGAACGTAATTGTCTAAATTATCATACTGGAAATTATAAAAGTGATGTTATCATAGATGGTATAAATTATACATCAACGTTCAGCAGGTCTAAAAATGTGCAAGTAGAAAAATTTGAAGGTAAAGTAGACTCGTCAATGGTGAGATGGATCAATGATTGTGAAGTGATTTTTAAGACAATTAATCCTAAGAACATGGCTGAAAGAAAAGATATACATTTAAAAATACTTTCAACAACAGACTCAACGTACCAATTTGAGTATTCGTATGTGGGAGATGTACAAAAGGCTAAGGGAGTAGCCAGACGTTTAAATTAACTATGTCAGGAGAGTATTCGTTTAGTAATTTTGTGAATATTGTTTGGACACAGCATTTAACATCTACAAATAAAAATATTAGATTATTAACCCCTAAAATTTCTTATTCAATTCTTTCAATTTTCGCACCTATTGCGCGTAGACGTTCATCGATGTTTTCATATCCCCTATCTATCTGCTCGATATTATGAATAGTTGAAACACCTTCAGCAGAAAGCGCAGCAATTAAAAGTGAGATACCAGCTCTGATGTCAGGTGACGTCATCGTAGTTGATTTTAAATTTGATTTAAAATCATGACCAATGACCGTTGCCCGATGCGGATCACAAAGGATAATTTTTGCACCCATATCAATCAATTTATCAACGAAAAACAAACGGCTTTCAAACATTTTTTGGTGTATTAATACACTACCTCTAGCTTGAGTAGCTACGACTAAAATGATACTCAATAAATCTGGCGTGAATCCTGGCCAAGGAGCATCAGATACTGTCAAAATAGAACCATCAATGTAATTTTGTATTACATAACCATCTTCATGCTTTGGAACATAAATATCATCTCCACGTCTTTCAATATTAACCCCTAACTTACGAAATACGTCAGGAATTTGACCTAAATCATCCCAACTTACATTTTTGATGGTGATTTGACTTTTCGTCATAGCAGCCAAACCAATCCAACTTCCAATCTCTATCATATCTGGAAGCATTGTATGATTTGTACCACTTAAATTCTTAACACCTTCTATTGTTAACATATTCGAACCAACACCACTAATTTTTGCGCCCATCCTATTAAGCATCTTACAAAGTTGTTGTAAATAGGGCTCACAAGCAGCATTATAAATAGTCGTGATACCCTCAGCTAAAACAGCAGCCATTACAATATTTGCAGTCCCAGTTACCGAAGCTTCATCCAAAAGCATATAAGTCCCTCTTAGTTGGTCACATTCTACACCATAAAAATAATCTTCTTTATTATATCGAAATTTAGCTCCTAATTTAATAAAACCTTCAAAATGCGTATCAAGTCTTCTCCTTCCAATTTTATCACCTCCTGGCTTTGGAATATAACCCCTTCCAAATCTAGCGAGTAATGGACCAACTATCATAATTGAGCCTCGTAATCCACGACCATCCTCCTTGAACTCCTCTGATTCTAAATAACCAAGATCTATTTGATCGGCTTGAAAACTATAAGAGCCTGAAGATTGCTTATTGATTTTTACACCCAATTTTCCCAAGAGGGAAATGAGTTTATTTACATCAATAATATCAGGAATATTTGAAATAGTAATTTTGTCTGGGGATAACAAGACAGCACATAAAATCTGTAAAGCTTCATTTTTCGCTCCTTGAGGCTGAATATTGCCTTGCAGTTGATGACCTCCTTCAATTCTAAATGTTTTCATTATTTGGAAATCTTAAAAAATTAATAACGTTTTCGACCTCTATTATTATTTTTTTTGTGGTTAGATTTTTTATGATTCGAATGACGTTTTTTAGAACGCATCAGACTAGCAGCGTCTGTGAGATCCTCAACACAATCTCTCATATCTATTTTACCCTCTGATAATTCAAATAAATGATTAAAAATCACAGTATCCTCGACAGTATCCTTATTCCAATTTAAAAAACATTTCTTCATGTGGTTTGCAATTGTAAACATTAAGGCTTCCTTCATGTCTCCTGTCTCCCACGTATTCGCAACATCAATCATAGTCTTTATGTTATTGCCATAAAAACGATATTTTGGATGGTTTTGAGGATATGGCAATGGCTCTGGCCTTGCATTTAACACCTCTTTTGATGGCATATCAAATGGAGAATCGGCATCTAATTCAAAATCAGACATAATGAAGAGTTGATCCCATAATTTGTGTTTAAAATCAGGAACATCTCTTAAGTGTGGTTGCAAGTTACCCATAACTGAAATTATGGCTTGGGCTACCTTATTTCGTTCTTCTTTGGTTGGCCTTGATTTAGCATGATTGATCATTTTCTGCAAATGTCTTCCATACTCGGGTATAATTAAATGCTCTCGCTCGGTGTTGTACTCTAATTGATCTATCAAAATTAAATGAATTGTGTAGTATTTATATTAACGAAGTTATTCGTGCAAAGTACAAAAAAAACAACAATGTAGTTGGTGTTTTTAAGAATTTTAAACATGCACCATTAAATATCTAAAGCGAAATAACACCTTCAACATTATTGGCAATTTCCTTATACTTATTAATTACAGATTCGGGAGTTTCCATGATGATATTTATTGATACACTAGTATATTTTCCGTTTTTAGAAACGTTTGTGTTAATAACGGCTCCTTTGTAATCAAAATATGTTTCAATTTTCTTAATTTTTTGCACGTCCGTTTTAACAATGAATTTATAGAGATATTTGGACGGCCAAGAACTCGTCTCTTCTAATTGCGCTGTTAATTTCCTGTAAAAAGCATCTTCATCTGCTTGGTTCATTCTAGTGTTACATTTTTTGTTTTACAAATATACATTTTGTAAATTTTTTATTTAACTTTTTAATTGCGATTTTTACATCAAATCTGATGAAGCATTGAAGACTAAAAAAATTGTCATTACAGGAGGTCCTGCTACTGGAAAAACAACCATGATAAACCATTTAAGATGTAAAGGTTACTCGTGTTTTGAAGAGGTTGTTAGAAAACTTACATCAGCCGCCATAGATGTCGAAAATATCAAAGAGACGCACTCAAATCCAATTGAGTTAGTCGCTGACTCAGAAAAATTTAATCAAATGTTACTAGACATGAGATTAGCTGATTTTGTAAGATCGCAGACATTACAAAATGATGTTTGCTTTTTCGATAGAGGAACTCCTGACGTTCTTGCTTACATGACTTGTTTTGATCAACCCATCAAACAAAGTTTTGTAGACTTGTGTAAAGCTCATATGTATGATTTTATTTTTTTACTCCCTCCCTGGGAATTAATTTTTACACAGGACACAGAAAGGTTTGAGACGTTTAGTCAGGCAAAAGAAATATACATGCAACTTAAAGAAACATATTCAAACCTTGGCTATCAGGTGATTGAAGTGCCTATTGGAACTGTCGAAAAGCGTGTAGAATTCATTTTAAAAAGTCTATAGTTTTTGAACCTTCCAATTGACATATTAGAAACCTTCTGGAAACACAAATATTTTAGACCATTACAAGAAGATATCATTGACCATGTTATGAAAGGCAACGACACCTTTGTACTCATGGCAACGGGAAGTGGAAAATCAATTTGCTTTCAAATACCCGCTTTAACTAAAAATGGCATATGTATTGTTATTTCACCACTCATCGCACTCATGAATAATCAGGTTGCCGAATTAAAAAAAAGAAATATAAAGGCAATGGCTTTGTCTCATTCTTACAGCCACAGTGAACTCAGCACTTTATTAGACAATTGTATTTATGGTAATTATAAATTCTTATATATGTCACCGGAGCGCTTACAACAAGAGATTATACAAGAGCGAATCAAACAAATGAATGTCAATCTAATCGCTATTGATGAAGCACACTGTATCTCGCAATGGGGACATGACTTTCGACCGGCATATAAAAATATTCATGTGCTGCGTAATTTAAAACCAAACATTCCATGCATTGCTTTAACTGCTTCAGCTACTCAGAATGTTGTAGATGACATCTTAAAAGAATTAAAATTTGAAAAAGGCAAAGTTTTTAAACAAACATTTTCGAGAGATAATCTTGCATATATGGTCTTCGAAGCAGAAGATAAAATGTACAAAATTAAGCAAATTTTAAATAAAAACCCCTCAAGTTCTATCATCTATGTGCGCAATAGAAAAAGCACTATTGACATCAGTAATACTTTGAATAATTCATCATTCAGTGCCACCCATTATCATGGCGGACTGTCTTCAGATGAAAAGCAACAAAACTTTTCAGATTGGATGAATAACCGTTCGCAAGTAATGGTCGCTACAAATGCCTTTGGAATGGGTATTGATAAACCAGATGTAAAAACTGTAATTCACATAGATTTACCAGATAGTTTAGAAAGCTATTTTCAAGAGGCTGGAAGAGCTGGTAGAGACGGCAAAAAAGCATTTGCCATAATTCTTAGAAATAAAAATGATGAACAGCGTGCTTATTCTCAATTTATAAAAACATTACCAACAGTCAATTTCATCAAGTTAGTTTATAAAAAACTATGCAATTACTTTCAGGTTTCTTTTGGTGAAGGTGCTTACACAACTCATAATTTTAACTTTCACAACTTTTGTAAAACTTACCAACTGAATACAACGTTAACCTTTAATACTTTAATGGTTTTAGACCGCAGCAGCGTTTTAAATTTTAATCAAAATTTCAAAAGAAATTCCAATATCCAAATAATAGCTTCAAATAATGAGTTGTTTGAGTATCTTAGAAAAAATCAAAAACTCAATGGAATTGTGCAAACCTTATTAAGAACCTATGGCGGTATTTTTGACCAAAGTGTCAACATAAATACGCAACAAATCTCAGATAAAATGGGATATTCAGAAGGTGAAATAATAACATTTTTAAAGCAATTAGAAAACGATTTTATAATTAAATTACATCTTAAAAAAACTGATGCAGAAATCACTTTTATTGAACCCAGAGAAGACGAAAAAACAATTAATAGATTCGCTTTAAATATTCAACACCTTAACACCCAAAAGGAAAACAATCTTAAAGCCGTCATACAATACATCTCAGATCATAAAACTTGTAAAAGTAAACAGCTACTTCAGTATTTTGGTGAATCAATTAAACTACCTTGTGGTATGTGTTCTTTTTGTATTGAACACAATGAAGGAGAAAAGATTATTTGCACAAAAAAGAATAGACAATCAGTAAAGGAACTTCTAAAAAATAACAGTTCCATGTCTTCAAGAGAGATTTTATCGCGTTTACAAATTCCAGAGAGCACGTTAAAAACAGTTTTAAAATTACTTTTAGAAAAAGAAGAAATTACAATTACCGATTATAACACCTATAAATTAACTAAACAATGAGAAATCTTCGAATACTTTTTATGGGAACACCGGAATTTGCAGTAAGCTCTCTCAAAGCTATATTATCTAAAGAATTTAATGTGGTTGGTGTTATTACAGCTCCCGATAAACCGGCGGGACGTGGTAGAAAATTAAATGAATCTCCTGTAAAAACATACGCCATGGAAAAGGGCTTAACTGTTTTTCAACCCAAGAATCTAAAGAATGAATGTTTTATATCTGAGTTGAAAAAACTTAATGCTAACGTTTATGTCGTTGTTGCTTTTAGAATGTTACCTAAAGTGATTTGGCAAATACCAGAATTTGGAACATTTAATTTACACGCATCTCTTTTGCCGAATTACAGAGGAGCTGCACCCATAAATTGGGTGATTATGAATGGAGAATCAAAAACAGGTGTCTCCACATTTTTTATTGATGACAAAATTGACACTGGGGACATGATTTTACAAGAAAGTCTTGAAATATCTAGAAACGATACAGCAGGAGAACTTCACGATAAATTAAAAGATTTAGGTAGTAATTTAGTCGTTAAAACTCTAGTCTTATTACAACAAAATAACGTCGAAACAAACCCTCAATTAGAGACTGCTACAACAAAAACTGCTCATAAGCTAACAAAAAATAATTGTCAAATTGATTGGTCAAAGCCCGCAGCTCACATAGATCAGCATGTTAGAGGTCTCAGCCCATATCCTGCTGCATGGTGCAGTTTACAAAACAATGATGAGATTATACATGTTAAAGTTTATCGTGTTGCTATAGCACACTCAATTCACCAGCTTCCGGTAGGAAGCACAATAGCAACTAAAAATGAAATAAAAATAGCTTGCTTAGATGGATTTGTCTTTTTAAAAGAGATTAAATTTCAAGGCAAACGAAAAATGGATGTAAAATCTTTGCTGAATGGTTTTACTCTTAAATCTGACGCAAAAATGGTGTAACTACTTGATATTACATTACTTCTAAGTTTTAAAAAGAACAAGTCCCTCCCCTTTGTTAACAAATATGTTAAGTTATTAACAAATAATCGATTTTCACTCACAAGATGTTGCGTAAATCGATTATCCTAATAAATTTGTAAAGGCTTTAAAATTATTTATAAGTCAAATAATAACTATTTAAAATAAAATTTATGAACAAAACAGATTTAATCAACGGAATGGCAGAAAATGCTGGTATTACTAAAGCAGCTGCGAAAAAAGCACTTGATTCTATGTTGATTGACATTGAAGGTGCACTACAAAAGGGTAATAGAGTTTCTTTGGTAGGATTCGGGTCTTGGTCAGTATCGAGAAGAGCTGCCAGAGATGGAAGAAATCCACAAACTGGAGCAACAATTAAAATCAAAGCGAAAAATGTAGTTAAATTTAAAGCTGGTTCTGATTTAAGTGATGCTGTAAATTAAACAAATTTAATTTGAATATAAGAGACCTACTTTTAGTAGGTCTTTTTTTTGCTTATTTTGTTTTTTGATAATTTTATAGTAGCTTAGGATAAAAGAAATTTATGCTTCAAATCAAACCTAAAAAAGGATATTTATTGGTTGCTGAACCATCCATCTTAGGTGACGTCTCTTTTAATAGATCTGTTATTTTATTAGCAGACCACAATACAGAGGGTTCCGTGGGCTTCATCTTAAACAAGCCTATGGACTTTTTTCTAAATGATTTATTGCCTGAAATTGAAATACCGCTGAGTGTTTACAACGGTGGTCCAGTTGAGCAAGACAAACTTTATTATATCCACAAGACCCCAGAGTTAATTCCTAATAGTATGAAAATTTCTGAAGGGGTTTTTTGGGGAGGAGATGTTAAATCTGTAATTCAGCTAATAAACGATGGTCAAATTGGAAATAAAGACATACGCTTTTTTCTTGGTTACTCTGGATGGGATGCAAATCAATTGTTACACGAATTAGGTTCTCAAAATTGGATTGTATCAGAAAACACATATAAACATTCGATAATAGAAAAAAATGAAGCTACCTTTTGGAAAGAAAAAATGCTAGAGCTCGGGGGTAACTATAGTATTTGGTCGAATGCTCCAGAAGATCCAAGTTTTAATTAGGATAATCTTAATCTAAGATTTAACTTTTCAATTAAAATTTTTGACACATTACATGTGTATGTTTTTTTTCGGTAAGATGATACTGGCTGAATGCCCAGTATAACGTTTGTGACGAAAATTTCGTCCGCCTTTTGTAATTCAAATGTCGAAATAGATCCCTCCTCTATCTCATAATTAGACATAGCATTAATAATATCAATTAGTTGTTTACGCATAACACCCTTGATACAACCATCATTCAACGGTGGAGTTTTTATGATATTTTTATTAACTACAAACAAATTTCCGTTTAAAGCCTCTATGACATGTTTTTCTGTGTTCAGGAGCAAACAATTATTTAAATTGTTTTCTTTAGCATAAATACTACCGATGGTATTAATTATTCTATTGTTTGACTTCAAAGTTGACAACAAATCAGCCGCTAAAAAATGATCTTTATAAATATCTATAGTGTAAGGGTTTGTTGACAAATTATAATTTGATTGATTCAAAATACTATTTGTGATAATGAAACCAATGTTATTGTTATTAGGAAGATAAAGCCCTTTAGAATCTCTGAAGACTGCAATTTTGACACGGTGTGCATTATTTGATGAATGTTGTGCATGAACTGTTTGCATTATCTGATCCTCTATATACTCTAATGTAAAATTCATTGGGATTTCCATCCTTAGAATACGCATGGATGCCATAAGTCGGAAATAATGGTCCTCTAAAAACAAAATTTTATCATAAGACACTTTGAGGGTCTCAAAGACCGAATCTCCATAATTAAAGCCTCTATTAAAAACAGAAATTACAGCCTCATTATTGGCCATCATACTACCATTAACATTTACCATAAAAAAAGTCCTGATAACTCAGGACAAATATAATTAATAACATTATTTATTAGGCTGATCCCAAAACCTGCTTTAAATCTGAAATTTGATTTTCCCAAAGCATTTTTGTGTCTTCTAATTCATCATCTTCAGCAAAGTCAGTAACCATCAAGGATACATCTTTTGTAATTTCATCAACCTGAATTCTTATTTCAAAATAGGACGCATCGTCATCTTCATTTTGCCATTTAAACTTAACGCGTTCACCACTTTTCTTAGTGATTAACTTTGCCTGTTCTTCACTTCCATCCCATATAAATTTGAACATTTCACCACGAGAATTGACATTATCAGCAAACCATTCAGATAAGCCTGATGGAGTCGAAATGTATTGATACAATAATTGAGGCGATGCATGAATTGGAAACTCTAGTTCAAATTTAGTTTTATCGTCCATATGATTTTATTTTGGGCGGTAATATATACATTAAATTTTTACTTTTCAAAAATTATTTAGGGATTTAGTATTTGCTAACAATGATTTTGTTTTTATATTTGCAGCCGCAATAAGATGGCGAGGTAGCTCAGTTGGTTAGAGCGTTGGATTCATAACCCAGAGGTCACGAGTTCAAATCTCGTTCTCGCTACAATAAAAAAACCTTTGAATTATATTCAAAGGTTTTTTCTTCTTATAAGAGACTCTTTACCAATATTAAAAAATCATTTTTAATTGACTACAATTTTTTTGGTGTATCTGTTTTGATTGTTGGTGATGGTCACAAGATAAATACCAGTGCTCAGCCTACTGACATCCATTTGTTGTGAGACTCTATTTGCTTCTAATGCTTTTGAT
>CAJQLB010000013.1 GCA_905479065.1 uncultured Flavobacteriaceae bacterium | reverse complement strand
ATGTTTACGCTAAATCATAGTTCGAATTAAAAAATAGGTAATAACAATACACTTCGAATTACTCCCGGTTTAACCAAAAGAGTTTTTACAATATTTATAACTTATGTTTTGAAATGTGAAATGTCCTGATGTAATTTAATCGCTTTCTTTGAAAGTATAATGCCGATAATTAATGATATGAATGCCCCTATGGAAATCCCTGGTATAAAGTTGATGAATAAAAAGAAATCGTAGGCACCGTGAAATAAAATTGCTGACATTAGTCCTGTAAAGTTCCACATGATTCTGTTTTTAGAAAACTTTGCTTTACCCATAAAAAAGCCCATAATGATTCCAAAAGTAGCGTGGGCAGGAACAGCGCTAAAAGCTCTTACGAGGGCGACATCCATACCTCCTTGAAGGACATACATGACATTTTCAACAGCTGCAAAACCCATGGAAACCATAACCGCATAAACAATACCATCAAAGGGTTCATTAAACCATGTTTTAGGCTGTAAAAATCCCCAGACCATAACATATTTACTAAATTCTTCAATTAAGGCAACGGTAAAAAAGGCTTTTACAAATTGTTGCCAAATATTTGAGTTGTCGGGAGAAGGTAAAATATAATCAAAAATTAAGTAAAGTAATGTTGTTATTATGATAGAAACGATACCACCTAAAAGAAATGCGTAGGCAAGCATTCGTTTAGACTCTTTCTCATACAAATCCTTCACATAAATATAAATTATGATGGTTGCAACAGGAGCTAAGGCTGAAAGTAATAATATCATTATATTAAGTCATGTTTGGACTTGTACTTAATTTGGTCTAAAACAAATTGATAATGAGATTTGTTCTTAGAAACAAAGTGATCGCTCGAGTCAATCTTATCTATTAATTCTTGAAACACCTCAAAACTAATTTTTTTGACCGCTTGGACTTCATTTGTGTCTATTTTAAACTGTGTGATATCCGTTCTCAGTTCTGATATAAAAGTGTGATGAAACTCGTTATCTATAAGGTTCTTACCATAGTTTTGGAAGGACTCGGTAACGCTAATTTTAGATAAAGAATCTAATGTAATTGAAATTCCTAGTTCTTCGTTTACCTCTCTAACGGCGGCATCTTCAATACCTTCTCCAGCATCGACATGTCCTGCAACCGACACATCCCATAGTAGGGGATAAATTAGTTTTGTAGCGGAGCGCTGCGCCAAGACAATATGTCCACTATTTTGATAAAACCAAACGTGCACCGTGTTATGATAATACCCCTTTTTATGTATGGCATATTTTGATGCTGTTTTTCCAGTAGGAGTACCGTCTTTTGAAATGATATCTATAAATTCCTCCATGAGTATTCAATTCAAATAGGACTAACGCGATGTTTATTTTAGATTACTTAAAATATGAGAATGTATCACCATCTTTAATTCTAAGGAGTGTTTCGTATATCATTTTAATCACATTTTCTACATCCTCTCGATGAACCATTTCAACTGTTGTGTGCATGTAGCGAAGCGGTAATGAAATTAATGCTGAGGCAACTCCACCATTACTATATGCGAATGCGTCAGTGTCTGTTCCAGTCGCTCTTGATAATGCTGAGCGCTGGAAAGGAATTTTACTATTAGTGGCTGTTTCTGTTATTAAATCACGAAGCTTTTGCTGTACGGCAGGGGCATAAGCAATGACCGGTCCTTTTCCCATTTCTAGGTGCCCTTCCTTTTTCTTGTTAATCATTGGGGTAGTGGTGTCATGGGTGACATCTGTTACGATAGCAACATTCGGCTTGATGGTTTCGGTAATCATCTGTGCACCACGTAACCCAATTTCCTCTTGTACAGAATTAGTAATATACAAGCCAAACGGCAGGATTTTCTTATTTTCATGTAATAAACGTGCTACTTCAGCAATCATAAAACCACCCATTCTATTATCAAGCGCTCTACAAACAAATTTATCGTTGTTAAGAATATGAAATTCATCAGGGTAGGTGATAACACAACCAACATGAACTCCCATCTTTTCTGCCTCTGATTTGTCTTTTGCACCAATATCAATAAATATATTATCAGGTTTAGGAGGCTCCTCTTTTGTTCTCAATCTTGTGTGTATCGCAGGCCAACCAAATACCCCTTTAACAATACCTTTTTTGGTGTGAATATTTACAATTTTACTCGGGGCTATTTGATGGTCACTTCCACCATTTCGAATAACATAAATAAGGCCGTTGTCTGAAATATAATTGACATACCATGAGATTTCATCAGCATGACCTTCAATGACAACTTTATATTTTGCTTTTGGATTTATAATAGCAACAGCAGTTCCATAAGTATCGGTAATAAATTCGTCAACATAAGGTTCTAAATAATTCATCCATATTTTTTGTCCTTCCCATTCATAACCAGTTGGAGATGCATTATTTAAATAGGTTTGTAAAAAGTCCATAGACTTTTTATTTAGAATACTCTTTTTTGCCATCATGAAATATTTTGCTCTAAAATAACAATATTAATGTTATTTTAAGGTTAAAGCTAAGGTAAATTATTAATTTTGTATCGCTGTTTAATGAGCCTTGATATGCAAAAGATTGTAATTCTTTTTTTAATATACCCACTAGTCTTGCTCGGTCAGAAAAATGAAGTAAAGCAAGACACCATGACGTCAGGTTATATTAAAATTGCAGGTGATTCTATATTTCGGACCTCCATCGATTTGGATGAGGTTATGCTTCTACATAAATTAAAATTTGATAGTAACGAAGATAAACGTCGATATTTAATTCTCAAGAGAAAAACAGTGAAAGTTTATCATTACTCAACCTTAGCAGCAATACGATTGGATTCTTTAAAAACTAGGTTAAATCGCTATCAAAAAAAAAGTGACAAAAAACGCTACGCCAAGAAAATCCAACAATACATTGAAGGTGAATTTTCTGATGAATTAAAAAAATTAACACGTACTGAGGGCCAAATTTTGATTAAATTGATACACCGTCAAACTGGAATCACAACTTTTGATTTAATAAAAGAGTTACGAAATGGTTGGCGAGCTTTTTGGTTCAATAACACAGCTAGCTTATTTGACTTGTCATTAAAAAAAACATATGACCCGATGAGAATCAAAGAAGATTATCTCATTGAGGATATATTACAAAGAAATTTTCAAAACGGAGTGCTAGAGCGACGTAAAGATGCACTTGGTTTGGATTTTTTTGAACTTTCAAATAAATGGATGAATTTAACACCAAAACAACCTCCTTCTAGTGGCAGAGCAAACAAAATTTGAAGAATATCTAAACGCCATTTCGCACGGTGTCGGTGCAATTTTAGGTCTCATTGGTCTGGGGCTACTGATTACTTACGATACGAGTAAAACAACTTGGAGTTTATTTAGTGTTGTTGTTTACGGATTATCTATTATTATATTATTTACAGCTTCAACTTTATATCATGCGGTAAGTAACCCCAAACACAAGCACTATTATCGTATCGTTGATCATATCAGTATTTATTTATTGATTGCGGGAACTTATACGCCCATTTTGCTGATCACCTTAGAAGATAGTATTGGATGGATGTTGTTTTGTTTCATGTGGAGTTTAGCGCTGATTGGTATGATATTAAAATTATTTTTTACGGGTCGTTTTGAGATATTTTCAATGTTATTGTATTTAATTATGGGATGGATGATAGTATTTGACTTTACAGCTTTATCTGAAGCTGTTCCAAGCGAAGCCATTTTATGGCTCTTTGCAGGGGGGCTATTTTACACCGTCGGAATTATTTTTTATGCTATACATCGTATCCCTTACAACCATGTCATTTGGCATTTTTTTGTTTTAGCAGGCGCCATATCACATTTTATTATGATTTTGTTTTTCATCATTTAACATATTGCATTGTAGTTAGATTTAGTACATTAATATCTGTAAAAAAAATAGTTGTCTCTAATTACTTATCTTTAATAATCTAAATGAAGTATCCCAATCACCGCGCTATCGGATAACTATAATTAGCAGTTGATTAAATCAAACTTATTATTTGTCTCTAAAACGTTGACACCGTTACATAGATTTTTAATTGACTTACAGGAACTTATGAACATCCGAGGGATAATGTTACACTGAAATAAAATCTTTATAAGTGTCATAGAAATTTTCAAAAGCATCCATCGTCTCATTGAAAAAAATCATTGTATGTTGCCAGGACTCTTTATTATGTATGGAAACTTTGTCATCGATAAGAACGTAAACTCGAGATATTTCTTTTCCATTATCAAGAGCATATGATTCTGCAAATATTGCATTTGGAAGGTATTCATTGATTAAAATTTCTTGCAGGGATTGTAGTTTCCTCCAATACTTTATTCGATTTTCAGTCGTGCCTTCTATATCTAAAGTCACCATAGCAGATTTGGTGTCAAAATGAAATTTGAAAGCTAGCCCTTTAAGTTTGGTTTGATAAAGAATCCATTTTCTTGGGAATGATTTTCCAAAACTTATCCAGAAAGTTTCACGCAATATCCTAGAATTTTCTTTGCTAAACATTAAACGAAATAGGCAACAGCTACGGCAACAACAATAGCTAGTATTTTATTTAAATTAAAGCTATGTCCGTCACTGCTTTCAAATAAAATAGTTGTTGAAATATGCAAAAACACACCAATGACTATGGCGTTTATATATACTAAGTACGTTGAGTCGACTAACATATTATTTGCAATAATAGTACCGATGGGAGTCATCATGGCAAATAAAATTAAAAATGATAAAATTTGTATTCTTTTAAAATCTGATTGTACTAAATACATCGTGATTAAAATGGCAATTGGAATTTTGTGTATGATTACACCATAGACCATGTCATTATGTTGATTGATTGGAAATCCTTCAAGAAAGGCATGAAGACACAAGCTTAAAAATAATACCCATGGAAATTTTTTACTGTTTTTATGAATGTGAACATGGCCATGTTCAGCACCTTTGGAGAAAAACTCTAGAATGATTTGTATGAGAATTCCTGACATAATGAACAAGCCAGTTCGCTTAGCCTCTAGGTGTTGATATACTTCTGGAAGTAACTCAAATATCGTAATTGATAGTAAAAAGGCGCCACTGAATGCTAGCAGTAACTTGATGCCTTTGGATTTCTCTTGTTTGGTAAAATAAACAAAAACATAACCAATTAAAACAGCATAGATTGGGAAAAGGTATTTATTCATAATTACATAAATATCATTATTAATCGTTCACTATTTTGCTTGTTAAATGTATTTAGTTGATAATCACCAAAAACATCCAATAAGGTCAGTTCAGCTTGCTCGAACATAGTTTTAAAATCGTTTAAACTAAACGCTTTTACGCGTTCATAAAAATTGAAATCTTGACCCTTGAAATTAAAAGCAATATCTTTAACAATATAGCCATTTTTGACAGAACGTTTCAGATAAAAATCAATACCATTAACTGTTTTTATGTCGTCTTGCTTAAGACTGTTTTTAACAACATCGATATTCATAAAATCAATAACCCCGATACCGTTAGGTTTTAAATTTGCTTTAATCGCTTTAATTGTATTTAAGTTATCTTCATCACAATCAAAGTAACCAAAGCTAGTAAATAAATTAAACACAGTATCAAACTGTTTAAAATAAGGTTTGCTCATATCATGAACATCAAAACAAAGACGTCCATTTTCTTTTTGTTTGGCTTCACTGATACTTTGCTTTGATAAATCCAGTCCTGTCACATCGTAACCAATACTATTTAAGTATAAAGAATGTCTTCCTTTTCCACATGCGAGATCTAAAATTGTTGAATTTTGTGAAATATTTAAATAATAAGTTAGAGCATCCATGAATGACTGAGCTTCTTTATCATCACGGTCCTTGTATAGAATGTGGTAGAAAGGTGTGTCAAACCACGAAGAATACCAATGTTTCATGTCTTTTGTCATACAATCTCGAGTGTCAAGGCAAAAATACTTTATTTTTGCTTTTTATTAAACATGGAAATATCATTAAAAAGGATTTATTTACAACAACCGATGTAAATAGTTGAAATAATTGCATCATCGGATACTCAATATTTATGGAAAATTTTAAAATGGTTGCAAAGACCTTGTTTGGTTTTGAAGATTTATTAGCAAAAGAGCTCACAAATTTAGGTGCGCGTGATGTTAACAAAGGTATTCGAATGGTGAGTTTTTCTGGAGATAAAGGTTTTATGTATAAGGCCAATCTTGCACTCAGGACAGCGATTAAAATATTAAAGCCAATTTCTAGCTTTCAAGTAGCAAGTGAGCAAGAGCTTTACCAGCATATTTATAACATGCCATGGGAAGAGCATCTTTCTGAAAATGGTTCATTGGCAATTAACGCTACTGTACACTCATTACGCTTTAAACATTCACAATACATTGCCTTAAAAACAAAAGATGCTATTGTTGATCGTTTTAGAGATCAAAAGGGAGTACGTCCAAATATTGATTTACGTTTTCCTGATTTGAAAATTAATATTCATATTGATAAAAATCATTGTACGGTTTCTCTTGATAGTTCTGGTGAATCCTTACATCGACGTGGCTATAAAACAGCGACTAATATCGCACCAATTAATGAGGTTTTGGCTGCAGGGTTAATAATGTTATCTGGATGGGACGGTCAATCCGATTTTAGGGACCCAATGTGTGGTAGTGGTACCATATTAATTGAGGCAGCTATGATTGCTTGTAATATTCCTCCAAATTTAATGCGAAAAGAATTTGCATTTGAGCGTTGGCAAGATTGGGATGTTGAATTATTTGAAAAAATAGAATCTTCTTTATTGTCAAAAACAAGGGATTTTCACTTTAAAATATCAGGTTTTGATAAATCACCTTCAGCTGTCAGAAAGGCCTTAGATAATGTAAAAAATGCACATTTAGAGGAGTTTATTAGCGTAAATCATGAGGATTTTTTTAAGACTAAAAAAGGGGAGGAGACACCACTTCATATGGTCTTCAATCCACCGTATGGAGAACGTCTTGAACAATTAGATGTTGTCTCATTTTATGCTGATATAGGAAGTACATTAAAACATGGTTATCCGGGAACCAATGCGTGGTTTATTACATCCAACTTGGAAGGTTTAAAGAGCGTTGGTTTGAAGCCTTCTCGAAAAATTAAATTATTTAATGCAAAACTTGAAGCTCGCTTAGTTAATTATAAAATGTACGAGGGAAGTAAAAAAAAGAGATATTTAAATTGAAAAATTTAAGTTTTATCGCTGGCTCTAGTTAATTATATTTTGTTAACTCATCAATTACTTTTTGTACGCCAGTGGTGGCCTTTTCAGATATAATTGTTACGTGTTTATTGAGAGCCATTATTGGTTTTGGGTCGATATAAAAGATGTCTTTTTCTGGTGGGACGTACTGCACTAAACTCGCGGCAGGATAGACCTGTAAGGAAGTGCCGATGATGAGCAATGAATCTGCTGATTTGCAAATTTCAATAGCCTGTGATATCAGTGGGACTGGTTCACCAAACCAGACAATGTGTGGCCTGAGTTGGGAGCCTTTTTCACACAAATCTCCCAAACTTAAGTCATGTTTCCAATTGTAAATGTGTGAGTCATCAACAGTACTCCGAACTTTGAGCAATTCACCATGTAGATGAAGTATATTTTTGCTTCCAGCTCTTTCATGTAAGTCATCGACATTTTGTGTGATGATGGTAACTTTATGGGTTTTTTCTAGAGCTGAAAGTGCATGATGTGCGCTGTTTGGATTTACTTGCAATAATTGCTTTCGCCGTTGATTATAAAATTCCAATACCAGTTCAGGATTTTTTGAAAATCCTTCAGCGGTAGCGACTTTCATGATGTCATGACCTTCCCATAAGCCATTGGCGTCTCTAAAAGTTTTTAGACCACTTTCTGCACTCATACCTGCTCCTGTAAGTACTACAACATGTTTCATAGTGACAAATTACTATTTTATTTATCTTTGATATAAATGATTGATGAAAAATTAGTTACTTATCTCGAATCGTACCTTACAAAGCATCGTGTAATGCGATTCAATGAAGTTTTAAAAAATAGAACAAAGCATTTTACAGTGGCTACTGAAGATGTTTATCAACTTCATAATACCAGTGCCGTAATGCGTACTTGTGATGTCTTTGGGATACAAGAGTTGCATGTTATAGAGGAGCTAAATGTTAAACGAATTGACCGTGAAATTGCTATGGGTGCTCAAAAGTGGGTAGATTTAATGCGCCATAATTCAACAAAACAAGCGATTGAATCTATAAAGAAACAAGGATATCAAATTGTCGCAACAACGCCACACATTCATGAATGTTCGTTAAATAGTTTTGATATTTCTAAGAAGTCTTGCTTCTTTTTTGGAAGAGAAACAGAGGGGTTATCCGATGAGGTTTTGGAACATGCAGATCAATTTTTAACCATTCCTATGGTTGGTTTTACTGAAAGTTTAAATATTTCAGTGTCTGCTGCCATTATTTTACAAGAGGTTACCCAGCAATTAAGAGCTTCTAAAATAGATTGGCAATTATCAAGTAATGATATTTTAGAAAAACGCTTTGATTGGTGTAAAAAGACCATAAAAAGTGTAGATGCTATCTTGGAGCGATACAATACTGAGTTATTGTGATAACTAAAGCCGTTTGCGACCTCTACTGAGGACTTTGTATTCCTCATAACATTCACTTAAAGCATCTAGTATTTGAAGATCGTTAGCTGTTCTGACAAAGTCCTTTGAATAATTACATTCGGTAATTAATAAGTCTAAATCAACACGATCAACTTGTAATAAGGCTGTTAGCATTTGGCGATCAAAACGTGCAGACAAAATATTTCGTATTTCGTCATCTTTTTTCATTTTTCTCAACTTATGCATTTCATTGGGACGCTTACCGAACATTTTGTACAAGAAGTCGGCTGGATTAAATATGGCTCCAAGAACTCTTGTAATAGCTCCTGATGAACGCGGTTTGGATTCATAACCGGTATTCAATCCAGAAATACTATATCTAAAGTTTTGCTGGTAAGGGACCTGTTGAATATCTAGTTCAGCATAACCTGTAAGTTTCATTTGGTTGACAACAACTTCTTCTAAAGCTAGTGCTAGTTCAGTCATTTCTATGGTAGCAGAAGTTGCAAAATTAATCCAATCATTTGTGACCCTTACCTTGATCGATTTATATCCTAAATATGAGAGATGTAGTGTGTCATTTACATTGACTCTAATCGTGAACTCACCTTTTTGATTAGTTGCTGTTCCAATGACTTTATTAAGATTGACAATATTGACACTTTCTAAGGGATTGACTGTACCCGCTTCGATGATTTTGCCACGAACTGTGCGCTCATTTTGAGCACTTATTTGCAGAGTAAGTAATACGGTAATAATTAGGAGTATTCGATTCATTCACATAAACTAACGCCTAAAAATACTAAACAAAATGAATTATTCATGATTTGGGCTTTAACTTTGACTTAAAATTAACAAGACTTATAATTAACGTCTAGAGCGCCTAGGCCTAGAGGACACAAAATCAGTAGACGTGTCTTTATTTTTAGAACGTCTTTGCTTTGACGCTTTCTTTGTAGACCTACCTTTTTGGTGCTGCTCATCACTTTTATTACTGTTAGAGCGCCTATGACTGGTTTTTTTAGATTCAAATTCGTGGTGCTCTCTATTTGTGCGTCTGTCACTTCGTCTGCTTTCAGATCGTCTTCCACTTCTTTTATTACCACCTCGTTTTTTACTTTTACCACCGCCACGGTTATTACTCACTTCAACATTTACAAAACGTCCGTCGTGTTTAAAATCTGTAAAAAATGCAAGAACCTTTTCTTCAAGAGAGGTCTCAGTGTTAAAAAAAGAAAAACTTTCTTTACAATCAACTTTAAAGACATCGTCTCGCTCTAATTGCAGGTTTTCTTTTAAAAAGTCTTTTAATCGTGCCCAATCAAAACCATCCTTGCGTCCAACATTAATGAAATAGCGTGTGTCATTAGAGTTCCTATCATTGTTTCTAGAACCACTATCAGATTCTGAAATATTTAAATTTTTTGTTTTTTGATAATAATTAAAAAACCGAGAAAACTCAACCGAGAAAAACTTTTTTATTAATTCGTCTTTTGAGGTCTCTTCAAATAAGTCATTAATACTCACGAGGTATTTGTCAATTTCATGATTGACTTCTGTGTGGTGTATTTTATTAGCAAGAGACATTAATTGCACCTCACAAATTTCCATCCCGTCAGGTATTTCTTTTTTCTCAAACTTCTTTTTTATGATACGCTCAATATTTTTAATTTTGCGCACCTCACTTTTTGAGACGATAACCATTGAAATACCTGTTTTACCCGCACGTCCTGTCCTTCCAGATCGGTGTGTGTAGATTTCTGGTTCGTCGGGTAATTGGTAATTTATAACATGTGTAATGTCATCAACATCTATGCCTCGTGCGGCAACGTCTGTCGCAACAAGCATTTGAATTTGTTTGTTCCTAAATGATTTCATAACGAGATCACGCTGATTTTGACTTAAATCTCCGTGTAAAGCCCCTGCACTGTAACCATCCTCTATCAAATGTTCAGCTACTTTCTGCGTATCACGCTTAGTTCGACAAAAAATAACAGAAAAGATGTCAGGATTGGCATCGGATAAACGTTTTAGAGCCTGATAGCGATCTCTTGAATTTACTAAATAATACTCATGAGATACTTGATTAGTACTTTCATTTTTATTTCCAACAGTAATTTCAATGGGGTCAGCCATGAACTCTTTTGCAATACTCGCGACTTCTTTTGGCATGGTTGCTGAAAACAGCCAAGTATTCTTTTCTAAAGGGGTATGTGAGAGGATATCGGTAATATCTTCATGAAAGCCCATGTTAAGCATTTCGTCAGCCTCATCCAATACAGAATATTCAATTTTTGAGATGTCAACCAAGCGTCTACTTATCATGTCTTTCATTCTACCTGGTGTAGCCACAATAATTTGTGCTCCACGCTTGACATCTCTGGCTTGATCTGTGATACTTGCACCACCATAAATAGCCACGACGTTCAAACCTTTACAATGCTTTCCGTACTGTTTTATTTCGTTGGTAATCTGTAAGCATAATTCACGAGTAGGAGAGAGTATTAAACCTTGAGTCGTTCTACTTTCAATATTGATTTTTTGAAGCATTGGGAAACCAAATGCTGCTGTTTTTCCAGTTCCTGTTTGGGCTAAGGCAACCAGGTCAGTATCTTCCTGTAAAAGAATTGGAATTGCTTTGTTTTGCACTTCACTGGGTTTAATAAATCCCATGTCTGAAATGGCTTGTAAAAGGTCTTTATTTAGACCTAATTCTTGGAATGTGTTCATTTTATGTAATTAAGTATTCGATTATAATCGCAGTGTTACCATAAAAGCGTATCGACATACATTACCTTAAACTTTATATAACACATCCTCACTCTGAGGTACAGAAACTCTTGACTTAGCGAGTTTCGAAGTGCAAAGATAGCTATTTATTTAAGATACTTGTGTTTAAAAACGAAACCAGTGCTTTAATAGCTTTTCCCCTGTGTCCAATGCTATTCTTTAGATTTAAATCCATTTCTGCAAAAGTTTTATTAAAATTTAAGGGTTTAAAAATAGGATCGTAACCAAAACCGTAATTTCCATTTTTTTTTAAAGTAATCGTTCCTTGGCAGATTCCAGTAAATTGGTATTGATATTGATCGATATTTAAAGCAATAACCGTTTTAAATTGAGCATTTCGATTTGTTTGGTCCTTTAGATTGTTGAGTAATAACTGCATATTGTCTTCAGAATTGCGATGTATTCCAGCATATCTTGCAGAAAGCACCCCTGGTTGATTGTTAAGACTAATAACTTCTAAGCCAGTGTCATCTGCAAAACAATCATAGCCATAGTGTGATTTAATATAATTGGCCTTTTGTTGAGCATTCCCTTCTATGGTTTCTTGTGTTTCTGGAATGTCTTCAAAGCATCCGATGTCTGAGAGACTCAGTAGCTTTATCCCATTTGGAATTAAAGATTGGACCTCTCTCAATTTATTGGCATTATTTGTGGCAAAGACCAGACGCATGGTACCTTAATTTCGAACAAGTTTTTTTGTGATACGCGTTTTTTTATTACTCATTTGAACAAGATAAATACCTTTTCCTAATCGGGAAATATCAATGGTGTTATCATTAGAAGATATATCTTTAGAAAGTATTTTTTTACCCAGAATATCGTAAATAATAATAGCAATATCTACTTGACTATTGAATTGTAAACTGTTTGACGCGTTGGGATTCGGATAAAATTTCATGTTGACTGCTGTCTCACTTTGCAATGATAATGTTTGCGCATGACTTCCTAGATTATCACAATTATTAGTCGGAAAAGATTCCCATTCTGAAGGGGTGTAAATTATGTTTCCGGCGGAGACGTTCCCATTACGCACAAGTGTTTTGTCCTTTGCATAGTCACTGTCATTACCTAGAGTTCCTAAAATATCTATGAGTACATTATCTTTAAACAATCCAATGGCATCATTCCCATTAAAGCTTGTAATAGCATTATTTAAATCATCAACTTCCGATGTACACAAGGTATTACTTCCCTGTGAAATCACATAAACATCGCCACTGATAATCTGCGCATTTGAATTAAAGTTATAAACTGCTCCCCAACTTTCACTGCCGTTAGTACTTAATTTTAAGCTATACGCACTTAGTAAGACTGTATTACCAGTAAAATTGGCAATTTCTAAAACTTTATTAACTCCGCTTCCTTCAATATATTCTGAAAAAAAAATATCAATGCCTCCACTACTACCATCATCAGTGGTTGTGTCACAGGCTTGATTGCTAGCTCCAGATTCATTGCCACTCGCATCTTTTGCCTTGACAGTGAAACAATAATTAGTGTCAGCTGTCAGTCCTTGAACAGTAAATGAATTAGTGTTAATTGAACTATTGTAACTACCATCAACATAAACATCATATGCTAGAACCCCAACATTATCTGTTGAGATATCCCAATTTAAATCGATGGTATTATCTGTTGTATTTGAGGTTGTTAAATTTGTCGGGTTCGATGGTGCTTCAGTGTCTGGTTGAGGATTCCAAATAAGATTTACATATTCAGGATGATCTACAAATGGATTAGCATTACCCTGGTAATTATAGGCTGCATCGTTTCTTGCACGTTCTCTATCATCAACAGGGTCTATGGTATTGTGCCATTCCAAAAGTAGGTCAACAGCCCAATTTTCTAAAGCCTGATTAGGGGTGCCATTGAACATTTCAAAACTTGTATAGGCGGCTACTGTGGTTTCGTATCTAGTTACAAAATAAAGAATCGCTCTTGCAATATCTCCTTTAAACTCATCGATAGGTTCAAATACCTGACCACCATATCCGGTAACACTACTCGAACCTCGTTTTGAGCCATTTTGAGATGTCCAATTTGCAGATCCAACGGTTCCAAAAGGTAAACTTCCACGTTGCCCATTAACAAAACCATCACTAGGTATCACATGATGAATATCATTTTGCATTGGAGAAGCACTTCCAAAAGAGGATTGGGGAATGATGTGTTCTCGATTGTAGCAATCATTTTCTGAACTGTAATTTCCACACTGTCTTGAAAAGTGATTGTACTCATAAGCGTCAGAACCATTTGGATTCTCAGTGTAAAATAAGAGCACAGTGTTATCATTTTCATAACCATTCTCTACTCTATTATCTGAATGGGTAGATTCATAACCACTATACAAGGCTCCGTAACCTCGATCAGTATCTCCGTTCGTAAGAATATTATACAATTGTGATTTTAAAGTGTATCCCGATAATCCATTGGCACTATCGTAGTAATTTGATGGAACCTGTGAAAAGGATACTGTTGTGAAAATGATAAAAAATAAAGTAAAGATATGTTTCATATAATGTACTATTTTCGTTCTAAAAGGGCCATATAAAAACCGTCAAATCCTGATTTGTGTGCTAACAAACTTTGGTCTTTTACAAAGTTAAACTCTTTTCCTTCAGTAGATGCTAAGAATTTTTTTATTTGATGTTGATTTTCAGATGGTAATATTGAACAAGTTGCATAAACGAGTTTACCGCCTTCTTTTACAATTTTTGAGTACCGCTTAAGTAAATCTCCTTGGACATCTCGAATACGGTCCAAAAACTCCGGTTCGAGTTTCCATTTGGCATCTGGATTACGTCGTAAAACACCAAAACCTGAACATGGGGCATCAATTAACACACGATCAGCTTTATTGTGAAGTTTTTTAATAGGTTTTGTTGAATCAATAACCTTCAAAGTAACATTGTGTACGCCATTTCTTCTTGCGCGAATTTTAAGTTTTTTTAATTTACTTTCATAAATATCCATCGCCGTAAGTTGACCTGTATTGTTCATAAGTGCTGCTAAGTGTAATGTTTTCCCACCGGCTCCTGCACAGGTATCAACAACTTTCATCCCAGGTTTTACATCAAGAAATTCTGCTACTAATTGTGATGAGGCATCTTGAACTTCAAACCATCCATTTTTAAAGGCGTCTGTTTTAAAGACATTTGCTCTTTCTTTAAGTTTTAAAGCAAAAGGATAATTTGATAACATCTCGGTTTCAATATCTTCTGATTGCAATTTTAATTGCAAATCTTTTTTATTAGTTTTTAGTGAGTTTACTCTAAGAATGACCGAAGCTTGTTCGTTTTGTTTTGAAATTTCTTTTGCCCACATTAGCTCTCCTAACTCTTGACATCCCACCTCATCCATCCAGTCTGGGATAGATTCTTTAAATCTTCTATCTTTTGATAATTCATCAAAACGACCTTTTATTTTCCGAGTAGGGGTGTTTTCAAAATATTTCCAATCTGGTAAGTTGATACCTTTTAGAGTAGCCCAAACAGCAAACATTCGCCATAAGTTGTCACGATCATAGGGCTCTTTTACGTCGGCAATTTTAGCATAGAGTCGTTTCCAACGCACGATGTCATAGGTCGTTTCAGCGATAAAAGCACGATCTCGACTACCCCATCGTTTATCTCTTTTAAGCAGCTTCTGAATCACTTTGTCAGCATATTCTTTTTCATTAAATATCTGCATTAAACCATCGATGGTCGCAAAGCATAAATTCTTATGTAATCGCATGTTCCTGTATTAAGATTGCAAATGTAAGTTTTTATGGGGAATTAAATTTTTTTTTTACGATTTGTCCTGGAGTCTGTCCCAAGCTTGAAAGTAATATGAGTATTTTACAAGATCATTATAAAAACGACGAAGACATTATGTTAGTGTCGCATACGGTAATGCCATGGATTGATGATGTCAATCAATTAAATTCGTACGGTCTTGATCATGATATAGACAAGGATAAATGGCACCTTCTAACGGGAAATAAGAATGAATTGTACGATTTAGCAAGATTTGGATATTTTGCTGACGGAAATTTTCTCAAAACACAAAGTGAGAACGATTTTATTCACACAGAAAACTTCGTACTGGTTGACAAGCTAGGGTATATCAGAGGCGTGTATAACGGAACTATTCCTCTTGATATCAAGAGACTTATTCGACATATTACACGATTGAAAAAGTCTTCGTGAATGTATTTGGGATTCTTTAAATAAAACAACGTTTTTTCTAAGTATCTTTTTTATTTTTAGAAAAAATTATTTATGAAATACGTCACACTTTTTGTTTTTTGTTATCTTTTTTTTTCTTGTAAAGCTGAAAAAAAACAAACGTCCAGTATTTTTACATCCGTAGTTATAGAGCCCGTGTTACAAGATTCATTATTGAGTATTAGAGCAATAGACATTTTAGATGATAAAAGTTTAGCTTTTGCAGCTAATAACAACAGTTATGGCTTGATGAATCCTATTACGAAAGAGTGGAAGATCTCCAAAAAAAAATTAGATTCCCTAGAGCTTAATTTTAGAGCAGTTGCACATACTAAAAAAGATTTTTTAATGTTAAGTGTTGGAACTCCAGCATTCATGTTTAAAACAACGAATAATGGGATGAAAGTATGCTACAAAGAAATTCATCCCAAAGTGTTTTATGACTCCATGCTTTTTTGGAATGATTTAGAGGGTATTGCAGTTGGTGATCCCACGGGCGATTGTATGAGTATTATTATAACAAGAGATGGCGGTGATTCATGGAACAAATTGTCCTGTGATGTGTTGCCAGAAACAGCTAATGGTGAAGCTGCATTCGCTGCGAGTAATTCCAATATATCTATCGTTGGTAATGATACATGGATTGCAACAGGGGGACAACAAAGCCGTATTTTTCATTCACCTGATAAAGGGATTTCTTGGAATGCTTATGAAACTCCGATACTTAAAGGAGCTGAAACAACTGGGATATATTCTATTGATTTTTATAACGATTCACTAGGATTTGCTATAGGTGGAGATTACACAAAACCTGACGATATGTCTGCTAATAAAATGTATACAAGTGATGGTGGGAAAACCTGGAAACTTATCGGTGTTAATAAAGAACCAGGGTATCGAAGTTGCGTGCAATATGTCCCTTACGGAGAAGGACAAGAACTAGTTGCAGTTGGATTTAAGGGTGTTGATTATTCAAAAGATGGAGGGCGAAATTGGACACACTTAAGCGACCAAAGCTTCTACACGTTACGTTTTTTAAACAACAATGTGGCTTATGCTGCAGGAAGAGGCATTGTTGCCATGCTTACTTTTGAGTAATAAAAATAAACGTGATCTCTCAAGGGCGATTTTTTTCACGACGTTTTTTCAATTCTTGAAGCATTTTACGCTTAAAATCGTGCTCTGCTTTAATCAGTTGCATGATTTTACCTGAAGATATATAAGGTTTTAGGTTGTTAACTAAGGCCTTTTTTAGTTCAAGCTGTTGTGCTTCAGCTTTTAAAAAGGAGCTAATAAATTTATCAGCGATATCATCTTTTAGTCTTACTTTTAGTCTTGTCAAATCTTCATCATTTTTTTTATTTTGACGTAGTTCCAATCGTTGTTTTATTCTAATAGCATCAAAAGCTTTCGTATGTTTATTGTAAATGGGCCAAAAGTTTTGGGCTTCGACTGATGTAAGATTTAATTGATTGGTTATGAATGCAACTTTCATGGCATTTAATTCTTCAAATCGATCATCTTGTTTGTTGTTTGGCTGTGCTATTAAATTGCAACCAATAAAAATAAAAAATAATAATAGTATTCGTTTCATAGTTATTCAATTAAAAAATCTTCAATAGTTAAATCTTCAATAATATAATTATCTATAGTTTCGTCCAAAAATTGATAATTGTAAAATTCAATGCTGTTTATTTCTGAAGTATCCCATATCATAGCCAACTCCGATGTGTCAAAATCGTTGATAGAGATAAATGTTTCTACTAATTCAGTCTCTATGTTGTCAAGCGATAAATTGTTAGTTGGCATCAAGATAGCTACAAGAATTAGAAGTGCTGCAGCTATTCCTGATACATACAGAGCAGTGTTCATTGAAAATAAAGGAATAGATTTGATAGACGTTTCCTCATTTTGAATAGCTTTGTATGACTTTTCTTCAAGAGTTGAGAAATAATTCTTTGGTACTTTAAAACCGGGATTATTTACGTCGTCTAGGCACTGTTGCAGAGATATTTTTTTTGATACAACATCTTCTAAGTTCACAAAGTAATTTTTTGGAACTATGTAACCAGGTGTTTTAACTTGTTTTAATTTGTTTTTCATTTTCTATTAAGACTTCATAAATAAAAAAAAGTTTAATTGTTTATCAAATGTTGTTCAATTTTTTTGACAGCGATATGATAAGATGCTTTAAGTGCTCCTTCGCTGGTTTCTAAAATATCAGAGATATCTTTGTACTTAATGTTATCAAAGTACCTCATATTGAATACTAGTCGTTGCTTTTGAGGAAGTGTTGCGATAGCCTGTTGTAGTTTTAATTGAATGTCATTTCCTTCAAAATAAATATCTGAAGTCAAATTATTGATAGCAAAATCATTTGCAACTTCATTTAGTCTGTGTTGTTGATGTTTGCTGTTTCTTTTAAGAAACGATAAGGCTTCATTTGTAGCTATGCGATACATCCACGAATATAGTTTACTATTACCTTTAAAAGAGGCTATGTTTTTATAAATTTTAATGAAAGTATCTTGAAGGACATCATCTGTATCTTCATGGGATATTATAATTTTACGAATGTGCCAGTACAAACGTTTTTTATAAAGACTTATTAATTCTTTAAAAGCAGCTTCACGGGAATCTTTTCTTTGCAATCTAACAATGAGTTGTTTCTCTTCTTTCAAAAACACATTCTTTTGATTATTAGATAAAGATATGTTCTAAAAGTTTAATCTAAATTATTTAATTTTTAACAACAACAGTTAAGTAGCTGATAAATAGTATTTTAACGTCATTTTAATCGATTAAATGCAAAAAAATACGATAAAAAGCACATTTTTTTTGGTGAATTGAATAATTATATTTAATTTTACCAAACCTTAACCTACTAAAAGTTATCATGTCCCCAAATGTGATAACGACAAGAAAAGGATGCTTCCAAATTGCATCCTTTTCTTATTTTCTTATGTTTATTCAAAACTTATTGAAATGATTGCATTGCAATCAACTTATCGTAAACACCTTTATTTTTCAATAACTTTTGGTGTTGACCTTGCTCAATAATAACTCCTTTTTGCATGACTATAATATCATCAGCATTTTGTATAGTTGATAATCTGTGGGCAATAATGATGGAAGTTCTATTTTTCATCATGTTTTCCAACGCTACCTGAACTAAGCGTTCACTTTCGGTATCTAGAGCTGATGTTGCCTCATCAAGAATCATGATTGGAGGATTTTTTAAAACTGCTCTAGCAATACTTAAGCGCTGTTTTTGTCCTCCAGATAATTTGTTTCCTGAATCTCCAATATTGGTTTGAATTCCTTGCGGTAAGTCTTTTACAAATTCCCAAGCGTTTGCAACTTTTAGTGCCTCTATAACTTGATTCTCTGTTGCATCTTCATCACCAAGAAGAATATTATTTTTGATGGTGTCGTTAAACAAAATTGAATCTTGCGTCACCAGGCCCATTAGGTGCCTTAAAGAATGTTTGGTAATATCTCTTATGTCTATGTCATCAATAGTGATACTGCCTGAACTTACATCGTAAAAACGTGTAACAAGATTTGCGATTGTACTTTTACCGCTGCCTGACTGGCCAACTAAAGCTACCGTTTTACCTTTTTTGATATTGATAGTAACGTTATTAAGCACTATGTCGTCGTCATATTGAAACGAAACATTATTTATTGCAATTCCTTCAGTAAAATTTTCTTTAATCAGGGCATTTGGTTTGTCTTGTAGAGTAGAGGAAACATTTAAAATTTCTAGGACACGTTCTGCTGCAGCATTACCTTTTTTTACTTTGTAACTTGCTTTGCTAATAGCTTTGGCAGGTGTGAGTATGTTGTAAGCAAGTCCCATGTAAACCAGAAATAATCCAGGATCTAAGGATTTTTCATTTAAAACCATTTGACCACCATACCATAACAAAACAGCAATAACTGTTATGCCTAAAAACTCACTAGTTGGACCAGCTAAATTTTGTCTATTTAATAGAGAATTAGAAAACTTATAAAACCTATTTGTTGATTGATAAAATTTATTTCCAAAAATGGACTCTCCATTAAAACCTTTGATAACTTTTAGACCAGATAATGTTTCGTCTACGATGGATAAAAATAAACCTTGCTCCTTTTGAACTTTATTTGATTTTCTCTTTAATGATTTTCCAACAAGAGAAATTAAAAAACCTGATATAGGAATAAAAATAAAGACGAATACCGTTAATTTAGCACTGATTACAAACATTGCAGCAATCGTAAATAAAATCATCAGCGGCTCTCTAATAATCAACTCTAAAATAGACAAGAATGAGTGTTGGATTTCTAAAACATCTGTTGAAATTCTTGACATGGTATCACCTTTTCGTTTTTCTGAATAAAAAGATATAGGAAGTGTAATGATTTTATTGTACAGCTCATTCCTGATGTCTTTGAGAACACCGTTTCGTAAAAACGTTATCACATACATTGCTAAGTAGTTAAATATGTTTTTTAATAAAAAGGTGCTAACTACTAACATTACCATAAAAATAAGGACATCCTCGTTACCTGTAGCTTTTTGTTGCGTTACGAAGTAATTGAGGTAATTTTCTCCATATAATTTAACATCACCTATACCAGTGTATTTTGGTGCAATTAAAACAGGTTTTGTGTCACCAAACAATACCTTAAGCATTGGAAACAAGGAAATCATTGATAAGGTCCCAAACAGGGCATAAAAAAAATTCGAAATAATATTTAGAATGGCGTAAATTTTATACGGCTTGGCAAATCGTATTATTTGCTTAAAATAATTCATTAACTAATTTTGAGTTCCTGTATAATGGCGTCAATTTTACTTTCCAATAATTGCTCCGTTTTTTCAAAAGCAGCCACATTGTCTAAATTTGTGTTTACACTAATATAGAACTTTATTTTTGGCTCAGTACCACTTGGTCTTAATGCAATTTTACTTCCATCTTCCGTGTGATAAATTAAGACATTAGATTTTGGAACGTTAATTTGTCTTTCTTCTTTTGAAAGCATGTTTTTTTTTGTTGATAAAAAATAATCCTCAACATTGATGACCTTAGAGCCATTAATGCTGGTCCAGGGATTTTTTCGCGCATCAATCATGATTTGTTTGATTTCTTGGGCACCACTAATACCTTTTTTAGTCATCGATATGAGTCTTTCTTTATACAAGCCATGTTTTACATACAAATCTATCAACTCTTCGTAGATGGTTTTATTTTGAGATTTTGCTTGTGCAGCAATTTCGCAGGCAAGAAGGGTAGAGGTCACTGCATCTTTATCTCTTACAAAATCACCAACCATAAATCCAAAACTTTCTTCACCTCCTCCAATAAAATCAAGATGTGGAAAATCTTCTATCATTTTGGCAATCCATTTGAAACCAGTGAGACCAATTTTACACTCTACGTTATAAGATTTTGTTAAGACAGACATCATTGGTGTCGATACGATAGTTGATCCCACAAATTGCTTTCCATCAATTTTTTTTGAATTTTCCCACTGTTTCAATAAAAAGTTGGTCATCAAGATCATGGTTTGATTTCCGTTGAGGATTTCTAACTTATTATTGAGATTTCGCACAGCAATACCAAGACGGTCACAGTCTGGATCTGTACCAATAACAATATCTCCATCAATAGATGTGGCCAAATCAATGGCTAGTTTTAAAGCTTCTGGCTCCTCAGGATTAGGTGAGACTACCGTTGGAAAGTTCCCATCTGGTTCTCGTTGTTCTTCAACGATATTTACATTAGTATAGCCAGCACGATTTAAAGTTTCTGGTATTGACATAATGGATGTTCCATGTAGAGAGGTAAAAACAATATTAAGATTTTCTTTAGCCGAAATAGGAGTGTTAAAACTTCCATTTTTAATAGCATTATTGATAAAAATATTATCCATTTCAGAACCAATAAGTTCAATTAATTCTGAATTTTCGGTAAACTTAATTTCAGAATAATCAAGCGAGTTAATTTCTGAAATAATTTCTGCGTCCTGTGGCGGCACTAGCTGACCACCATCTTGCCAGTATACTTTGTAACCGTTATATTCTGGAGGATTGTGTGAAGCAGTAAGTACAATACCGCAATGACATTCTAAATGTTTTAGTGTAAATGATAACTCAGGAGTGGGCCTTAGACTTTCAAATAGATAAACAAGTATGTCGTTGGCAGAGAACACATTGGCCACGAGTTTACCAAAGACGTCGCTGTTGTGACGACAATCATAAGCAATAGCGACTTTTATTTGTTGATTGGGAAATGATTGTTTTAAATAGTTACTTAAACCTTGAGTGTTTTTTCCTAACGTATATTTATTAATTCTATTGGTTCCGACCCCCATAACACCGCGCATACCACCTGTGCCAAATTCTAAATTTTTATAAAAACTATCCTCTAAAATTTTTGGACTGTCTTGAATAAGTTGCTTTATTGTGTTTTGAGTATCCTTGTCAAAAGTTGGTGTTAACCAACCATTAGCATTTTTCAATACGTCAGTTTTGATGTATTCCATGTAGTTAGATTAGGTGCAAAATTAATAAATTCACAGTAGGTGTAATGCTATTAAAAGATTTATTTTTCATCTAATATTTAGATATTTACCCTGTCTTTTATCTTGTAGTGTTGTTTGTCTTTCCGAGACCTTAAAATCATTTCACCTAAGAAACCAGCAACAAAAAATTGACTACCCAAAATCATGGTGGTTAGTGAAATGTAAAATTCTGGTCGTTGTGTTATAAGTCTTCCAAATGGGTTGAAGAAAACTTTATCAATGCCCAAATACAGAGCAAAAATAAATCCAATAATCAGCATGGAAGCACCAATAGAGCCAAAAAAATGCATGGGTCTTTTTCCGAACTTAGAGACAAACCAAATAGTAATTAAATCTAAGAATCCATTTATAAACCGTTCCATACCAAATTTAGTTTTTCCGTATTTTCGCGCCTGATGTTTAACAATTGTCTCTCCTATATTATTAAATCCTTCATTTTTTACTAAAACAGGGATGTAGCGATGCATTTCCCCATTGACATTTATAGTTTTTACCACAACATTTTTGTAGGCCTTTAAGCCACAATTAAAATCGTGCAAATTGACACCAGATGTTTTTCTTGCAGCCCAATTAAAAAGTTTTGAAGGGATGTTTTTGGTAAGAACTGAATCAAAACGCTTCTTTTTCCAGCCAGAAACTAAATCGAAATCATCTTTTTCGATCATATCAAACAATTTTGGAATTTCATCTGGATTGTCTTGTAAATCTGCATCCATCGTAATGACAACTTTTCCCTTTGCCATTTCAAAACCAGCATGCAAAGCTTGTGATTTTCCATAGTTTTTGGAAAAGCGAATTCCTTTTACTGACGGGTCTTTTTGTGACAATAAATAAATTATTTGCCATGAATCATCAGAACTTCCATCATCAATAAAAATGATTTCATAGGACAAATGATTGGATTGCATAACTGAAGCAATCCAATCATGTAATTCTTTAAGAGAGCCATTTTCATCTAACAGTGGAATAACGACTGAAATATCCATCTAGTAGTTGCAATTAAATGACGTGAAATAGTGAGTTATTATTCATCAGGATTTGATTTTTTCATAATAGCTCCAACAATGAGTCCGATGACTGCTTGAAAAAGTGATCCAAAAACTAAGGATTGTGCCGTGCTTCCTAAACTAAATTGATCAGTTTTTTCCATCTCTTCAACAGATGCTGCAATCACATCTACGGGAGCATTAAAGCCTTTCATGGTATTAATTGTGGCTTCAATAGTTATCTTTTTTATCTCTTCAGCAGCATCTGGATCAATAAAAGAGAACAAAATAAAACTAAAAATTGAACTTATGACCACACCTAAAACAGTAGTAATAAAGTATGCGCTAAAGGCGTCTTTAAACGAAATAAATCCATTGAGTCCTTGTTTAACTTTAGAAGTTGCGAATATTCCGACTCCAATAATAAGGGCAATCATTCCCAAACCTAAGTACATATTGGCCATTAAGTTGAGGTTTATTGCATAGATGGCAACGGTGATTAATATTAAAAAAACTCCTAAATATGAGCCAAAATTTAAAGCAATTGATTTAATAGATTTTTCCATGTTTGTATAATTTAATTTATGGTTGTTAGTAGTCAAATATACTAAAACGTTACATTTAAATTTGGCTAGTAATTCTTCTTTTTAAAAATTAATACAAAAACATTGTAGTTTTGTAAAAATATTTTAAATTTGCATTTCGAAAAAACAAGGTTTAAAACAGTTCGCGATGAAAAAAGATATACACCCTGATAATTATAGACTAGTAGCGTTTAAAGACATGTCAAATGACGACGTATTTTTAACAAAATCAACAGCTGACACTTCAGAATCAATTGATGTTGATGGTGTTGAATATCCATTAGTTAAAATGGAAATATCAAGAACATCTCATCCATATTATACTGGGAAATCAAAGCTAGTGGATACCGCTGGTCGTATTGATAAGTTTAAAAACAAATACGCAAAATTTAAGAAATAATTTTTAGTAAATATATTTTCAAAAAGCCTTTCAACTAATGAAAGGCTTTTTTATTTTTACCAAAATACCCTTTTATGAATTTTATTCTTTTTGATGGAGCTTTCCGTAACAATTTGTTGCCATTTACTTACACGAGACCTGTCGCAGATATACGGTTTGGTATCCTTACCATTAGAGAAAAATGGGAAATTGTTTTAGGGACAACAACCACAACTGTAACAGAGGATTATTTATCAGATAAATATCCCATGGTAGAAATGCCCAATAATATCATGATTAATGCTTCCTTTTGTCCTAATGATTCCCTAATAAATTTAATTAATAAACTTGAGCCTAATCAAGCAATTTTTTCAGGAGAAAATATTTTGGCATTTTATGTCATGGAATCTCAAGAAGTCGTCAATTTTGATGATTTTGATATCATTGACTTTGCTTTAGAGACCCTTTACATTGAGCACACCTGGGATATATTTTCAAAAAACGAAGAGGCAATTCAACAAGATTTTGAATTGTTAACGAAAGGTAAACAGTCTGAAAAAATATCAAATACCGTAAATGTTATCAACCCAAAATCAGTATTTGTTGAAAAAGGAGCTCAAATTGAATATGCAACCTTAAATGCTTCATCTGGTCCAATTTACATAGGAAAAGATGCTATAATCATGGAAGGAAGTTTAGTTCGTGGCCCTTTGGCTTTGTGTGAAAAAGCAGTTTTGAAAATGGGAGCAAAGATTTATGGACCAACCACCATAGGACCACATTGTAAAGTTGGTGGCGAACTAACTAATACAGTCTTATTTGGGTATTCTAATAAAGGGCACGATGGGTTTTTAGGGAATTCTGTGATTGGGGAGTGGTGTAATATAGGAGCTGATTCCAATAACTCAAATCTTAAAAATAATTATGCTGAGGTTAAATTATGGGATTATAATTTAGAAGGATTTTCTAAAACTGGTCTTCAGTTTTGTGGTTTGATGATGGGAGATCATAGTAAATGTGGTATTAATACCATGTTTAATACAGGAACGGTGGTAGGTGTGAGCGCAAATATTTTTGGTAGTGGATTTCCTAGGAATTTTATTCCAAGTTTTTCTTGGGGAGGACACACAGGTTTTAAAACTTACCTTACTAAGAAAGCTTTTGAGGTTTCAAAAATTGTCATGGCACGAAGACATGTGAGATTTACAGAGGTAGATGCGTCAATTCTAGAACATGTTTTTAATATTACCAATAAATTCAGAAGACATTAGTAACGGTCACTTGGCTTTATTCGTCTTACAGAAAACTATAATAAATGTGGTTATGATTTTTAAGTCGTAAATTTGCATTTTGCTTAATTAACACAATGGATCAAAGAAAAAAGGTTGGATTTTACACCTTAGGTTGCAAGCTTAATTTTTCAGAAACATCAACAATTTCAAGGGATTTTGTTGAGGAAGGTTTTGAGCGTGTTGAATTTTCTGAGTATGCAGACATTTACGTGATAAACACTTGTTCAGTGACAGACAATGCTGACAGAAAATTTAAGACTATTGTAAAACAGGCTCAAAAATCAAACCCACATGCTTTTGTAGCAGCCATTGGTTGCTATGCCCAATTAAAACCTCAAGAATTGGCAGATATTCATGGTGTAGATTTAGTATTGGGAGCTACTGAAAAATTTAAAATCACTGATTACATAAATGATTTATCTAAAAATGATTTTGGAGAAGTACATTCTTGTGAAATTCAAGATGCTGATTTTTATGTAGGGAGTTATTCGATTGGTGATAGAACACGTGCTTTTTTAAAGGTTCAAGATGGGTGCGATTATAAATGTACTTATTGTACGATACCTTTGGCAAGAGGCATTTCAAGAAGTGATAAATTAGATAATGTTCTAAAAAATGCCAATGATATAGCAATGAAAGGGATTAAGGAAATTGTCCTGACGGGTGTTAATATTGGTGATTATGGGAAAGGAGAATTTGGAAATAAAAAGCATGAGCACACCTTTTTT
Source organism: uncultured Flavobacteriaceae bacterium (assembly GCA_905479065.1). GTDB lineage: Bacteria > Bacteroidota > Bacteroidia > Flavobacteriales > Flavobacteriaceae > CAJQLB01. The sequence continues at coordinate 41,556 of CAJQLB010000013.1, read as the reverse complement.
GATCTCGTAAAAGCACTGGATGATGTTGTCGGGGTAGAGAGGTTGCGTATTTCATCTATTGAACCTAATCTTCTTGGTGATGATGTCATTGATTTTGTTGCTCAAAGTAAATCGTTTGTACCACATTTTCATATTCCGTTGCAAAGTGGTTCTAATGACATTTTAAAGTTGATGAGACGTCGGTATTTGAAAGAGTTATATGTTGAACGAATTATGAGAATTAAAACAAAGATGCCACATGCTTGTATCGGAGTTGATGTCATCGTGGGCTTCCCTGGAGAAACAGAAGAGCGTTTTTTAGAAACTTATAATTTTTTAGCAAATCTAGATATTTCGTATTTGCACGTGTTTACATACTCAGAACGTGACAATACTGTTGCATCTACATTATCTGACATAGTTCCGAAAAATATCAGAGCAAAGCGTAGCAAAATGCTTAGAAGTTTGTCGGTGAAAAAACGCAGAGCGTTTTATGAAAGTCAATTAAATACCGTGAGAAATGTGTTATTTGAAGCTGAAAATAAGCAAGGCTATATTCAAGGGTTTTCAGATAATTATGTAAAAATAAAAGTTCCATGGAATCCCGCGTTAGTGAACACGATCCACAGTATGAAACTATCAGAGATTGGTGAGGACGGTGTTGTACGAGTTGCCTAAGATATTAGATGCGAATACCAACGGGTAACATACTCTTATAGCGTCTGTTTCTTCTAATGAATTTTGCAATTTCAGGACTAGTTGGAACCACACTAATGTTGCGCTCTTGAATATTTCTCATAACCAATTTGAGAAATTCCTCCGTAAATGAAGTGTCACTAATATTATCTGGAACAATAAGTTTGGTTAAAAAAATTTTCCGGTCTTGAAGTGAATATTCAATTTTAGCAAGTTGACCCTCAACTTTCAATTCAAATTGACGTAAAAAATCATTGTCAATTAATTCTACTGCATCTATCATAATAATCTGTTTTATACAACGGGAGTAAATCTATTTTACATAGATTTGTTTTGCAAATTTACAAAAAATAATTGTGACTTTTTGGAGTAAGTTACATCATGGGTTCTTATGGATTTGAATTATACACATGTTTATCTAATGCCTGGAATGGCTGCGAATTCTTCAATTTTTGAATACATTCAATTACCACCAAATAAATTTGAAATACATTTATTGGAATGGATACCACCCATAGACAACGAAACATTGTCATCATATGCACAACGAATGTCTTTAAAAATCACACATGACAACTCAGTCTTGATTGGTGTATCGTTTGGTGGTGTTTTGGTTCAAGAAATGAGCTTATTTCGAGAGATTAAAAAAATAATCATCATTTCATCAATAAAGTCTAAAAGTGAACTGCCAAAAAAAATGTACGTTGCAAGACGTTTAAAACTTTACAAATTTTTACCAACGCAACTTGTGGCTCATTTTAATAAATTATCTGCATTTAATTTTGGTCAAATGGTTAAAAAACGGTTGGCTCTTTATCAAAAATATTTATCCATAAATGATAAAAGGTATTTAGATTGGGCCATATTTAATATGGTTTGTTGGGATCGTAATGAGACATTACCCAATATCGTGCATATTCACGGCAATAAAGACACGGTGTTTCCTATTCAGAACATCTCAAATTGTATCGTCGTTGAGGGTGGAACACATATCATGATTTTAAATAAATACAAATGGTTGAATAAGCATTTACCACAATTGATTATGTCGTAAAAAATTATTTCTTTTTACAGATTTTACTTAATTTTAAATAAAAATATCTGGATGATAATAAACATAAAAAAAACACTCATAGCATTTGGTGTTTTAAGCATAGCACTCTCATTTATTTTTGCAGTTCAAGACGCTCCAAGTGATGAGAATTTAGAAAAAAAAATTATTAATGATTACAATGTCTATGCATTAAATGTTCCAGCAAATTTAAATTTTGCAGGAGAAATGATGCCTTTAAATGACCCTGATATTTTAGAACGTATGGATCGTGAACTGCTTGTAAACACTTATTGGCAGTCTAACGCATTACTCATGTTCAAAAGAGCTAATAAATATTTTCCCGTGATAGAACCTATTTTGGAGAAATATAACGTTCCAGATGATTTTAAATTTTTAGCAGTAATCGAAAGTGGTTTAGTCAATGTAGTATCCCCAGCAGGTGCAAAAGGTGTGTGGCAAATAATGCCATCTACCGGTCGAGAAAATGGACTTGAAATAAATCAGAACGTTGACGAACGCTACAATTTAGAAAAATCAACAGAAGTTGCTTGTAAATATTTATTAGATGCAAAAGAGCGATTTGGTTCCTGGACACTGGCTGCTGCATCGTATAATGCTGGGAAAAATGGTATCGCGCGGCGATTAAAAAGTCAAAACGTTTCAGATTATTATGATTTATTGCTAAATGAAGAAACAGGGCGCTATATATTTCGAATCGTTGCGTTAAAAGAAATATTAAACCATCCAGATAAATATGGCTTTAATTATAGACACAAAGATCTTTATAAGCCAATTCCAACATATAAGGTAGCTTTGGACACCGCTGTTTCAGATTTTGTAAAATTTTCTCAACAATTTGGTATTAACTACAAAATTTTAAAACTGCACAATCCATGGTTGAGGGAGTCACATCTCAATAATAAATCACGAAAAGAATATTCAATTAAAATTCCAAAAGAAGGTTTTTACAGTACGCCGTAGACAGGAAATTCTTAATTGATAAAAAAATACTGATTAGTCGTGCATTTTTTATTGGCATTATCGTCTACTTCTTCTCCCTTGCCTCGCTGATGTTGGACTGCCGTAATGTTGATTTGGTATAGAGGCCTTTTTCATTTGCTGTTTCATCATTTTTATTTGATCACTTAACATACCTCTTTTATCAAGTTTCTGTGCCTCAGATAATAACGTATTAGCTTCTTGTTTTCTGCGCTTTGAAAAAGCGATACCTGCTAAATTTAATTTTGCCATAGCAAGATCATGATCCATTGATAAACCAAACGAAATCGCATTTTTAAAATATTTTTCAGCTTCATTCATATTTGTTTGTGATACCATAATGCCATTTAAATAATTGTAATAGCCTTGTTGTTTTTTTGTGAGTGTCGTTGCAGGGTTTTTTATTTTATCTAACCATTTTTTGGCACCATCAAAATCTTGTTTACGTAATTTTAGAAATGATAGCAAGATGAATTCATTTTTAAAATAAAGAAAAATAAAAATTGACGAAAGTAACGTGAACATGATACCGTTTCCTACATTTCCTTCTGTAAACTCGTAAACAGCATAAGAAAGAACCAACAGAGCACAAATTAATTTTATGTTTTTATTGAACATATTGAACATTTAAATTTTAAGAGGCAAAGGTAGTAAAAACAATTAAAAATAATTTTAATTTTAGGTTTGCGAAAGTAAAAACTCTTTGTATATTTGCACGCAGTTTTGGGCTTTGGTCCATACATCAATGATTATAAGTGTTTAAAAATAATATACAATGCCAAAAAGAACGTTTCAGCCATCAAAGAGAAAGAGAAAAAACAAGCATGGTTTTAGAGAAAGAATGGCTTCCGCTAATGGTAGAAAAGTGTTAGCACGAAGAAGAGCTAAAGGAAGAAAGAAAATATCGGTATCTTCCGAAATAAGTCACAAAAAATAATGATTAACAATTGTTAATATTTTAAAGGTGTTACTATACGTAATGCCTTTTTTTATATCCAATCGTTAACTATTTTTGAAAAATTTTACATTTAAATTGAATACAAAGAAATGCCAAAAAGAGAAGATTTAACATCTATTTTAATTATTGGTTCTGGTCCTATTGTTATAGGTCAGGCTTGTGAGTTTGATTATTCAGGATCTCAATCGTTAAGGTCCTTGCGAGAAGACGGAATTGAAACTATTTTAATCAATTCAAACCCTGCCACGATCATGACAGACCCTTCTATGGCAGATCATGTTTACTTATTACCCTTGACAACTAAATCCATTGTAAAAATATTAAATGAACATCCTAATATAGATGCAGTTTTACCAACAATGGGAGGTCAAACTGCTCTAAATTTGTGTATCGAAGCCGATGAAAAAGGTATTTGGGATGATTTCAACGTGTCCCTTATCGGTGTTGATATTAACGCTATAAATATTACAGAGGATCGTGAGCAATTTAGAGGATTGATGAATAAAATAGGTGTCAAAATGGCTCCTCAGGCTACGGCGACCTCTTTTTTACAAGGAAAAGAAATTGCTCAAGAATTCGGTTTTCCACTTTGCATACGTGCCTCTTACACGTTAGGTGGGGCTGGAGCAGCTATTGTTTATGATGAAAAGGATTTTGACAAGTTACTTAGAACAGGTTTAGAAATTTCTCCAATACATGAGGTGATGATTGACAAAGCCATGATGGGTTGGAAAGAGTATGAATTAGAATTACTTCGAGACAAAAATGATAATGTTGTCATCATATGTTCAATTGAAAACATGGACCCTATGGGAATTCATACGGGAGATTCTATAACAGTGGCTCCAGCAATGACACTATCTGACAACACGTATCAGATAATGCGTGATATGGCGATCAAAATGATGAGAAGTATTGGTGATTTTGAAGGGGGATGTAATGTTCAATTTGCAGTTTCACCTGATGACAAAGAGGACATTATTGCAATTGAAATCAATCCCCGTGTGTCGCGATCTTCTGCACTAGCCAGTAAAGCCACAGGTTACCCCATCGCTAAGGTGGCGACAAAACTAGCTATTGGCTACACATTAGACGAGTTAGATAATCAAATAACAAAATCAACATCAGCATTATTTGAACCAACATTGGATTATGTTATTGTTAAAATACCACGATGGAATTTTGATAAATTTGAAGGATCAGATCGTACCCTAGGTTTACAAATGAAGGCCGTCGGGGAGGTGATGGGTATAGGAAGATCATTTCAAGAAGCACTACATAAAGCAACACAATCTTTAGAGATTAAACGAAACGGATTGGGAGCTGATGGAAAAGGATACACGGAGTATAACCAAATTATAGAAAAACTAACAAATGCGTCATGGGACCGAGTTTTTGTTATTTATGACGCGATTGCCATTGGAATACCATTAAGTCAAATTTATGATATCACAAAAATTGATATGTGGTATTTAAGACAATATGAAGAACTATTTCACTTAGATAAAGAAATATCAAAATATTCTATTGACACTTTAGATAGAGAGTTGTTGTTAGAAGCGAAGCAAAAAGGTTATGGAGACCGTCAAATCGCTCACATGCTAGGATGCCTTGAAAGTCAAGTGTTTAAAAAGCGAGTTGATGAAAATATTCAACGAGTTTATAAATTAGTTGATACGTGTGCTGCTGAATTTAAGGCCAAAACACCTTATTACTATTCAACATTTGAAAATGCGGTGGAGACAGCCTCAGGGGATACTTATGTTCACAATGAAAGTATTGTTTCTGATAAAAAGAAAATTGTTGTTTTAGGCTCTGGACCTAATAGAATAGGTCAGGGAATTGAATTTGATTATTGTTGTGTTCACGGTGTTTTAGCTGCTGCTGAATGCGGTTATGAAACTATCATGATTAATTGTAACCCAGAAACTGTATCAACAGATTTTGATACTGCAGATAAATTATATTTCGAACCTGTGTTTTGGGAACACATATATGATATTATTCGACATGAAAAACCAGAGGGAGTTATTGTGCAGCTTGGTGGTCAAACAGCCTTAAAACTAGCTGAAAAGTTAACTAAATATGGAGTGAAAATCATAGGGACTAGTTACGAAGCTCTTGATTTAGCTGAGGATAGAGGGAGTTTCTCAAGTTTATTGAAGGCCAATAGCATACCATATCCGGAGTTTGGCATTGCAGAGAATGCAGATGAAGCTTTAGCACTAGCTGATCAATTGGATTTTCCAATTTTAGTGAGACCGTCATATGTGTTAGGGGGACAGGGTATGAAAATTGTAATTAATAAAAATGATTTGGTTGAGCATGTTGTCGATTTATTACGTAAAATACCAAATAACAAGTTGTTATTGGATCATTATTTAGATGGTGCTATTGAAGCTGAGGCAGATGCTATTTGTGATGCGGACGGGAATGTCTATATCATTGGTATCATGGAGCATATTGAGCCTTGTGGTGTTCATTCGGGTGATTCAAACGCGACATTACCAGCCTTTAATTTAGGAGACCTGGTAATGCAACAAATTATCGATCATACGCATACTATCGCTAGAGCTTTGAATACCGTTGGCTTAATTAATATTCAATTTGCGATTAAAGATGAGGTAGTTTATATCATTGAGGCCAACCCAAGAGCTTCCAGAACTGTCCCATTCATAGCCAAGGCCTATAAAGAACCTTACGTAAATTATGCCACTAAAGTGATGCTAGGAGAAAAAAAAGTAACTGATTTTGATTTTAATCCTCAACTAGAGGGTTATGCAATTAAACAACCTGTATTTTCCTTTAATAAATTTCCAAATGTAGACAAAACATTGGGTCCCGAAATGAAAAGTACCGGAGAAAGCATATTATTTATTGACAGTTTGAAAGATGATGATTTTTATGACTTATACTCTAAAAGAAAAATGTATTTGAGTAAATAAAATATGTAGTTTAACAGAACTTTAATTAAAAGATTATAAAAATCACTATTTTTGTAGTAAAAAGAAAACACTATGAAAATAAAATTACTTACTTTAATTTTTTTTATAACAATTAATTATAGTTTCTCTCAGACAGAAACAATAACAATACCAGATTGGGGATTTTTTTCTGTTCCCGCAACTGATCCACAATATAATGGCAAATTTGATACAGATATTACCATTGAAATTGGCGATACAGTCACATGGGAATGGCAACTTGGTGGTGCACACAATGTCAAAAGTGTTTCAGGACAGGCTGTAGAGACATTTGGTTCGCCTGATCGCCTCGGGGAGACTAACTCTACGTATACAAATCCGTATTCATACTCTCACACGTTTACGGTACTCGGTGTTAATGATTTTATTTGCACACCACATGCTAGTTTGATGTATGGTACTATTACTGTAGTTGCTGAAGGCGCTCTAAGTTTAAATAACGTTAGTAAAGCGGACTTTTCAATATACCCAAATCCAAGTGTGTCTGAATTAAATATCACTATGAATCAAGCTGACAGCAAAACAAATGTGACTGTTTACAATATATTAGGTAAGCAAATTTTGTCGCAACAATTGACTGGTTTTACTTCTAAAATTAATATCTCTCAGTGGAACGTTGGCGTCTATTTGGTAAAGGTGACTAACGATAGTGGAACCCAAACAAAACGCTTTGTAAAGCAATAGTTGTAAAATAATAAGAGAATTTATAAACCACCATAATGTCTTGGTGGTTTTTTTTATCCCTCTTCAGAGCGTTTAATGATAATTTCAGGTAAGGATTTTTTTGCTTTAGCGCCTAATTTTTTTAATTTTTCGACACTGGTAATGAGGTTACCTCTGCCTTCTACTAGTTTATTCATTGCGGCAGAGTAGTCTGTCTTTGCAGCATCTATTTTTTTTCCGACTCCTGTTAAATCTGAAACTAATCCTTCAAATTTATCATAAAGAGCACCAGCTTGACGTGCAATTTCAATGGCATTTCGTTGTTGCTTTTCATTATTCCACATAGTGTCTACGGTTCTCAATGTAGCTAACAGTGTTGCAGGTGTCACGATCACTATATTTTTTTCAAAGGCTTTATTGTATATTGAATTGTCTTCATTGATGGCAATGGCGAATGCGGGTTCGATTGGTATAAAAAGTAAGACAAAATCTGGAGATTGTATGTCATATAAATCTTCGTATTTTTTTTCAGAGAGCTGGTCAACATGCTTTCTAATAGAATTGATATGTGCTTTTAAAAAAGCTGGCCTTTCATCCTCTTCTGCATTGACATAGCGTTCGTAGTCGGTTAGGGAAACCTTGCTATCAATAATCATACGCTTGTTATCAGGTAAATGCAAGACGACATCGGGCAATACTCGTGTACCATCAGGTAAATTAAAACTTTGCTGAACGAAATACTCACGGTCTTTTTCTAACCCTGATTTTTCTAACACACGCTCTAAAACTAACTCACCCCAATTTCCTTGCATTTTACTATCTCCTTTAAGAGCTTTCGTTAGGTTGGTAGCCTCTTTAGTCATTTGTTGATTAAGGTCTTTTAAACCTTTCAATTGTTCTTCCAGAGCCGAATGCATTTTAACACTCCTTATTTGAGTGTCCTCAACTTTTTTCTCAAAGAGTTGTATTTTATCTTGAAGGGGATTCAAAATTTGCTTGATGTTTTCCTTGTTTTGTAGTGTGAATTTTTCAGATTTTTCATCTAAAATCTTTGTTGCGAGTATTTCGAAATCTTTTCGTAGTTGTTCTTGTCGTTTCTCTAATTCAGCTTCGCGTGTTAAGTTGATTTTTTCAAGGTTGATACATTCAATATTTTTAGCAATCAATTCTTGATTTATACGATTCTTGTCATTCCTTAACTCATTTTGCTCGATATCTGTTTTCTCGATTTGTCTGTTTAAATCATCAATGATGTTGGTCATTTGATTTTCTCGTTCAATTTGAGCACCTTGAGTACTTTTTTGACTTAATTTCGTAAACAAGCTTCCTAGATAAGCTCCAAGTGCTCCTGAAGCACAAATCGTTACTATTAAAAAAAGATTATCACTCATGTAAAAAGATGTTTATCAAAGGTAATTATTTTTTTACTCTAAAATTCTTTGTTTTATTGTCAAAAACAATCATGTCATCAGGGAAAAGGTTTTCAAACGTGCCTTTTTCTATGAGTGCCCTTGGTGACCCAGAAATCACTTCATGTTCAGTCATAACAATCATTTTATCACAAAGTTGAATTGCTAAATCAATTTCGTGAGACGAAAACAAGATCGTTTTCCCTGTATCTTTTACTAGGTTCTGCAATAATTTTAAAGCAGATACTTTGTGATACATATCTAAATGCGTTGTTGGTTCATCTAATATGATTAAATCTGTATCTTGCGCCAACGCTCTAGCTATCATGACTTTTTGTAATTGCCCATCGCTGAGTTCAAAGCATTTTTTGTGTTTTAAATTTTCAATGTTCGTTTGACTCATGGCAGTATTAATCATTGCATGATCTATTTTATGTAGATTTCCTAACCAATTTGTGTAAGGATGTCTACCTAGTGCTATGATCTCAAAAACAGATAGATTTTTTGTAACAATACGTTCCGTCAGAACTACACTCATGACCTTTGCTACTTCTATATTTGTAAATGCTTGAAGGTGTTTTCCGTTTAAAAAAATAGTCCCTGACAAAGCATTTTGCACACCTGTTAACGTTCTTAATAGGGTCGATTTTCCAATACCATTAACACCGACAAGGCCAACAAGTTCTCCTTGTTTAAGTTCAAAATTAATGTTAGATGCTATTATTGTTTTTGATGCATGAGTTTTGTAGCCTACAAAGAGGTTATCAGCGTTTAGAACAACATGTTGATTTATCAAACTCATTAAAAGACCATTTTACGTTTTCTTAACAAGAGCCAAATGACAACAGGCGCACCAAATAATGAAGTAATAGCATTTATTGGAAGCGTATAATCACTTGAAGGAAGTTGGGATATTGAATCGCAAATAAGCATCACAATACTACCAATTATAAAAACTGATGGTAATAAAATTTTATGATTTGATGTGTTAAAAATTTGTCTAGCAATATGAGGAACTGCCAATCCAATAAAAGCTATTGGGCCTGCAAATGCTGTTACAGATCCTGCCAAAAGACAGGTTGCTATAATGATGATAAAGCGACTTTTTTTAACATTCAACCCTAGACTTTTTGCATAGTTTTCTCCAAGAAGTAGCGTATTTAGATTTTTCATTGACATCATGCTTAAAACAATACCAACAGCATAAATACTAAAAAAAATAACAACTTCGTACCAAGTCAAATTGCCTAGATTTCCAAAGCCCCAGAAGACGTATTGTTGTATTAGCTCAGCTGAACTAAAATATGACAAAACACTTACTAGAGCCGCTGTGATACTACCAAACATGAGTCCAATAATTAAAATGGCCATGGTATCTCTTATTTTTGCTGCAACAATCATGACTGCTAACAGTACAATAAAACTTCCCAAGCTGGCAGCAATTACAATACTCCATTTAGAAATAAAAACAGTGGCTAGAAATCCTCCCATGAGGCTTGATCCTAAAATAACAATAGCAACTCCCAAACTTGCACCAGAACTAATTCCTAGAACAAAAGGTCCTGCCAACGGGTTTCTGAATAAGGTTTGCATAAGAAGTCCTGATATTCCTAAGCCTGAACCTGCCAGAACAGCTGTGAACGCTTTTGGAAGCCTGTAGTGTTGGATAATGTAGTTTTCTTGATGTCCAATAATAGTTAAAAAAATCTCTTTCAATGAGATTGATACAGAGCCTAAACCAATATTGACAAAAAAGGACACACATAAAAGAACTATTAAAAGGATGGTTATCGATTTATATGTTGATTTTTTATATAGCAAATTATTGAAGAGGTTTAAAAAAATAAGTATTGTATTCCTGTAATAGCGTGGGGTGACTAATTTTAATGATGTCTTTAAGTACTAGATCTGGTCTTGCAGTTCCAAGTTCATAGTAGAGAACTCCTCCAGTTGCCCCTTTGGTATTAGCAAACGAATAAATAGATTTATTTTTAAAGGCATTAAATTGTGAGTAATGAGTTGATGCCAACATGAGTTCTTCATAGCTATTGTAATAAGACGGGCTAAACCACAAGGAAGCATTTTGTGCTTTCTCAAAAATAGATTCAAAATTCAAAGCGAGACTTCCTTTACCTTTGGTATCACCCCACAAATAATTCACATTTGCATCTTTTAATATTTGAGCCTCAGGACTTGTTCCTTGAGGTAAATACCAAACATTGTTGTGCATTGCACCACATAAAACTTTAGGTCGTTTTTTGACGTTTTGAGCTAAGGTTTTCGCAGCCATATAATTGGTTTCAATGATATCAAAAATTGAATCAGCCTCTTTTTTTTTATCGTATAAGATACCAAAAAATTTAATCCATTCTGCTTTACCAAGGGGCGATGCCTCAACCCAATCTCCATTGTATAGAACTGAAGTCCCAGAGTTATTAATGGTTTCTAAGGCTTTATTTTGGTTGCCAATACCGTAACCTACAAGAATGTCCGGTTTTAAATCAAGAACAATTTCTGTGTTGATTGTTTCATTGTTTCCCAATTCTCGTACTTCTCCATTATCAATCCGTAACCTTGTTTTTTCTGAAGACACATATTGTGTTCCCGGAAAACCAATCAAGGTGTTTTCCGTACCGAGAAGTTCAAGTGCAGGAATATGTGTTGTTGAGGTTACAATAATTTTTTCAACGGGAATCTCGATGATACCATCATAATCAAAAACTGGTAATAATTTATTGATGGTGTCAAATTTATGCTTAATCAAGTAGTGATAATTCTTTTGAGAATTAGGCCACGGACTATAAATTTCCAAGACATCCCACCCGTCATAATTGTTTAGGGAGAAACCTGTTGCGTAACTGTTTTCAGCAGATTTGACATTTGTTGAGTCAAAAATCGTATCTGATTTGTTGTTTTCAATACAAGAAAATAACAGCAATGATAAAAGGAAGAGTGTTGAAAATTTCAATGTGATTGTTTTTTCAAAAATAATATTATTTAATGTTTTGACTGTAAGATTAAACAAAATGTTTAATTTAGTTTTGAATTTAGGTTTTGTTCTTGATTTCAGAACAAATTAAAAGGGAATTTGGTGAGAATCCAAAACTGTTCCCGCAACTGTATACTACAAGCTTTTTGTGCACTTCATGTCACTGGATAACCCGGGAAGACTCATAAAAAGACGTTAGTCAGGAGACCTGCCATCTTCATCAATAAATGTGAATTTTCGGGATAAAGATTCACGTAAAGTAATTCGTGTTGTTCACGGTCAATACATCTTAATTATGAAAGCGAGAGACTATCTTGTCAAAGTACTTTGTTGTGCTTACTGTTCCATGGGTACTGCACAAGTTTTGTTTGATTCCATAAATAATCAATTGTTAGAAGAGGTTGTAATTACCGATTCAAGATTTAATTTGAAGCGAGAGAATTCAGGTAAAATTATTACTGTAATTACACAACAAGATTTGAATAATCAAAAGGGAATGACCGTAGCCGATATTATTAATACTGTCGTTGGATTTGAAATTAATGGATCAAAAAGTAACAGTGGTCAGAATCTTAGTTATTTTGTTCGAGGCGGTAGAAATCGACAGGTTTTAATTTTAATAGATGGTATCGCTATGACCGATGCTTCTCAAATCTCGAATGATTACGATTTGAGATTGCTTAATATTGAACAGGTTGAACGCATCGAAATATTAAAAGGAGCCTCTAGTACTCTGTATGGCTCAGGTGCTGCAACAGCCACGATTAATATAAAATTAAAAACACCTAGTGATAGACGATTTTCGTTACATCTAAATAGTACTATGGGCTCTAATCGAACAACGGAGGACAAGAATTATGATGTTCATGATTTCAGAAATCATGTCTCTTTAACAGGGACATTAGACAATTTTCAATATTTAATTAGTTTTGGAAACCAATATGCAGACGGGTTTTCAGCGGTAACTTCCGGCAAGGAGCCTGATGTTTTTAATGCCTATAATGGTATGTTTAAAATTGGTTATAACCTTTCTGATAACATCAAACTCACTGTGTTTGGAAGTCAAGATAAATTTAAGGCCGATTTTGATGATGGATTTAATAAAAAAGATGCAGACAATCGTCTTATTTCATTTCAAAATCGTATAGGATTTTCTTCTATTTTTAAATATAACAAGGGTAGTATTACTGTGAATTCTGCTGTAAATGAGACAAAACGACATGTGCAATCTAGCTTTCCAACACGCTTTGAATCTAATAATTTTTTTATCGATATTTTTAACCGTTACCAAATTGACGATGCCTTTTATACAGTTGCTGGTGTTCAAATACAGTCGAGTAGTATGAATAATGATTTTATTCCTTTTGGCAGTACAGAATTTCAAGAAAACATTAACAGTGATACATCAAATTTTCAATTATTTGATTCATATGTGAATACAGTGTTTCAGTCTCAATTTGGTTTGAATATTAACCTAGGTATACGATTAAATACACATAGCGACTATGGAACTCACCTTGTTTATAACTTTAATCCTTCTATTAAAAAAGACATAAACTTTGGGTATATAAAAGTACTTGGTAGTGTTAGCTCTGCTTATATAACTCCTTCTTTGTATCAATTATACGACCCTACTTATGGGAATGTAACATTGTTACCTGAACAAAATTCAACGACTGAATTAGGGGTGGAGCTGGGAATACAATCTAGAGGGATTTTGAGTTTCGTTTATTTTAAACGTACTGAAACTAATTTCATTGATTTTATGGATTTAGGAGACTATGTATTTCAATACACAAATGTTTCTAATGAATTTGTAACGAAGGGTTTTGAATTTGTAGGCAATTATAAGTTCTCGAACAAGTTAAGAGCAGATTTGAATGCTACCTTTGTTGATTTGAAAAATCAAGTAAGTTTGAGAATTCCAAAGTTTAAACTAAATGGTTCCCTTAGCTATCAAATGACAAAAAGCAGTTTTGTAAGTGTGAGTTATCAATACAATGATACAAGAAATGACAGCATTTATAATAGTGAGACATTTGCAAATGATAATATCCGTTTAAAGAGTTATCATTTGTTAAACTTATATTTTAGTCACAAAATAAATAAGGATAAAATTACATTGTTTGGTAAACTGTACAATGCTATTAACGAAGATTATCAGGAGATTTTTGGTTATTCAACACGAGGGCGCAATGTTCACTTTGGTTTTTACGTAACCTTGTAATATAAATTTGTTGCTGTTACTTTTTGAAGGACAATTTATTTATAAGCTCTTCCGGAATTTTTTTATCAATAATCATCTCATTTAAAAAAGGCTCAAAGCTATTGCTAGTGGTAAATGGTATGACGACCTCATTGGGATAAATAGGATTATTAGACATTGAAATTTCTGATAATGCACGTGCTAATAACGGTTCATTTTCATTTCCTAAAATTCCATAATTTTGAGGATTTTCGGATATAACAATATCAGGATTTAATCCTTCACTATAATCTGTAAATCCAACTGTATTGGCAAGTTTTAGAACTAGTGGTTGCATTGCATAGGTGTGATTAGGATTCGCTCCGTTACGTTGAAAATTTTCTGAGTCGTACAAAGTGATTGATCCTTGATATTTACCTTCTGTGGTTGTTCCTATGTGTATTACATCTATGTAGGGGTTTAATGTGTTAATCAGTAGTTCACTTGCAGAGGCTGAATCGCCTGTCGTCAAAATATAAACTTCATTTAAAGATAAGCTATTGATAGGGTTGTTATTAAGCGTATTCGTGAATCTATTGATTAAATTTTCAGGATTTTGATTAAAAAAAGCAGTTTGAATGTCTGAATTCCATTGCTCAGTACTGTGAATTTCACCAGTAAATTGCCCTGTTATTAGGGAGGCTAATAAAATGGAAGTATTTACCGAACCACCGGGATTATACCGTAGGTCTAAAACTAAATGTTGCACATTATTTGATTTAAAATCCGCAAAAACTGCGTTTAATTGGTTATTGTATTCTGATACAAACCCGTTATACATGAGGTAGGCGACATTTTCTCCTTCAATTGTTAATATATCAGTTTTATAAATTGGATCTTCACAAAATGACGCTTTTGTGAGTGAGATTGTTTCCGACTCTTGAATGATGGTGTCATCATTTGTTTCCGTAGTTTCATTATCATCATATGAAGCTAGATTAATAGTGTAGCTGTCAGAACTGAATAACTCGTTGATATTATTGTTGTTTAAAGACGTACCATCGACACCATAAAATAATTGACCTCTTTCTAAACCTGCTGCATCTGCATTACTTCCTGGTAGTACCAGTCTCACTACGCCAAAAATGTCTGTATTGCTTCCTGGAACTAAATAAAAGTTTATTTCATAACCAGAACGCACTGTACACCCCTCCAATAATTGTTCGAAGGCAATGTAATCATCCAATATTCTACTGTATTTATCAACTGTTTGGGGTTGGTATTTCAAACTTTGAAATAATTCCTCTGGTCCCGAAAAAAGATTCAGATAGTCAGCAAATTGTTCATTTGAAGAAAAACGATCGTTAGCTAAATCAGAAATTTCATCCTTGTATAAATACCAAAAATTTAATCCTTTCCATACAAAGTCACTAATTTCACTCGCAAACGCCCCATTGTCATCTCGATCCTCAAAACAGCTGTAGGAGGTAGAAACTAGCAAAAGGATTAAAAAAAAAGGGATAACAGATTTCTTCATAACAGAGGATTCATAATTAAGCTTAAAGTTAAGATTTTATTGTAAAATATTGATTATTTTATGTTGTCTGTAACAAAATATTAACTGTATCGTCTAAAAAGTATAAAGCGATAAAATAACTAACTTTTAAAATTTAATATGACACAAGTTGAGTTTTTAAAGATGGTTGAGCCATTTAAAGATAAAGTGTTTCGATTAGCAAAACGATTGCTTGTGTCTCGCGAAGAAGCGGAAGATGCCACTCAAGAAATATTAATCAAACTGTGGAATAATAAAAATCAAATTGAGCAATACAGAAATATTGAAGCATTTTCTATGACCATGACCAAAAACTTATGTTTTGATAAACTTAAATCTAAGCATTCGCAAAATTTAAAGATTATTCATAATAATTACAAAGACAACCATATAACTTTACAAAATGAAATTGAGTTGAAAAACAGTGTTGATTGGGTTGCAAAATTAATGGAAGATTTACCTGATCAACAAAAAATTGTGATGCAGTTAAGAGATATAGAACAATATGAGTTTAAAGAGATATCAAAAATGTTAAATATTAAAGAAGCAACAATTCGTGTTTCGTTGTCAAGAGCGAGAAAAACATTACGAAGTAAATTAATTAAAATCCAGTCCTATGGTGTTGGTTAGAATCGAAAAATTATTAAATAAATATGAAAATGGACAAACAACTCTCGATGAAGAAGTTGAGTTGCGAGATTACTTTTCCCAATCGGTAATAGCGTCACAATTTGAAGTTTATCGCCCTTTATTTAACTATTTTGAGGTGACTTGTAAGGAGAAATCAACAGCCGACATAAGCTTACAAACTAATAGTTATCATCATACTTACAAATGGTTAGCTACAGCAGCAATGATTGTAATAGCAGTTACTATTTTTACCAAAACAGCCATGTCAAGTTCATTGAATTTTAATGAGTTGACAGAAGATCAATTAATAGTATTTAATCAAACTAGAAAAGCGATGGACTTGCTAGCAAATAATATTAACAAAGGTTCAGAGGGTTTTAATGCTTTAACTTTAATGTCAAAATCCTTAAACAAAGGGGCGGAGAACATCTTCTTACTTGAATCTTTTACAGAAACAAAAAATAAAATTTTTAAAATTAATAATTAAAACAAATACATTATGAAAAAGATACAAATATCACTTATTCTAGTAATGATAACTACCATGTCATTCGGGCAAAACCTATTTACTGATTTTGAAAACATGGATGGTGTCACGTCCATTGTGGTTAATAATAAAATGTTTAGTATGCTTTCGAGTATCGAAATCAATTCTAGTGATGCAGATGAGCAACAATTCTGGGATATGATAAAAAACATTACGAGTTTAAAAGTTTTAACTACTGGCGATGTGGGGATAGCAAACGATATGACAAAACGCGTTAAGCAGTACTTAAATAAATCTAACCTTGATGAGCTAATGCGAATAAAAGACGGTGATCAAATGGTCAGCATGTATATTCGAGAGGGAAAAGATGAATTTCACGTAACAGAGTTGTTAATGTTTGTCAATGGACTTAAAGAAATAACCTCGGACCAAAATATCTCTATCAATGGTGAAAAACGTGATATTGAAACTGTGATTTTATTTCTAAATGGTGATATTGATTTAAGACAAATCTCAACACTTTCAGAAAAAATGGATGTACCCGGAGTAAAACATTTTAAAAAAGCAGGGCAGTAAAGGCAAGTAATATATTTTTTCAGTTATATGAAATTTTCTTCCATCAAGTATTTATTTTTAGTGATATCCATTTTTTCATTGGGTCTGAGCTGTAAGTTTGATCAAACACTGCAGGAGTATTTTGTGCTTAATCAAGAAGCTTCTAATTTTGTTGTTTATGATATTCCAATGAGCTTGGTGTCTTCGAATAATATCAATTTTACCGGTGATCAAAAAGAAGCTTTTGAGTCCATAGAAAAATTAAATATCCTTGGATATCGTTTAGAAGAGAATAATTTAAATCAATTCGAGATTGAATTACAAAACATTCATGAAATTTTAAATAAAGAGCCTTTCGAAGAGTTACTTAGAGCAGGTAACAATAACGATGGAAAAATTATATTAAAGTACTTAGGGAATAATGATGCCATCGATGAACTCATTATTTTTGGGAGAATTAATACAAAAGGTTTTATAATAATTAGGGTTTTGGGTGAAAATATGAATCCAAATAAAGTTTTAACCCTTGGAAATCTTATTAATCAACTAGATTTTGGACAAGTTCCTGTAAATGAGGTCATGGAGTTTTTTTAACTACAACTTTCGCGTTTTTAAAGAATATCAAGATAGATTTGCATCATTATGAATGTCATCATGGTCTTCTTTAGCTTTAATAAAAATGATATAAAGGACAAGAACTAAAAACCCAACGAACAGAAATGTCTTCGAAAGAAAATGATTAAGAATGTCAAGTAGCCCTCCAATAAAAAAAAAGATAACAAGAATCGATGAAGCTAGTAAGATAATTCGATCTTTCATTAAATACCTGTGTAATTACTTGGAGTAATTTGTTTTAATTCAAATTTAATGGTGTCAGAAACATCCAAAGAGTCAATAAATTTAGCAATTGATACTTGGTTAATAATATCATTGGTACGTGTCAATCCTTTAAGTGCCTCGTATGGATTTTTGAAACCCTCCCGTCTTAAAATTGTTTGAATTGCCTCTGCAACTACAGCCCAATTCTTTTCTAAATCTTCAGCAAATTTATCTTCGTTAATTAATAATTTATTCAATCCTTTCAAGGTAGATTTAAAGCCAATTAGTGTGTGGGCAAAAGGCACACCAATATTGCGTAAAACAGTGCTGTCTGTTAGATCTCTCTGCAGTCTTGAAATTGGTAATTTTCCCGATAAATACGCAAACATGGCATTTGCAATACCTAAATTACCTTCACTATTCTCAAAATCGATGGGATTCACCTTGTGAGGCATTGCACTACTGCCAACTTCTCCCTTTTTTATTTTTTGCTTAAAATACTCCATGGATACATATGTCCAAACATCTTTATTTAAATCAACTATGATGGTATTGATTCTTTTTAGACAATCAAAAAGTGCTGCCATATTATCGTAATGCTCAATTTGTGTCGTTGGAAAGGAATGCTTTAAACCCAATGTTTTTTCTACAAAAGTTGCACCAAAGTTTTCCCAATTAATTTGAGGGTAAGCAACATGATGTGCATTAAAATTACCAGTTGCACCACCAAATTTTGCCGCATTGGGAATCTGTTTTAAAGTATTGAATTGTTCTTCTAGTCTTACAACGAAGACATTAATTTCTTTTCCGAGTCTCGTCGGTGAGGCAGGTTGACCATGAGTTCTTGCTAACATTGGAATATGATTCCATGTTTCAGATAGCTTCTTTAGCGTGTTAAATAGATTTTCATATTCAGGATTATATACTTCTGATAAAGCTTCTTTGATGCTCAAAGGCACTGCTGTATTATTAATGTCTTGAGACGTTAAACCAAAATGAATAAATTCTTTATATGTCGATAAGTTTAATACATCAAATTTTTCTTTTAGGAAGTATTCAACAGCCTTGACATCATGATTAGTGATGTTTTCTATGACTTTTATGGCTTTGGCATCATCACTTGAGAAATTTTGATAAATAGATCGTAAATCGTTAAAAAAAGAATTGTCAAAATTTTTAAGTTGAGGGAGTGGTATTTCACACAAGGAAATAAAATATTCAACCTCGACCAAAACACGATACTTTATGAGGGCCTCCTCTGAAAAATATCGCGATAATGCGCTGGTTTTATTTCTGTAACGACCGTCAACAGGTGAAATAGCATTAAGTTCTGAAATATCCATTTTAAATCTTTTAGAAGAAACAAATATAATTTATTTAGACAAAAGCGAGACGATTGATTGTGAAGTTTTGACTAATTGTTTAAAACTAACAGAGTTTTTAGCTCGGAGAATTTTTAAAAGCTGAAATGATATTAAATTTTTATTTGTTCCATGATAATTTTCTTATTTTTAAGGGAGAAATTTATAAAATGAAAAATGTCAAAATTATAGCCATAGTAGTATTGGTTTTTATTATTGCTCAATTATTTAGTCCGAAAAAAAATAGTGGTGATATCGAGACTGTAGATTTTTTTTTAAACGAGACAGATCCACCTGAAGATGTTCAAGTAATTTTAAAAAACACTTGTTTTGATTGTCATAGTGACCATACAGTATATCCTTGGTATAACACTATTACACCACTTAATTTTTGGATATCGGAGCATATTAATGAAGGTAAAAAACATTTCAATATGTCCCAATCTCAATGGTCAACAGCTTCTTTAAAAAAGAAAGATCATAAGTTTGATGA
This sequence comes from uncultured Flavobacteriaceae bacterium, assembly GCA_905479065.1. Taxonomy (GTDB): domain Bacteria; phylum Bacteroidota; class Bacteroidia; order Flavobacteriales; family Flavobacteriaceae; genus CAJQLB01. Next base: position 21,740 of record CAJQLB010000013.1, on the reverse strand, counting down.
GTTAATCGAAATGATTGATACTAAAGAAATGCCTCTGAAATCATACACGTGGACCCATACAGAAGCAAATTTAACTGACTTACAGCGTCAAAAAATAAAAGCATGGGCTCAAAAAGTTAGAGAGTCTTATGCTGCCATGACGTTAACTACCAATTAAATGAAAAAACTTTTGATCATTGGTTTTGTATGGCCAGAACCAAAAAGTTCTGCTGCAGGTGTTAGAATGATGCAACTTATAGATTTTTTTTTATCTGAGGGGTATCAAATCACTTTTGCAAGTTCATCATTAAAAGGAGATAAGTCTTTGAACCTTGCGTCTAAAGGTATTCAAGAAAGAAGAATAGAATTAAATAATTCTAGTTTTGATTTGTTTATTTCTAAATTAAATCCAACTGTTGTTTTATTTGATCGTTTTATGATGGAGGAACAGTTTGGTTGGAGAGTTGCTCAACAATGCCCTAACGCGCTAAAAATACTTGATACAGAGGATTTGCATTGTTTAAGAAAAGCACGTGAAGAGGCTTTTAAAGACACTGCCTTGTTAAATCGAGATTATTTGTTTGGAAAAATCGCTAAACGTGAAATTGCAAGTATTTATCGTTCTGATCTAAGCTTAATTATTTCAGAGGCTGAAATGGTTCTTTTAAAAACTTCTTTTGAAGTACCTGAAGCTTTATTGTGTTACTTGCCATTACTAATCAAAAACTTAACTCCTAATGACATTTCCAACCTTCCTTCATTCACAGAACGGAAACATCTTATCACCATTGGTAATTTTTTGCACGCCCCAAATTTAGATTCAGTTATCTATTTAAAAAATAATATTTGGCCGAAGCTTGGAGCGAAATTAAAGAATGTTGAACTTCATGTTTTTGGGGCTTATGCGAATGATCGTGCAAAACAACTTGAAAGTAAGGACAACAACTTTTTTATTCAAGGATTTACACCAGATGTTGATAAGGTCATGCAAAATGCTAAAATATGTCTAGCTCCTTTGCGATTTGGAGCGGGATTAAAAGGTAAGTTTTTTGATGCTATGAAAAATGGCACGCCTTTTATCACAACGTCTATTGGAGCTGAAGGGATATTAGATTTAAAACAAACTTATAACTTTGTTACTGATGATATTAGTGGTATGATTGATTATGTAGTGCAATTGTATAACTCTGAAGAATTATGGGCTTCACAGCAGTCTTTGGGTTTTAATATTTTATCAAAAAAGTTTAATAAAAGCATTCATTTAGCAAAATTATCAGATAAATTGAATCAAATAATTGCGTCCATGCACGAGCATCGTTTATCAAATTTCACTGGGTTAATGCTTCAGCACCACGCGATGCAAAGTACAATGTACATGTCACGATGGATTGAAGAAAAAAATAAATAACAACAATGAAATATTTGTATCATATTGGATGCCTTTTTGTCTTAATGATTAGTTGTCAAGACAATAAAAATATTAACACATTATTGCCCGATCCTCTTCAAGCAGGGTGGAAAGGTGAGAAAGTTTGTGAGGTTCTAGAGGATAATGCCAAAATCCGAGTGCTTAAATGTTCATTTGCGCCCAGTGTAGGACATGAACAGCATCAACATGTACCACATTTTGGGTACACTCTGGCGGGAAGTGAATTTGAGATTACTGAAAATAATAGATCTAGACAGGTGGAGGTTCCTACAGGAACATATTTTGCAAAAGATGAAACAACAACACATCACATTGTAAATATTGGAAACAGAAGTGCACAATTTTTGATTATTGAGTACAAGTAGTTTAAAAACAAGTTGATGAAATTATGTTCGTAGCCCTTGCGCAATCTAAGAAGTAATGTCGTCCCTGATTTATTTTTTTTAATGATGCTCACTTACTTTTTATATCTTTAAAGAAACAACAAACAATCATGATTAACTTCGAAACACCCTTAGATGCTTTTTTGTATTGGGAGAGGAAGATTCCAAACAAGCTTTTTTTAAAACAACCCGTTAATGGTGGTTACGTGACTTACACCTATGCCGAAGCGGGTGTTGAAGTTAGAAAAATTGCACATGCAATCACATCTCATAAGTTGCCTAAACATAGTCACGTTGCATTATTGTCTAAAAATTGTGCTCATTGGATTTTAGCAGATTTGGCAATTATGATTTCAGGCTTTGTGTCGATTCCAATTTACCCGACCCTCAACAGTGTCTCGATAAATCAAATATTAATTCACAGTGAATCAAAACTTATTATCGTTGGAAAATTAGATGATTATGAAAATCAAAAAGAGGGTATTACAGAAATTCCTCGGATCAGTGTAGCTTTATATGGACAATCTGATGGTCAATTGTGGGAGGATATTATTAAAGATACTAACAGTATAGATTACGATCATAAACAACTAGCTAATGATTTGCATACGATTATATACACCTCAGGTACTACGGGCGTTCCCAAGGGAGTTATGCATTCATCAGGAAATCTAATGGTAAGTGCTCGAACTTTGACAAAATTGTTTAATTTACCTCCAAATTTAAAGTTGTTCTCGTATTTACCTTTAGCACATGTTGCTGAAAGGGTTATGATTAATGCGGGTGTTGTACTTGGGGGCACTATCTCATTTACAGAATCACTTGAAACTTTCAGTAAAGATTTAGAACAAACACAACCTCACTTGTTTTTTGCAGTTCCAAGAATTTGGACCAAGTTCAGAGAGAAAATATTGGAATCAATTCCACAAAAAAAATTAAATCTACTTCTTGCAATTCCCATTTTAAAAGACATCGTTAAAAATAAATTAAAACAAAAATTAGGCCTAAAAGAGGCTATGTTTGTTGTGTCGGCAGCAGCTCCAATATCAGCAAGTTTAATTTCATGGTATCGTAAAATTGGAATTACTATTTTCCAAGGTTATGGTATGACAGAAGATTGCTGCGTTTCTCACTTTAACACAAATGAGCACGATAAAATAGGCACCGTCGGTAAAACATTGTACAATGTTCAGGTTAAATTGTCAGCTGAAGGTGAAATATGTGTTAAAAATAATTGTTTGATGAAGGGTTATTTTAAAGAACCTGAAATTACAGCTTCTGTATTTGATCAAGAGGGGTATTTAAAAACCGGTGATATTGGTGAGTTTGATCATGACGGCTTTTTAACCATCACAGGTCGTGTAAAAGATCAATTTAAAACAGATAAAGGAAAATACATATCACCTTCTCACATTGAATTAATGATGTCGAAAAACACGAACATTGAACAAATATGTATTGTTGGTACCGGAATTCCCCAACCAATCGCTTTAATTACATTGAGTGTGTCAGGTGACACAAAAGACAAAGAAGTATTAATATCAAGTTTAGAAGACAGTATTAAATTGGTTAATAGAGGCCTTGAAAAACATGAAAAAATTGAAAAAGTGGTTGTTATGAAAGAGGATTGGAATGTTGCGAATGGATTGACCACGCCAACAATGAAAGTTAAGCGTACTCATATTGAAAAGATACATAAAGCGTATTATAAATCGTGGTTTGATATGAATGAAAGTGTAATTTTTGAATAAATGAAATTATTGTGTTTAGGAGATAGCTTGACTGAGGGGTACGACATTGATATTTCAAAAGGATGGCCAAATTTAATTCATTTGACGTATCATATTGACGTTGTTAACTGTGGAATTTCAGGAGACACAACATTTGGAATGTTATCTCGTTGTGAAAAATTATTGCATGAACATGAGCCAACACATCTTTTGATACTTGGCGGTACGAATGATTTGTGGTTTGGCTTAAAAGATGAACTCATAATGTCCAATATTTATGCAATGGTAGCTCAAGCACGTCACTGTGAAATTCTACCTTTCGTTGGTGTGCTAACACCTTCTTTTAATTTAAATCAGAAGAATATGGTTCACGAAAATTATTCTGAGTGCATTAGAGGCTTTAGAAATAATTTAATAGGTTTTTGTGTCGATAGGGAGTTGTCATACATAGACTTTTCTATCGGTATGCAATCAAATCATTTTCTAGAGGATGGACTGCATCCCAATGAATCTGGACAACTCGTGATGCTGAAAAACACAACGAAGATGATGTCTAAGGAAATTTAGTTTCTATGATATTAGTCATTTGAGTTAAGCATAGTCCTGGTTAATTTTGGTATAAATTTTAAATTTTCCAATATGACTATTAATATCCAGTATGTGCATATGGCTACAAGTGACACGATGAATTCGTATGTTACCAAGAAATTAAATAAACTTCATAAAAAGTATGATTGTATCATTGGAGCTATTGTTCATTTTGAATTAGAACAGAATGCTGATGTTAGGGGTAAAATTTGTAAAATGGAGTTAAGTATGCCTGGACCTAGGTTGTTCGCTTCTTCCAATGAGGAACGTTACGAGGATGCTGTTAAGTATGCAATTAAAGATTTAACCAAACAGTTAAAAAAAAGAAAAGGCCTATTTAAAACGCATTAGAATTTAACTTTTTTTGATATGAAATTTCTAGTCTTTAGGAATTTGAAAATCTCATTTATGGTGATAAGGTTCATTTTTTAAAATAGTAAAGCTTCTGTATAATTGTTCAATGATGAATAATCTCACCATTTGGTGTGAAAATGTCATTTTTGATAAGGACACTTTACCTTTTGCCACTCGACGAAGGTTTTCTGAAAAGCCATAAGGACCACCAATAACAAAAACCAAGTTTTTAATACCTGAGTTCATATGTTTTTGTAGATAAGTTGAAAATCCTACCGAATCGAAATGCGTTCCGTGTTCATCAAGCAAAATCATAATGTCTGAGCTTTTAAGTTTTGATAAAATCAAATCACCCTCTTTTTCTTTTTGCTGCGATTCTGTTAATTTTTTTGATTTTTTTAAATCTGGAATTGTATCGAAACTGAATTTTATGTAATGATTTAGTCGCTTTGTATAGTCGTTTATCAGAATTTGCAACTGTTTACTATCTGTTTTTCCAATGCTGATTAACTTAATTTTCATGTCTTTAAATGTCGCTCCTAATGTGATGAATTTAATTTTTTTTTTTGATCAATGAAGATATTTAAAAATAAATCAATTTTTTAGTAAATGATTGAAGAAATGTCTGAAATTAATAACAAGGCGACATTTAATAATTATCATAATAAAAAGTCTGATTACTTTATAAATTTGTGATACCAATAAGTATTTTAACTTAAATTAGCAGTTATGATATCTCAACTGGAATTTGATAAAGAAATTGATCTAATTATCGCGAATGCTATACGCGAGGATATTGGTGACGGTGATCATACCTCGCTCGCATGCATACCTAAAACAGCACATGGAAAAGCAAAGTTGATGGTAAAGGAGGCCGGAATTATTGCTGGTGTTAATTTCGCTAAACATGTTTTTAACTATGTTGATAGTTCATTGTCCATCAATATTATTATTAATGAAGGAGTATTTGTAAATGAGGGAGACATCGTGTTTTATGTTGAGGGAGCATCACAATCTATATTGAGAGCAGAACGCCTCGTTTTAAATGGAATGCAAAGAATGAGTGCCATCGCAACAAAAACAAACGTCTTTGTCAATCTTTTACATGGCACAAAAACAAAAATATTAGATACTCGAAAAACAACACCTGGTATCAGAGCTCTTGAAAAATGGGCTGTTAGTATTGGTGGAGGTGAAAATCATAGATTTGGATTGTTTGACATGATAATGCTTAAAGATAATCACATTGATTTTTGCGGGAGCATTACAAAGGCAATTATCAATACGCAACAGTATTTGAAAAATACTAACAAAGATTTAAAAATTATTGTTGAGGCAAGAAGCTTAGGTGAGATTGAAGAAATTTTACGTTGCGAAGGAGTCTTTAGGATTTTAATTGACAATTTTAGTGTAACAGACACTGTAAAGGCAGTAAAAATGATAGGAAATAAATGTCTTACAGAGTCTTCTGGAAATATTGATGAAACAACAGTGAGAAAGTACGCTGAATGTGGTGTGAATTATATTTCCTCGGGAGCATTGACCCATTCTGTACACAATATGGATTTAAGTTTGAAAGCTATCTAAATGAGTAGACAAGTTGAAGATAAATTGATTAAGATGCCTATTATTAAAGAGGTTGTCAAATTTTTAAAGTCTATTCGATTGCCAGGTTTTGAGGGGTTATCTATTTATGATCTCTCCGAAATGTACATTAAAGGAATTATACTTGGAACCCTTAATATTCGTGCAAGTGCCATTTCATTTAGTTTTTTTATGGCTTTATTCCCTTTTTTACTATTTATTTTAATTTTAATTCCACACATTCCAGTGACTGGTTTTGAGAACGATTTTTTATTGTTTTTAGAGTCTTTTTTACCTCCAACTACGACAGATTTTTTTTTAAAAAATATTTTTGAAAATATAAGTGGTGGGAGTGTTATTTCTTCAGTTTTTGTTCTTTCAATTTTATTAATGACAAATGGCGTAAACGCTGTTTTTTCAGGATTTAAAAACTCATATCATAAACAATTGAATCGCAATATATTCAAACAATATATCTACGCTTTAGGTGTTGCAGTAATACTTGCGCTTTTGTTAATTTTCACTGTAATTGTATTAACAGCTTTTCAAGTATCTGTTATTCATCCATTATTTGAAAATTTAGAAAGTCAAGGAATAACAGAGTCAAATACCGAATTATTTTGGGTTATTTTTTCAAAATATTTTTTTTCGCTAGCCATGTTGTATCTTGGAACTTCTTTACTCTACTATTTTGGCACGGTAGATAGAAAGATTTCTAAATTTTTTTCAGCAGGAGCGCTCTTTACAACAATTCTGATAATCGTAAGTTCTTATTTATTTGGCTTGTACATCGAAAATTTTGGGCAATACAATAAATTGTATGGATCTATTGGCGCATTATTGGTGTTAATGTTTTATTTGTGGCTTAATGCTAATATATTATTGCTTGGCTTTGAACTGAATGTGACTCTGAGAACATTAAAGAGAGCACATCAAAAAGTAACCAAATAAATGATGTATTTCACAGATGTCATTTTACCTATACCTTTAGAGAAGCTCTTCACTTATGCCATTACAGAAGCTGAGTCTTCGTTCCTAATACCTGGGATGCGTGTTGCAGTTCCTTTCGGAAAACAAAAAATATATACAGCAATAGTTCATAAAGTTCATCAAAATGCACCACATGCATATACGGCAAAATCTATCCATCAAATTTTGGACAAAGCTCCTGTAGTAACCTTAAATCAATTGAAGTTATGGAGTTGGATTTCTAAATACTACCTATCAACGTTAGGAGAGGTGCTAAGAGCCGCTATGCCAAGTTCATTTTTACTTGAAAGTGAAACAATTATATCACTAAATAAACAAAAGATTTTTGATACTCATAATTTAAAAGATGATGAATTTTTAATTTATGAGGCTTTATCACATCAAAGTGTCCTCAAAATTAAGGAAGTCAATGATATTTTAGATAAAAAGAATTGTTTACCAACTGTAAAGAAACTTCTTGATAACCAAATTATTAGCTTGAAGGAGGAATTGTATGAGCGCTATCAGCCAAAAAGAATCAGATATGTGCGATTAAATGAGACATATCATTCCGGTAAAAATTGCGAAGATCTATTAAATTCATTACACAAACGCGCTACAAAACAAAGAGATGTTATCATGACTTATTTCATGATAATTTCAATGTCAAATGCTCCTGTGAAGGTGTCAGAATTAAAACTAAAAAGCAAAGCCACATCGTCCCATATAAAATCATTAATTAATAAAAATATTTTTCAAGAGTATTTTTTGGATGTCGATCGGGTTTCATTTGCAAATACTCAAGTAGAACCGTCAAAAAAATTGAATAAAAGTCAAACCAATGCATTAAACAACTTAATTACGTCGTTTAAAAATCACAATGTGACCTTATTGAAGGGAGTAACTTCTTCCGGTAAAACCGAGGTTTATGTGAAACTCATTGAAGCATCTTTAAAAAATAATCAACAAATACTTTATTTAGTTCCTGAAATAGCTCTCACCTCACAACTTGTAAATCGTTTGAAGCACTATTTTGGAAATCAAATTGCCGTGTATCATTCGAGGTATACTGGCAGTGAACGTATCGAAGTTTGGAACCAAGTTTTAAAAAACTCAGAGAAAGCGAAAGTGGTTTTAGGTGCGCGTTCTTCTGTTTTTTTACCGTTTAGTAATTTGGGCCTCGTTATTATTGATGAGGAACACGAGTCTTCATACAAGCAATTTGATCCTTCACCACGTTACCATGCACGAGATGTAGCGATAGTTTTAGCATCGTTGTTCAAAGCAAAAACCATTTTAGGAACTGCCACCCCCAGTATTGAAAGTTATTACAATGCTACAGTTGCAAAAAAATATGGGTTTGTTGAAATGAATGTGCGTTATAACAACGTTTTAGCGCCTGAAATACAATTAGTTGACCTTAAGGATAAGTATAAGCGTAAACGAATGACAGGGCATTTTAGCGATTCCCTGTTAGAGGAAATTAAGAATACTATAGATGGTTCTCAGCAAGTAATTTTATTTCAAAATAGGCGTGGTTTTTCACCAATTGTGGAATGTGAAACTTGCGGTCACTCGTCTCAATGTCCAAATTGTGATGTTAGTTTAACATTTCACCGATTTAAAAATGAGTTGCGATGTCATTATTGTGGTTACAACATGATAATGCAAAAATCTTGTCAAGCTTGTGGTAGTGCTTCACTTAACAAAAAAGGATTTGGGACAGAACAAATACAAGAGGAAATTTCATCACTACTTCCAGATGTAAAGGTTTCTCGAATGGATTTAGATACCACGAGAGGAAAACATGGACATGAAAAGATTATAACAGCTTTTGAAAATAATGAAATAGATATTTTGGTAGGAACTCAAATGCTTACAAAAGGATTAGATTTTAGAAATGTCGGTCTTGTCGGAATTATGAATGCAGACAATCTACTCAATTTTCCTGATTTTAGAGCTCACGAAAGAAGCTTTCAATTAATGCACCAAGTAGCTGGTAGGGCAGGTAGAACGTCAAATCAGGGTAAGGTTCTAATTCAAACGTACAATCCTTTTCATAAAATCTTGCAACAAGTGTCAATGAATGACTACGAGGCCATGTTTCATGAACAATTTATTGAGCGACAGAATTACAAATACCCTCCTGTTTACAGAATCATAAAAATAACGATTAAACATAAAGATTATCAAAAAGTTAATTTAGGAGCTGAGTGGTTGGCAACTTCATTACGACAGTTATTTAATCCATATGTATTAGGTCCGGAATTCCCACCTGTTTCGAGAATACGTAATCAATACCACAAAAATATTCTATTGAAAATACCAGAGAAACAGTCTTTAAACAAAACAAAAGAAGCTATTCTTAAAATAAAAAATAGCTTCTTGAGTATTAAAAGTTTTCGTCCTATTCGAGTTTTAATAAATGTAGACAACTACTAAAACTAGATATTGTTTAGGGCATCAACAAGTAGTGTTTTTTTGTTTCTACTTAAGGGGATTTCGTACGACCCTACTTCAACATTTTTGCTATTGAAGCGATCTATTTTATCAAGATTTACTATGTAAGATTTATGAATTCTTAAAAATTTACCTTCAGGTAGTTCAGCTTCGAAAGCTTTCATAGTCGATAGAACAACAAGACTGTTTTCTTCCGTCACTAGTTTTACATAATCACCAAGCGCTTCTATCCATTTAATATCTTTTATATAGACTTTTCGCTTTTTAAGGTTACTTTTTACAAAAATATGTTCACCATCTGTTTCTTGAAAGTCAAGGGTCAACTTATGTTGTTCCATCGCTTTTTCTACAGCGGTATTAAATCGTTCTCTTGTTATCGGTTTTTGCAAGTAGTCTGTAGCATCATAGTTGAAAGCTTTGAATGCATATTCCGTTTTACCTGTTACAAAAATAATTTGGGGTTTATTATTTAGTACGTCAAGTAATTCGAAACCATTTAATACTGGCATTTCGATATCAAGAAAAATTAAATCGACCTTATGGGTATTCAGGCCATTTTTGGTTTCTAGAGCACTACTGTATTCTGCAATCAAATTAAGTGAGGAATGATTCTCTATTAATTTGACTATAGATAAGCGCTGGATTGCAGAATCGTCTACAACAACACAATTTAAAGTCATAACATTATCGTTTTTAGGTTAAGATATCGACAATAGTACAAAAAATTCGGACAAAAACCAAAAAACATCGTTAAAGTGTTGATTTTAACATAATATTAACAAATACAGAATTTAAAGACTTAACCTGTAAAAATGTTGTCTAAAAGATTTATAATACATATTTTTGCAGCCATTTTAACAAATAAATCAAATTTATGAATCATTATGAAACTGTTTTCATCTTAAATCCCGTTTTATCTGAAGATCAGATAAAGGAAACAGTAAAGAAATACGAAGATCTTCTTGTTTCTAAAGGTGCTAAGATGATATCAAAAGAAGATTGGGGCTTGAAAAAATTAGCTTATCCAATCCAAAACAAAAAAAGTGGTTTTTACCATTTATTCGAGTTTACCATTGACGGTGAACACATTAACCCATTAGAGGTTGAATTTAGACGTGATGAGCGTTTTATGCGTTATTTAACGGTCAAACTAGACAAGCATGCTGTGTCATGGGCTGAGCGAAGAAGAGTTAAACTAAAAGAAAAAGCGTAATTATGTCAAGTATAGAACAACAAGCTAAAGGAAAAAAAGATGGTGAAATTAGATATCTAACACCATTAAACATTGAAACAAACAAGAAGAAAAAGTATTGTATGTTTCAAAAAACAGGTATTAAATACGTTGATTACAAAGACTCTGACTTTTTAATGCGTTTTATTAATGAACAAGGCAAATTATTGCCAAGACGTTTAACAGGAACATCATTAAAATATCAAAGAAAAGTCGCTGTCGCAGTAAAGAGAGCTCGCCATTTAGCCCTCATGCCTTACGTTACAGATTTATACAAATAAAAATATTATAACATGGAACTTATTTTAAAACAAGACGTCGAAGGACTAGGATTTAAGGACGACATTGTAACAGTTAAGAACGGTTATGGTAGAAATTATTTAATTCCAAATGGGAACGCTGTATTAGCAACCTCATCAGCAAAAAAAGTGCTTGCTGAAAATTTAAAGCAACGTGCTTTTAAAGAACAAAAGATTGTTGATGATGCTAATAAGGTGGCCGATGCGATAAAAGCATTAGAGATAAAAATTGCGTCAAAGGTAGGAACAGGAGACAAGTTGTTTGGATCTGTAAACAATATTGATGTATCTGAAGCCCTTTCAAAAGAAGGCCAGGATATTGATAAGAAATTTATCACAGTGATAGGTGGTAATGTTAAACGTTTAGGAAAATACAACGCAGTAGTCAGATTACACAGAGAGGTGACAATAGATTTGCCTTTTGAAGTTATTCCTCAACCATAATCAAACAATGTCAATTTACAATATAAACCGTTTAGATTATTCTAAACGGTTTTTTTAATTTTGCGATTATGATTCGGTTTTTCATATTATTGTCACTTTCTTTAATTCTCACCTGTAAAAATAAACCAAGTGAAACTCTTAAAGATACTCAACAGGGTGCTTTTTCAGAAAGTTTATTAAAAAAGTTTAGGTACACTGAAAACAATGATGCTGCAATCATTAGCGTTCACCGTGGTGGTTCAAAACTAATTGGCTATCCCGAAAATTGTTTAGAGACATTAAAGTATGTTAATGATAGTATTTCAGCAATTTTTGAAATTGATGTTTCAAAAACTAGTGATGATGTTTTGGTATTAATGCATGATAAAACTCTTGAAAGAACTACTACAGGAATCAATGCTCTAATAGATTATTCATTTCAAGAGCTACAAGGACTTAATCTTGTTGATGATTTTGGTAATGAAACCAATTTTAAAATTCCAAAATTTGTTGACGTTTTGCGATGGGCAGTGGATAATGAGGTCATTCTTACTGTAGACACGAAGCGTGGTGTTGATATTACTAAAATAATTGCGATGATAGAGCAAGAAAAGGCTGTAGGTGTTGCAATTATAATTACCTACAATGTTGCACAAGCCTTACAAGTTTTTGAATTAAACCCTAATTTGTTGTTATCAGTATCTGCAAGAAACTTGGAGGAATTAAATCGATTGATGGATTCGGATATTCCAACACAAAATATGCTTGCATTTACGGGTACACGTTTATCTCCTATTTTATTCTATGAGAAATTACATGAGCTTGGCGTTAAAATTATTTTGGGAACTCTAGGGAATTTAGATAAAATGGCAGCTGCAAAAGGAGATAGTTTATATATGAATTGGCGTAAAATGGGTGTAGATGTCATCGCTACAGACAGACCTTTCGAAGCAGCGAGAGTTCTGAGTTATTCTGAGCATCATCAAATAGAATCACTCTATTAATTATTATTATGAAGTACACACGATTAACAAAAGAGCAATTTGAGGAAATGCAACAAGAATTTATTAATTTTTTAGCATCTCAGTCTATTACTGCTGACGAATGGCAGACGATAAAAACTAATACACCTGATGTAGCTGATCAAGAGTTGGATGTTTTTAGTGATTTAGTTTGGGAAGGTGTTTTGAACAATGTAATTTATCTAGAAAACATTTCACAAAAGCACATGTATTTATTTTATTTTGAAGAAAAAAGAATCCACTTAATTGGAGTGAAAATTATATCTGATAGCATGAATTTAATGACTCAAGAAGGCTTTTCGTGGCTGCGTGAGAATTTAATGAATGACTCAGTGGAAATTTTTGAGTCGAAAAAAGATTATTCTAAGGATAAACAAATGGATAAGTTTACGCTCATACAGCAAGGTGCCGCAATAACAAAAGGAGAATTATATAAGTATTTTGATAAACTAGTTAGTTAGGTTTACAAAAAAGTAAGATATTTGTGATATAAGTAGGGAAATGGCAAAGACACCAAGTATTCCAAAAGGGACTAGAGACTTTAATCCACAAGAGGTAGCAAAACGTAATTATATAAGAAATACCATTACGTCAAGCTTTCAGCATTTTGGATTTCAACCTATAGAAACACCAAGTTTTGAAAACTACGATACCTTAATGGGAAAATATGGTGATGAGGGAGATCGGTTAATTTTTAAAATATTAAATTCTGGTGATTATTTGAGTAAAGTTGATTCAGCTCTTTATGAATCGAAAAATTCTAATTTTTTAACTTCTAAAATTGCTGACAAGGCGTTAAGATATGACTTGACTGTGCCGTTTGCTCGTTATGTGGTTCAGCATCAAAATGACATAAGTTTTCCATTTAAACGATATCAAGTACAGCCCGTATGGCGAGCAGATAGACCACAAAAAGGACGTTTTCGTGAATTTTACCAGTGTGATGCTGATGTTGTAGGCTCTAAAAGTTTACTACAAGAGGTTGAATTTATTCAATTATATGATGATGTTTTTGATAAATTGGGATTAAAACATGTTACAGTAAATATCAACAACAGAAAAATCTTATCGGGTATAGCCCAAGTTATTGGTGCCCAAGAAAAATTAATAGATTTTACAGTAGCACTTGACAAATTAGATAAAATAGGTGAGGAGAAAGTAAAGCAAGAAATGCTAAACAAAGGCATAGATCAAAAAGGTATTGATAAATTGCAGCCCTTGTTTGAATTGCAAGGTTCCTTTGATGCTCAAATTGACAATCTCAAAATAATGCTTGCAAGTTCTGAGGAAGGACTTGAAGGTATTAAAGAGCTCAGTTTTATTTATTCTGTAATTAATTCTATTGGCTTAAAGTCCATATCTCTGCGATTAAACTTGACGCTGGCACGTGGTTTAAATTACTACACTGGTGCAATTTTTGAAGTGTCCCCGCCGCCCAGTGTTACCATTGGTTCCATTGGGGGTGGAGGTAGGTATGATGACCTCACAGGTATTTTTGGACTGAAAAATGTTAGTGGTGTTGGTATTAGCTTTGGTTTGGATAGAATTTATTTAGTTTTAGAGGAATTGAACTTATTTCCTAAAACTGTTTCAAATAATACTGATGTATTATTTATCAATTTTGGTGACAAAGAAGCACTATTTGCTTTGAAGACAATCAATATGTTGAGACAGAAAGGTTTTAATGTTGAATTATATCCTGATAAGGTCAAAATGAAAAAGCAAATGACCTATGCAAACAAAAGAAATATCCCTTTTGTGGTTTTGATTGGTGACGAGGAACTGAAAACAGAAACTTTTGCTCTAAAAAAGATGATTTCCGGAGAGCAAACTAAATGTAATTTCTCTGAAATGATTGATCTTATTAAGAAATAAATCTCTCTACTTTACGATTATTTTTTTAGAAGCTATTCCACTTGAAGTGTTTAATTTAATGATGTAAGCACCTGAACTTAATTCATTTAGTCTTATTTCTTGATAATTTTGATTTGAAACAATTTTAATATTTTGAATCGATTGACCTAAAAGATTCATCACTTGTAAAGCATTAATGTCTTTGTATAATGGATTTACAATGACAATACTTTTTATATTATTTGAGTAATAAACATCAACATTATCAGTAAGGACTTTATTGGTAATGTTTAATGTATTTTGATTACTAAATGTAATTTCAAAACGTTCTAAATATTCTCCAGCTGGCAGAAAGATATCATAATTTTGTTCAGATAAGTTGTGATAAATATTTAATATTTTATCGTGAAGATATACACTTGTTTCTTCAGGGGCATTCGTCAATGCATCCAAAACAAAACTATTTAGACCGTCAGAGTCAGTGTAAACACCAATGGGGAGAATCGTTTGGTTATCAATGAGGTCAGTCCCTTGTATCGCAAATCTTTGGTCATTAATTAACCAAAACATATCATCTAACTGTGTTTCCTGCATCATCCCATCGTACCCCCAATCAATACCAGTAGAAGCATTACTATCTTCTGTAACGAGTAATTGTCTTCTGATCGTGTTAGTTGAGTTAAACCCAATTCTTATTTTTAGTCGAGTATCTTCTGAGGTTGTTACATTATTTGCTTGATTGTTCGCGTTAGGTGTGATTTCTGAATCACTGAATTCATCATTCATTTCTACAAATGTTGAATTTCCACTACTTTCTTTATGAAATATTCTTTGACCGTTATTAAAGTTAATAGTACCTCCATCTTCATCCCCCAAGACAAAAAAACCTTGGCTAACAGGAATATAGTTGCCTGGTAATTTAATTGGTGTTCCGCCGGTACCTACCTCTGGATGATTTGATCCTTCTGTGGCAGCAGTTGTGGCCCCAGATAAATTTAGCAAATGGTATCCACCCTGATATTCTCTAAGCACATGTGAACCACCTCCCCAATGTTCCCAAAAATACAAGGTTCCTGTAATAGATGCGCTATTATCATTGATAAACTCGTAAGCATTTATTGCAGAAGGATAGGGGTTTCCAATTAAATAATTTTTACCCGCTCCAATCGTAATATCCACATCACCATTGTTAGGTTTACCACTAAACACATAGTTTTGTTCTTCAGTAATGGCACCAGACCCGGGGCCTTTCATGGTAAAGCCTTCACCAGTGTTTATAGTTCCATTACTTTTTACGTGTTGCCAAGCGTCGTAATCACCTTCATCACCATTTACAAATTTCCACATCCAGTAATCAGCTAGTGTAATGGGGGTTCCTGAAGAACCATTATAGCTACTAGATGTAAAGTTAATATCTAAATCTTCATCTTTCAAAACATCTGAAATGCTATAATTGTGATTAGTAACTCCTGAGTCTGTCGTTCCAACTGGAGATGACCAATAATTGTAGGTGTAGGTATCCGCTGTTCCTTGTTGATCTCTTTCTAATTTTCCTGAAGCACCAACAACTAAGTCACTATCAATGGTTTGTATTAATTGTGATTCTCCCTCCAAATCAATATCACCATCTAATTCAAGATAATGACTCACAATTAATCCATTTCCTGTTTGGGCACCATTGTCACCATTTACCGTTAACTTTTTGTTATTATTAATAATTAATCCTAATACTGTTCGATTATTATCTTTGTATAGCGGAATTAGACTGGAATTTGTATTATCTAAGGTTACATCATGATTTATTTGAACAATATTGTAATCCATGGTCAACTTATCACTATCGTTTGGTTCATCTTCATATAAATAGGAAACAACGCCGGGTAAATATTGAACATCTCCATTTTCCCATGTGGCTGAATCATCCCAGTTTCCAGTACCTCCAGATGTCGTTTTGTAGGGAAGTGGTGCAGTTTGTTCATCAAGATTACTGTAATTAATCATGGATGCATCATTGCCACTATTTGACTCATCTTTGATACTTCCAAATACCAAGGTACTCATGGGGTAGTAACCGATTAAATTATTCCATGGGATGTCATCAATATCATTTTTGGTGGTCTCAGATGGCAGAATTTTACCATCAACATTTAAAGATATGTTTTGCTCAATTTCCTGATTCATGATATACTGAATTTGATTCGCAGATAATGGTACGTCCCATACGCGAACTTCGTCAATGCTCCCACGCATTTTTTGCTGTCTATTTATGTGATGAGCAGCACCAATTATAAAATGAGAATCTGAAGGCATCGTCATTGGAGATAACGGAACTCCTTTATCTGCTAAATAATCATCACTGTCGTAGACAGGAATTCCATCAATATACAATACAGCCTCATTTTCACTAAAATCATATGTCGCAGCAACATGATGCCATTCATTTTCTGGAATACTCTCCTTAGTTTGTAAAATACTATTAGCAGTATCTGAAGGATTTCTCCATACCATTCTAAATTTATTAGATTGGTTTATTCTAAAAGCATAACCATGGGTATAAGTATCTCCACCAGGAAGGTTTTCATTAAAATAATTTCTTTTAGAGACAATATCAAATTTATTTTGCCCTATGTCACGTTTAATCCATGCACTAATCGTAAAATCTGAGTTGTCTAAATCATTAACATTACCAGCATCTAGATAAGTATCTGTACTTCCAGTATTGTTAAAATAGGCTGACCGGCCATTGTTGAGCGATACCTGAGAGGTAGAACCAAATGTAATGTATTTGGTGCCCTCAAAATAAAATTCTGTTTCTAGTTCTGAACCAACATTATCCATTGTTACAGAAGTAACATTGGTACTAAAGTTAGCATCATCTGATACCACCATCACATATATTGGTCCACCAGTATTCGTGGATGACACCATAGATTCCGGGATAGAAAGTTTAACAGTAGGAACAGAATCTTTTATGACAATTTTCCATTTTTGAGATATCGGTGTAACACTTGAAATACTGCTAGCCCCACTACCAAAATCTTTTGTAATTGGTGAATCTGGAGTAGTGCCTCCGTTATTGTTACCCCACATTAAAAATGTTTTATCTGCAAAAAACTCACTCGTATTTTGGGTGTTTGTGGTTTCTATGGTTTTAATACCTATTGTTAAATCGTCATTCGTATTAATCGATTTTGATTGCTTTTGTTCAAGTTCAGAGGTGTCATCCCTACCAATTCCAGTAACGTTATAATTGAATGCATCATCAGTAGCATTGCCAGTATCTACATCCCAAATCACCGTACCATCTGAATCTATGTAATCCAAAGAAGAGCCATTGACTCCGAGAGTAATTCCATATTTGACAGCTAGATATGATTCAATTTTTTGTCGTTCTGATTGAGATATTTTGTGATTATAAATAATAAGTTCAGAAATGTCTCCTTGCCATCGTGTCGTAGGGTCAGAAGGTGTTGAGCCAATATTTGCATCCATTGTTCCCGAGAGTGTGTTTGCATTTGTGTTTGATGCTGGTAAACTTTGCAGGACACCATTAATGAAAAGTCTGCTTTTTTTGTTTTCTAGGTGCCTGTAATTCACTAAATAAGGAATTCCACTTGACACATTTGTAATATTATTCGTGACTATTCCCGAAGAAGTTCCAGTGCTGTCTGTGTACCGTCCTTCGAGAGTGTTGCTATTTAACTGTTTCATCTCAATAGAACCATTGGTGCCATTGTCGAGATGTAATAAACTCTTTGTGGAGTTGTTACTCCCATCGGTGATAGCAAAAACTGTCATGACACTATTCGCCACTATTGAAGATTTTAATTCATGATTAGAACCATCGAAATTTATAATTGGATTAAAATTAATGCCACCTTGATAATACGTTGGTCTTTTGCTATTAGTTATTTGAATAGCATGATTAGCATTAACAGTGTTGTCCAGCCATCTTTTTACGTCATCACTGTCTTCGGCTGAGTCAGAAATATCTTCTTCGACACCGTAATTTGCTTTTAACCATAATTTTAAATCAGTATTGATACCACCAGGCGATTGTGTATGACCAAATGATAAATAAAAAAAGAGTATGACAAATTTGCCATAATTTCTGCGCAGTTGAAAAGTTTTCATTTGTTAAGTTTTTGTTTGGGACTAACTTAAAGAGCCAATATTAGTAAAATATTCTATAAAGAGCAAAAAAAATCGATGAAATGCATTATTTTATAAATGTACAATGGTTTAGTTCGTTTAAACACTAGTGCCTACTGGTTGTCTAACATTAAAAGTTAAATAATCGACTAAAAGCTTTTATCTTCGACAAAATACATTATATTTGACTGAAATTTAATTTTAATAGTAACCTAATTTATCCCAGGAAATGAGACGAACTATTATTTATATGTCCTTGCTTTTCATATTGTTAAGCAAGAGATCCCAAGCCCAATCTCCTAATATTATTGTTATTATTGCTGATGATATGGGATGGAATCAAGTAAGTAGTGATAAAACAACTTCGATCAACGGAACTAGCTATCCAAGTGACTTTTTTGAAACTCCTAACATTGACAATTTGGCGTCAGAGGGAATTGCCTTCCCAAATGCTTATGTTAATGGTGCAAATTGTGCGCCAACCAGAGCGGCAATCTTAAGTGGACAATATGCCGCTAGGGATCACAATAATATTTTTACGGTGGATATTGGGGGTGATGGGTTAAATAGAGGAAATACTGCTGCTAACTCAACTCTTATCGGTCCTGAAATGGGAATAAATTCAAATAATTTAGATGAAATTCCCAGTTCGGCAATTACCATTGCAGAGACACTAAAGGCTGCTGAATATACAACTGCTCATTTTGGAAAGTATCATGTTGGTGAATACGAAAATGAAGACTCATTTAACAATGCCCCCAAAGATCAAGGATTTGATTTCAATTATGGAGGAGGAACAGATGGAGGTCCTGGTTCGGGAGGATATTTTGCTACTAGTGCGTCTCCGTATACGTTTAATGATAATGTTGGACTTGAATTAGACGTCTTTGCAGATCCTTATTCCGAAGTAGAGTCAATGGAATTATCAATTGATCATGACAATTATCCTTTAACTGGAACACCAAAGCATGTAACTGATGCACTGGTTGAAGCAGCATTTGATTTTATGGATAACCATAGTAGTGATCCTTTTTTTATGCATTTTAGTAATTACGCCATACACGGTCCTTTTAATCCACAGGATGCACGTGTAGATTTACGAGCAAAATATAATGACAAAGAAACCAATACCAGCAGCAGTATTTATAACCATGATTCTAAACCAGGCCAAGCAGCTTTGGCCGAAGGTATGGACCAAGCTATTGGTAGATTAGTGCAGTACCTTAAAGATACCGATGATCCGAGACGACCAGGGCATAAGTTGTCAGAAAACACGCTTGTTTACTTTATCTCAGATAATGGAGACGCAATTAAACGAAGTGTAAATTTTCAAGAACAATCGCCTTTAAAAGGAATGAAAGGGGAGTACTACGAAGGAGGAATACGTAATGTTACTTTTGTGTGGTCTGAGGCATCTTGGTTGGCAAATAAAGGTACTGTAAATGAAACACCTATCATTGCATTTGACATTTATCCTACCTTAGCTGAGGCGGCAAATACATCTTTACCCGAAAATTATGATATTGATGGTCAAAGTCAATGGCAAATGTTAACCACAGGAGCATTAATGACACGAGAGAGTTTATTCTGGCACCATCCTGGATATCTTATTGATTCAAAAAGGGATTCGAGACCTGTTACGGTAGTGAGAAAAGGAGCTTATAAGCTCATGCATTTTTATGAAACTAGTGAGTATGAATTGTACGATTTATCATCAGATTTAAATGAAGCGACCAATCTACTACCAACCAATAATCAAGACATTATAAATTTAGCTAATGACTTGATTGCAGATATGAGAGGTCATTTGATAGAGACATCTGCTCCAATGCCAACCTATAGAAATGGAGGTGGTTCTGTTCCATATCCAAATTTTCTAGTTAAGACTTCCAGTTGTGTTGCTATTGATAGTCCAACTGCTTTTTGGGATTTTGATACAGGAAATAATACAAATGACACCACAGGCAATGATAATAATTCTGTTTCTTCAACTGTAGATGTAAAATACAGTACGACTGATTTCAAGGAAGGAGATCGATCAATAGTTTTTGATGGCGCCACTAGTATAGAATATTCAAATGCTGAGGAATCATTTTTAAGAGGTGAAATTTCTGAACGAAGCGTTTCTGTATGGATCAAACCGAGTAATCTTATTGGAGTGCAAAATATTTTTGATGAGGGAGGCACCTCCAAAGGTATTGCACTCAGGTTAAATAATAATAATTTGGAACTTGTTGTCAGGTCTAGTACTGCTACTTTTGTTGAGTTAGACACGGTATTTCCAAGTGATGACGAGTGGCATCATATCGCTTTTATTTATGATGGAAGAAATACAAGTAACCAAAATGTAACCTTGTATCTCGATGGGGTGTCAGTAGCTTCAATTACAAATTCCATTCCTGAGCTTATTGGAAATCACAGTGGTAGTGGTATTGGCGGTAGAATAGGAGGAGGAGATAGTTTTGGAAACACAGAAAATAATTTCTTTAAAGGAAAAATGGATGCATTTGCTGTGTATGATAATGTGCTATCCGGTTCAGCTATTGAAAATGCTGTTCAAACATTTTATTATGATGCAGATGAAGATGGATATGCGAGTTCAAAAGTGTTAAGTTGTTCAAATCCTGGTCCAGGATTCAATTTAACAGAGTTGTCATTAGGTGATTGTGATGATAGTTCTAATCAAATTTACCCCAATGCAATAGAGTTGCCTGATGGCCTTGATAATGACTGTGATGGTCTAGTAGATGAAGAAATAGTATATGAATTTAATGACAGTTGGTCTCCTGTCGACGTGAACGGTTTTCAAACAGATGCCTCGATTATCATAACCTCGGGTGATGCCATAATTAATCAAAACACGTCATCTAATTCTATCACAATAAACCCAGGTTCGAGCTTAACACTGGATGCAGGAATTAATATCACCACAAAAGAAGCAGCACTTGGCTTAACTTTAGAATCAACCTCGAGCACGTATTCAAGTTTATTTATAGAAGGTAGAGTTTCTGGTAATATTTTTTATAAACGCTATGTAAATGCGTACACTGATGACGGTGTTAGTAATGATAATGATTTGGTGTCTGCACCACTGACAGGCCAAACCTTTGGTGATTTTGCTGTGGCCAATTCCAATCTTTTTGAAAACCCAAGTGCTCCCACTGAAAAAGCTTTTGCCCCTTTTGATAAGGCATCTGGTAGCTACATCAATTATGATACCTCTGTAAATGCCAGTACCTTGATCACAGCAGGAACAGGCTATCGTGCCGCTTCTTCAGATGGT
>CAJQLB010000012.1 GCA_905479065.1 uncultured Flavobacteriaceae bacterium | reverse complement strand
GAGACATCATAACGCCAAACATTTTCTGCACCTTGCATTTCGGAATAAATAATGTCTTTTGTTGGATGCTTTAAAACACGAAATCCATCGCCACCGCCAATTGAATTCCAATCGCCAGCATTTATTCCTCCACTGGATGCCGATGGTCCATACCACGAGCCATTGTCTTGAAGGCCACCATAAATATTATAGGGAGTCGCATCGTCTACACTTATATGATAGAATTGAGATAATGGTAAATTTTCAACAATTTCCATCGTAGTCCCACCATTCCATGAACGATATACGCCGCCGTCAGTTCCTGCATAAATTCTGTCTGAATCATTAATGTCAAAAACAATATCATGAATATCACTGTGCATGTTACCAAGTGATTTAAATGTTTTTCCACCATCTTTTGATATGGAACCTGATAAGCCCCCTTTAATCACAACATCAGGATTCCTAGGATCCACTGTTATACGTGAAAAGTAAAATGGTCTTACTGTTATACCAAAATCATTATTCAATTGTTTCCAATGTTCTCCAGCATCATCACTTCTGTAGAGACCTTTTCTTTTTGGGTCTTCAGCTTCAATAACGGTATATAAAATATTTGAGTTTGATGGTGCCACTGCGATAGCTAGGCGTCCTAATTGTCCATTTGGAAAGCCCTCATGAATTTTATTCCACGTTTCACCGCCGTTGGTTGATTTGTAAAGTGCACTATTTTCACCACCAGAAGAAAAAGACCATCCTGTTCGTCTGAATTCCCACATAGAGGCATAAATTACTGAAGGATCATTTGGATCCATAGTCATATCTGCTGCTCCAGTTGTCTCATTTATGTAGAGTATTTTTTTCCATGTTTCTCCTGCATCTAATGACTTATAAACTCCTCGTTCTTCACTGTCTGACCATAACGCACCAAGAACAGCCACAAAAACTTCATTAGAATTTTTTGGATTTACAATGATGTTCGCTATGCGTTCGGAGTTGTCAAAACCAAGCTTTTTCCAATTAGAACCTCCATCAGTAGATTTGTATAATCCATCTCCATAAGACACGCTATTTCGCGTCCAAGTTTCACCAGTTCCTACGTAGATGACGTTATCAGGATCATTAGGATCTATTTCGACTGCACCAATAGATTGACAATGATCATCAAATATTGGATTAAAAGTAGTTCCAGCATCATTTGATTTCCATACACCACCACCGGCTGTTCCTGCATACAAAATGCGGTCATTGGTGGGATGTACTTCCATATCATTAATTCTTCCGCTCATTAAAGCAGGTCCTATGTGACGTGCGCGTAAATCTCCAAATAAGTTTTTTAAGTTTACACCGCTGTCGTTTTGAGCAATAAGACTAAGCGGTAGCATCGCAAGTCCTAAAACTATGATTCCAAGTTTTTTCATATTAATAAAAGAATTGTGTGTGTTGAAAACCAAAAAGCCTCAGGATTTTTTGAGGCTTTTTGGTTATTTTGATTTAGTTTTTTTCGACCTCACTTGATGTCTCTTCTGGAAATTTAAAAACATTTAAATCTACAGTAGGGTTTAATACAATCTCATCCATAGTGATTGGTTGACTCATGCCATCTTTGATTCCTTGAGTCATTGAAAAAGGAAAATAAAGACCATCAACTTCTTGATAATCACTAAGTTTTGTTTCAGAAATCATTCCTTTTCCGGCACCCATTCTAACTTCAGTATGGATTACGATTGGAACAAAATTTTCAGAATCGAAGTAATAAATACTTGAATTTTCTACCTCTTCTCCTTCAACAACCATCGGTGTTTTGGTTAACTTAATTTTAAAAGTTTCAGTTCCTTCTAAATCTTCCGTACCCAATAATTCAATGGTATATCCTTTTTCTTTGTAGTTGTAAAAAGCATCAGGAAAATCTTGCGACTGAATTTTCATATTGTCTGTAGATTCCTTGTCACTTTTTTCTGCTTTTTGTGTTTGAAAGTTGGTACTCCACAACACCTCTCCATCAAATACACCTTGTTTAATTTCTAGTCCTTGAAAATTAATAACCGTCATTTGATTACCATTTTTTAATTGAATAATCTCTAAGGGTATTTCCATGCCACCTTGACTTACTTTTGAGGACATTTTAATCCCTTCTAATTTACCCCAATTATCAAGACCTCCGGTATTTTCAAAGTAATTAGCTACAATTTCTTCAGCAGTTTGTGCTTGAATTCCAGTAAATGCAAAGAGAGACAAAGCGATTAAAAAAAGTTTAATTGTTTTCATGTGTTTATTTTTTGTTTATTTTATGTTAAAAAAAGTAATAGACTTACGTCAAACTACAAGACTCCTAATATAGTAAAATGTTACATTTTTAGAGATCTTTTTTTATAGTCAGACCAATATTAATTGTGGGCGAACGATTATTTATAGTTTTGGACCATATTTTAAATTTCCGAATGATTATATTTGGACTACTTTTCATTTTTTAAATATGCAAAAACAACTTATTGAATGTGTTCCAAACATAAGTGAAGGACGTGATTTAGACAAAATTAAAAGAATATCTCATGAAGTAGAAACAGTGGCGGGTGTGAAATTGCTTGATGTCGATCCGGGAATTGCAACGAATCGAACGGTCATAACGTTCGTTGGAGAGCCTTCTCAAGTCATAGAGGCAGCGTTTAAATTGATAAAGTTAGCATCTCAATTAATTGATATGAGTAAGCATAAAGGAGAGCATCCTAGGTTTGGTGCGACTGATGTGTGCCCTTTAGTTCCAATTTCTGGTATTACATTAGAAGAAACATCGAAATACGCGCAACTATTAGGAAAACGAGTGGGAGAGGAGTTAAAGATTCCTGTTTACTTGTATGAAAATGCAGCTCGAATACCTGATAGAATAAATTTAGCTAATTGCAGATCGGGTGAATATGAAGGCTTGTCAAAAAAATTATCCGATCCTGATTGGGCACCAGATTTTGGACCAATTGAATATAATAATCATGTAGCATCGACAGGAGCTACCGCGATTTCAGCTCGAGACTTTCTCGTAGCCTATAACGTTAATTTGAATACTACTTCCACACGTAGGGCAAATGCGATTGCTTTTGATATTAGAGAAGGGGGTAGAGTTAAGCGCACGGGAAATCCAATTATTGGTCAAAAAGTTCTTGATACCGATGGGAATCCTATTCGGATTCCTGGAAAGCTTAAAGCTGTAAAAGGAATTGGTTGGTATATTGAGGAGTATGGAATTGCTCAAATATCTTACAATTTGACCAATATAAGTGTCACCTCCATGCATGAGGCTTTTTATGAAACGACGAAGGCAGCACATGAAAGAGGTCTCAGAGTAACAGGCTCAGAGATAATTGGTTTAATTCCTTTAAAAGCTATGCTTGATGCTGCAGATTTTTTCTTGAAAAAGCAACAACGTTCTTTGGGTATTTCTGAATCTGAAAAAATTAAAATAGCTGTAAAATCACTAGGGCTAGATGATTTAAAACCCTTTAATCCAAAAGAAAAAATTATTGAATATGTTTTGAATAATACTGAGCAAAAACGACTTATTGATCTTACTTTAAGTGATTTTGCTGATGAAACAGCAGGAGAGTCGATGGCACCAGGAGGAGGGTCTATTTCAGCTTATGTAGGAGTGCTCGGTGTATCCCTTGGGACTATGGTAGCGAATCTCTCGGCTCACAAACCTGGATGGGATGAGAATTGGGAAACATATTCAATGTGGGCAGAAAAGGGGCAATTATATCAAGGTAAACTCCTGGCATTAGTTGATGAAGACACACAGGCTTTCAATAAAATTATTGAAGGGTTTCGACTGCCAAAAAATTCAAACGCTGAAAAGATGGTGCGTTCTCAAGCAATTGAGGCAGCCACAATTTATGCAACAAAAGTTCCATTAGAAGTAATGAAAACTGCCTGTGAATCTATGGAAGTGATGATGGAAATGGCAAAGAATGGTTTGCAGAATTCTTTATCTGATGCAGGTGTAGGTGCCTTGTGTGCGAGAACTGCGGTTTACGGCGCCTATTTGAATGTTAGAATAAATGCTAAAGATATCAAAGATGTCGCCACCGCAGAAAAACTTCTGAATGAGGCAACTGTGATTTTCAATAAAACAATTAACTTTGAAAATGAAATTATAAATTATATAAATCAGAAGATTTAAGCAATGCGATTTCATACAAGAAAATGGGTAAAGCCGGAAGATTTAAATCCAAATGGAACCTTATTTGGAGGTCGCTTATTGGAATGGATTGATGAAGAAGCAGCATTATACACAATCATTCAACTTGAAAACTCAAGAATAGTAACGAAATATATTTCGGAGATAAATTTTATGAGCTCTGCAAAGCAGGGTGATATTGTTGAATTGGGAATTGAAGTTTCGAACTTTGGTAGGTCATCTCTAAGTTTAAAGTGTGAAGCTAGAAACAAAATGACAAGAGAAACTATTTTAACCGTAGATAATATAATTATGGTCAATTTAGGTGAAGATGGCAAGCCGAAACCACATGGTAAAACACGAGTTGAATACGTAAAAAATAGGCTTTAGATAGTTTACTTCAAAAGTACAGTTGGATTTGATGGTAATTCGAATATTTCTAGTTCAAAATAAGGAACGGAAGCGATGATATGATCAAAAATATCGGCCATAATATATTCATAATTTTGCCATCTCTTATCTTTGCTGAAAGCATAAATCTCTAATGGAATACCAAGTGTTGTTGGTTCCAGTTGTCGCACCATGATCATCATTTCCTTATGAATTGCAGAATGCTTTTCTGTGTATTCCTCAACATACTTTCTGAAAACCCCAATATTGGTTAAATTCCTTCCATTTAATAGCAAAGTTTTATCTATGTTGTTCTCAGTATTGTAGCTCTCGATTTCATTTTGGCGCGTTGTTAAATAATCGGTAATTAAGTTTATCTTCTTTAATTCTTCAACCTTGTCGCTCGTTAAATAATGGACACTTTCTAATTTAATGTTCAGTGCTCTTTTAATGCGCCTACCTTCAGAATCCATCATGCCTCTCCAATTTTTGAAAGAATCAGAAATAAGCGCATATGTAGGAATGGTTGTAATGGTTTTATCGAAATTTTGAACTTTAACTGTTGATAGATTAATTTCAATGACATCACCATCAGCTCCGTATTTTGAAAAGGTGATCCAATCTCCAATTCTTACCATGTCATTAATTGACACTTGTATACTCGCTACAAACCCTAAAATAGTATCTCTAAAAACCAAAATAATGATGGCAGATGCTGCACCAAGACCCGTTATAAACTCGACAAACTCAATACCAGTGACGATGGCTAAGGCAGACATAGCTCCAATAATCCAAGCAAAAATCATGAAAACCTGAATATAACTGTCGATAGGTTTATCCTTGAGCCTTTGTATGGTTTTAAAATACCCTTTTAATGCATTTAAAATACTTCGAACAATCCACAAGGCAAGTATGATTGAAAAAACTTTGAGAGTCTTTTCAATGATGTTTTCTGCATATTGAAAGTCAACGAGGACATGTGGTACGAATTCTAAAGCTAATAATAACGGTATGATGTGTGCAATATTTCTCGGGACTTTGTTTTTTACAAGAATATCATCAAAATTGGATTTCGAACGATTAGCAAAACTTGTAAAAAAAGAAACAATTATTTTTCTAATGATAAAGTCGGTAAGAAATACGAAAAACAATAAAATTAATAATAATGACATCATATTTAGGTATCTGGCAGAGGTGTCAGTAAACCCATGAGTGATTAAATAATCGAAAATCCAATGCTTAAAATTCATCATACTATCTTTTTAAGTAATTGATATCGATATAAAACGTACCAAAAGGAATGATAGAGGCTAGCAATATTTTTTTAAAATTTGCTTGAATAACATCGTGGTCTCTTTTGAGCATTACAACACAAATTATATAAAGCATGAAAAGTAACCCGTGAGGCATCCCAAGTAGTTTAACATAGGTTGGATTGTCTGTCAGGTATTTTAACGGTGTAGCAATAAATAACAAAAGGACGTAAGATAATCCCTCTAAAAAGGCGACTAGTCTAAAAATATTAAAAAATGACAACATAACTTTTTTATAGGCCACAAAAGTAGTCTAGCTTTTTTTAAAAAGCTTATTTTTTCATAATTTTTTTTGTGATTATGACGGACGCATCATTTCTTAAAATTTGAGCAAAATAAACTCCTGTAGTCAAATGTGCAGTCTGAATAGTGTTTATATCATTTGCTATTAACTTTGTTTTCATAATTAACTTGCCATCAATGGTAAATATTTTGACTACTTCAGCATCTTGATTCTTAACAGTAATGTTAAACTCATTTTGAAAAGGACTCGGAAATAGTCGAGGTTCGTTACTTAAAAGTGCAACATCATTGTTTGACAACGTACCGCTAAAATATTGAAGTGCAAGATTAAAAGATTCTACACCAATTTTCTCACCAATTATTCTACCTTTAATATCGTCAATTGGAGGATGAATTCCTCCCCAAATCCTAGATAAACTAGTTTGATCTGAAGCGTCTCTGTAAGTGGCCCATTGAAGGGTAAAACTGGCACTTGGGCCATCTTCAAAAACTAAAAAGTCATTAGCAGTAATATCAAATGTCCCCATACCGCCTGGAAAAAACTCACTTCCGGTAATAAGAGTCATGACTTCTGCTGCTGCTCTCGAAAAAGTGGAATGACCTGATAAATAACCAGCAAATGGCGGGGTCACAAACGTCCCTCTTTGGTATGGCCACCAATGAGTTCCTAAGATCCAATCAACCCCTGCGACATCTGTTTCTGGATCGGTAATATAATCAGGACCTTTCCAAGCTTTTATTTTTATTTTATGCAAATTATTGGCATCCTCGGTGTAAAGAGGGTCATTTTCTGTGATGATTTCTATGTAATCTTGAATCAGTGGTATGCCATGAGGATCATAACTTGCGATTCCTTCGGTTGAGGTATTATCGGTGCTTTGACCCTTACTAGCCATATACCTTATCGCAGATATTGGGCGAACGTAATCATAGTAACCTTTTATCCCCCAAGTGTTAATTGCTGAGTCATGCATGGCGCCTCCCAAAGCGATATAAGATTTTACATCCCATTCTAAATCTGAAATAATACTTCCTTGTCCACCAAATTTTTTCACTGTTTCTGGATGATCACTAACATAATTCAGTATCGTGAACCAGTGCCCGGGAGGTGTCTCGGAATCAGGACCATCTGCCCAAAATTCAGCTAACACTCGTGCATAGTCTGAACGTTTTACCATTTGACTTACGTATTCTTGACCTGTTATTGGATTTAGCAATCTACCAGTTCCGATATCACCTCCGTCTGTAAAATTATAAAATGCTTGGTATTCCTCAAAAGTTTCAGGATAATCAGCTATATCAACATTACCAATACCTCGTGGAGAAATATCTATCATAGGATCATCTAACGGATTGACAGGATTAGGATCTAATTGCGCAGACCATGATGCTACTAAAGCAAAATGCCATTTGTACGGGTCTTCTAAGCCATCTTCATTGTTTGAATCTTGAATGTAAACTGGAGGCCCTGGATCATTATAGACAAAACAGTCAAAATCGTTGTTTAATATTTGTAAATCTTCAGTACGAAGGCAAAAAGGTTTCACTTCTCCCCATTCAGGACTTAAAAATTGAGGTGTTGCTTGTGGGAAAGGATTCCCAGATTGATCAATAAAAAAATCAAAGGCCAAGGGTTGCCAACGATTTGGATCTATTGCGCTATTGTCTTCATAAAGATCCAAGATAATGGGATCATTTACAGGTTGATAAAATTGATTTCCATAACCACCAATCTCATTGGATTCATCCTGATTACCAAATAAAATAATTTCACTTGCTAAATAATTTCCTAAGGCAGCGTATGAGCCAGTACTGTAATCGACTGACGAAAACGACTCATCGTAGCCATAGGAATTAAACAGAGCTTCGAAGGCGGGTAGGGAGGTGCTTGAACCTGGCGAATTTGCAAAACGATGCGTTAATAAACGATATATGGCATAGCTCATCATTTCGTGTCTAGCAGCATCTAAATCAATAGGTGTCACAATACCGTTAAATTGACAGGTATAATTTTGAAAATTTTTCCCTAAAAATATAGTATTTGCTTGAGAATCAAATACAGCCCATGAATCATACATTACTACGGCGCTATGAAATAAATTCCTAGCGTGTACTGTAGGTCTTGCAAAGTCTTTACGAATGGCTTCGAGTAATTCTTCATTCCAATCACGCGCAACAGAATGTTGAGCACTCAAAAAGAATGAACAGACTGTTAACGATAATAATAACGTAATTTTTTTCATTTATGATAAATTTGGTTGCATACAAAGTTAACCGAAGGTCTAATTAAGTGCAAAATAATTAGATAAAACATGATATTTATCAATTTAAAGGTCTAAATCAAGCCTGATTAAAACAAATTTACTAATTATTTGATTTAAAAAAGTGCTGTATCATTTCAAATATGTACTTTTTGAACGAAATTAATTACTTTTAAATAACCATTCTTTTTTCAATGACAAATAATTTAAAGTCAAATATTTCGTTTTTTCATTTGGTTTTGCCTGTTTGCATTCTTGGTGTCCTCATTCTCTATGGTTTAATTTTACAACCTAAAGTTTTTGACAAGCCAGCGTTTCCTTTAGAAGTAGTCTTCTTGTTAGCATCGTGTTTTTCTGTAGCACATTTGTTATTTTTGGGATTTAAATGGATTAGTATTCAAAAAGCAATAGTTAAAAAATTAGCCAAAGGGTTTCCTGCAGTTTTAATTTTATTTGCTATCGGATTGGTTATTGGGACCTGGATCATCAGCGGCACTATTCCAATGCTAATTTTCTATGGCATAAAACTTATTGATCCATCCTACATGTATGTCCTTGCTTTTGTAATTCCAATTATTTTTTCAACATTAACAGGTACCTCTTGGGGTTCTGTGGCTACCATTGGTACGGTTCTTATGGGAGTGGCAATAACCGCAGAAGCCCATCTAGGAATTACTGCTGGGGCCATTATAGGAGGTGCTTATTTTGGTGATAAAATGTCGCCTTTGTCCGATACAACTAATTTGGCTGTAATCGCTTCAGAAGTTAGTTTATATGGACATATAAAATCCATGATGTATACGACAGTACCCTCAGCAATACTATCACTATTCATTTATATTATCCTCGGCGTTATATACCCGCCTTTGTCTAGTGGCATCATATCGAATGAGACTTTAGTCACCTTGTTAGCTTTAGAGTCAATGTTTAATTTTAATCCGTGCCTTTTGTTACCACCGCTAGTTATTCTGTATGGTTCGTTAAAACGATTAGCAACATTGCCCACATTACTTGCATCATGTTTAATTGCATGTGTGTTAGCACTAAGTATTCAAAATTTTGAGCTATCGCATCTTATTGACACATTGACTACTGGCTTTCATACAAATATGGCAAATTGGATGACAGAGGTGCCAAGTCAATTAGAAGTGTTATTTAACAGGGGAGGGCTCTACGAATTAAATGAGGTCATTGTGTTTACTCTCATGGCGTTAACCTTTATTGGTACCTTAGATGTGACTGACGCGATGCCAACAATAGTTCTTCGCATATTCTCATTTACTCAATCAAAATCATCGTTAATATTAGCAACACTTTTTTCAACAGCTGTCACGAATGGTATTACATCCAACCAAGGTGCAACGAGTTTTATTATCGGTGATGCTTTTAAGAAACGCTATGACTCCATGAAAATCTCAAGAAAAGTACTATCAAGATCCATAGAAGACTACGGAACTATGATAGAAAGTCTAATACCTTGGCATGCAACATCATTATTTATGGTCGCAACCTTAGGGGTTTCATTTTCAACGTATTGGCACTGGCAATTTCTATCGTTAATTAATATTTGTGTTGCACCAATTATTGCCATATTAGGAATAGGTTGCTTTTATAAAAACAACATAAATAAGGAAAGTCTATGAAAAGAAAACCATCCACATTATTATGCCATGACATCAACGACAGCTCTCTGTATCATGGTGCTGTAGTTCCACCAATTTTTCAAAATTCATTGTTCACATTTAATGATTGGGACGCTATAGATAATGCATTTAACAACAGAGAACATAATTTTATTTATTCTAGAGGAAGAAATCCAACGGTTCAATTGGTAGAGGAGAAACTTGCTCAATTAGCGTGCGGCGAAAGAGCGCAATTATTTCCTTCCGGTATGGCGGCAATTACAGCGGCGTGCTTACATTTTCTCAAACCTACAGCACACATTATTGCGATAAAAAACATGTATGGACCAGCCAATAATTTGCTCGTTAATTACCTATCTAAAAAGATGCAAATTGAGACAACATTTGTCTCAGGTTGCGATATCCATGATTTTGAAGAGGCCATTCAATCTAATACCGCTTTAATTTATTTAGAAAGTCCATCATCCGCTATATTTTCTTTGCAAGATATAAAAGCCGTCACATGTTTAGCTAAAGAACATGGAATAAAGACAATTATTGACAATACGTGGGCAACGCCATTATATCAAAAACCTTTAAGTTTGGGGGTTGATTTAGAAGTCCATTCGTGTTCAAAATATTTGGGAGGTCACAGTGATATTGTTGGTGGGGTGATTATTGGTAAGGACAGTGATATCTCATCTATTTTTCATAATGAATATGAATTACTAGGAGCTAAAACAGCACCCATAGAGGCTTGGCTATTGTTACGCAGTCTTCGAACATTGACATTGAGACTGCAGAAACATCAAAAAAGTGGGTTACAAATAGCGCAATTTTTAGAATCCCATAACAATGTTGTCAAGGTTAACTATCCTGGATTATCAACCTTTGATCAGCATGAATTGGCAAAAAGGCAAATGTTTGGTTTTTCAGGTTTGATGTCTTTTAAGCTTAATACGGATGATATAAATACTGTTAAACACTTTGTAAATCAACTTAAGATTTTCAAAATTGGCGTTAGCTGGGGTGGTCATGAAAGTCTAATTTATGTGCCAGCGATCAGTTATTTAAAGGAAATGACTGACTCACAATTTAAAAATATGGGAATTTCGTTAGGGGATATAAGAATATCGGTAGGGTTAGAAGATCCTGAAGATCTTATTGTTGATTTAAAAGAAGCTTTGGATTGTATTAGTAAGTAAAGATAGGTGTGTTTGGAATAACTCTATTTTACATAATATAAATTATAGAACATTTGTTAAGAATGAGAGAAACAGTGCTTTTAGACGATATTTCAAAATAACTACAGATATTATTCTCTAATCTTATGAGCTAAATGAGGATTCGTTACAGTAATGATTTTCGAAAGCTATTAGCACACGTTTAGTTGGGATATTCTGAATAGTTGTCAAGAATTTATTTTTTAAACGATTCTCAGCGACTAAAAATAATCTAATTAATGCAAGAGTTACTGATTTACGTAGCTCTACGTAGTTTATGTGTGGTGCTACTAAGCCATTCTAAACCCTTGTTAAATTATCTTTACACCATCCTTAACAAATAAAACTCTTTTTATGAAATCTTTACTTTTTACATGCGTCCTTTTTTTATCTTTTGTGTTTTCAGCCGCATCACAAAATACCAAAAACTTTGACTATTTAAAAGACATGTCTTTACAACGTAGTTCGAGCAAAATATCTGAATTTCAAAATATGATAGCATCATATAATATTCAAAACTTAGCTGTTTTCAAATCTGACAAAAAAACAACTTATGATGTAGTTTTTAAAGAAACAAACTGTCACGTTGAGACCACTTATGATGCTAGTGGAAAAATCGTTAGCTCGTTTGAAAATTACAACAATATCAAATTACCTACTCAATTGACTTTAGAGGTCATAAAGGCTTTCCCAAATTGGAGAATTTTAAAAAGTCAGCAATATATTGAATACAAACACCTTACTGGACCTGAATCGACATTTGTTATAAAAATAAAAAAGGATAAAAAGTCTAAAGTGTTAAGATTTAAACAAACAAACGATGATGTAAATAATTATGTTTCTTTAAATTAACTCATATTAGTCGTTATTTAATTGGTTAAGCCAACTCATTTAGAGTTGGCTTTTTGCTGTTTTTCATTGATGATAACAGGACTTATATTCAATCTTTACACCCTGTTATTCTGAAGTCTTTATGAAGAAATTTTTGTTTAACTTTAACATAAAAAGGTTAAACATTTCCTATTTTTGACTCATCTTAAGGATTTGAAGGACGTATGAAAAAAAGCAAAATTCCAGATAACGTAGTTTTTAATGAAAAAACACAACAATTTGACGCAGCCTTAAGGCCTTACGGCACTAATTTGGTTGCTCCCATGATTAACCCCTCAGATACCGTTGCTTGGAAAAATAGGTGTATTAATAAACTAAATCATAAAATTAAATCGGAATTGAACGAATTAAAAGACCAGTATGAGGCTCTTATGAAAGAATTCGAATTTAATCAATTGATATATGATGCAAAGTTTTCTTTTGAACCAATTATTGGGAAATGTTATCATTTATACCAGCGGAAAAATGGAGAAACCTTTTTATCAATTATAGCACCTCATGAGTGTGATTTTGATTCGTTAGGCAGTTTTTATTTAAATACAGATCACATATGGGAAAAAGTAGTAGAGAAATAATTCTTCATCATGATTTTTCAGAGCGACAACTGGATCGTATTATCGAGATGGCTTGGGAAGATCGTACGCCTTTTGAGGCCATTCAATTCCAATTCGGAATTGCTGAAAAAGAGGTGATTAAAGTAATGCGTGGGACCTTGAAAAAATCTAGTTTCAAGCTCTGGAGACAACGTGTTAATAGTGGCGTAAGTAAGAAACATCTCAAAAAACGAAGTGACGAAATCGTTCGCTTTAAATGTTCACGTCAAAAGGCAATCTCTAGTAATAAAATTAGTAAGCGATAATGGCGACAGATAACACAGGGTATTTTGATGTACACATTGATGATATTATCGATAAGGTTATGGCATTTAATCCCTCTAATTACGCATCGAGTAGAAATTACACGAATGGTGATGTTAGTCGTTTATCTCCATATATATCCCGTGGGGTGATATCAACGAAATACGTTTATGAAACACTAATTAAACGTGGTTTTAAGCCTGGTGGCATGTTTAAATTTATACAAGAACTCGCATGGCGTGACTATTGGCAACAGGTTTGGATTCATAAGAAAAATGATATTAATCAAGATTTAAAGCACCAGCAAGAACCTATCGTGGGGTATGGTATTCCTGCAGCCCTAAATGAAAGGACAACTGGAATACTCGCCATTGATGCAGCAATTACAAAGCTAGTTTCATCAGGATACATACACAATCATTTACGTATGTACATGGCTTCGCTTACATGTAATATTGCCAATCATCATTGGAAAGAACCAGCTAGATGGATGTATTATCACTTACTTGATGGTGATTGGGCAAGTAATGCTTTAAGTTGGCAATGGGTTGCAGGTGCTAATAGTAACAAAAAATATTACGCAAATCAGGAGAATATAAACACATATTGTAATACCTCTGAGACCGGTACTTACTTAGACGTTCCTTATGATAATTTTCAGGAATTTGATATTCCTAAGGAGCTTCTTGCTTCTGAGCACTTAAATTTAGTTACCCCTCTACCGCAATCTTCTATTAATAAAATAAATACGCATTTACCAACTCTCATATACAACAGCTACAATCTAGATCCCTTTTGGAGAAATGATATTGAGGCAAATCGAATATTATTGTTAGAACCTTCACATTTCAACCAATATCCCGTATCTGAACATGTAATTAATTTTATTCTTGGTCTGTCTAATAATATTTTGAACATACAGTTGTTTGTAGGCGAATTCAATGAGTTAAAAGCTAATTACAATCTCAAGACAGTTTATTTTAAAGAACATCCACTAAATGAGCATTATCAAGGAACATGTGATCAACGTGATTGGATGTTTAATGTTGAGGGATACTATCCTTCTTTTTTTGCTTTTTGGAAAAAATGTAAAAAGCAAATCATTTTTTGAAATTAAAAGAAATAAATATTGTTTGGTTAAAAAGAGACTTGAGATTACAAGACCACCTTCCTTTAAATATTGCTGAGCAATCAAAACTCCCTTATGTCATTATTTATATTTTTGATTCCCATTGTTTAAAGCATCCTGACACAGCATTAAGGCACTTACAGTTTATTTATTACTCTCTCAAATCCATGAATGAGAGTCTACAAAAATATAAACGCACAGTGCACACGTTCTATGGTAATTCTTTGGATATTTTTAATTATATCCAAACACAGTTTCACATTAAAAATATTTTTAGTTACCAAGAGAGCGGTGTCCAAATTACATGGGATCGTGATAAGAAAATTAACGCATTTTGTAAGCAACAAAACATTAATTGGAATGAATTTCAACGAGACGGGATTATAAGAGGCTTGAGACATCGTAAAAATTGGAGAAAGTATTGGTATACTGTCATGAAAGGTCCGATTACTGTCAATACTTATAAGCAAGATTTTAATTCAATAAAAATATTCCCTGCTTTTAACTTACCTGCTCAATTCATAACTAAAATTGAAAAGTATCCGTCCTTATTTCAGCCAGCGGGTGAGGTAAATGCATGGCGATATCTACATTCTTTTGTTCTTGACAGAGGTCGTAATTATCATCGTAACATCTCTAAGCCTGATGCTAGTAGAATGTCTTGCAGTCGTTTATCTCCCTACATCGCTTGGGGTAATATCAGTGTCAAGCAAGTTTTTCAATTCGTTAGTAACCATCCAAACAGGTTGGTTTTTAAAAGGGCTTTTAATGGCATGTTAACTCGTTTGCATTGGCATTGTCATTTTATACAAAAGTTTGAAGTTGAGTGTTCCTATGAAACACATTGTATTAACAATGGCTATGAATTGTTAGAACATGTTAAGAATACATCTTTTCTTAAGGCTTGGAAGACGGGACAAACAGGATACCCACTAATCGATGCATGCATGAGAGCTGTCACTCAAACAGGCTGGATTAATTTTAGAATGCGGGCGATGGTCGTGTCGTTTTTAAGTTTTAATTTGGATCAAGATTGGCGTGAGGGTGCCTATCATTTAGCTCGTCAATTTTTAGATTATGAACCTGGAATACATTTTCCGCAATTTCAAATGCAAGCCGGAACAACTGGAATTAATACGGTAAGACTATATAATCCCGTCAAAAATTCGATTGAGCACGATCCGAATGGTATTTTTATTAAAAAATGGATTCCTGAGCTAGCTGAAGTCCCCGTTTCATTTATACACCAACCATGGACTATGAGCTCAATGGAGCAGACGTTTTGTGGTGTCACCATAGGTCACCACTACCCTGCTCCAATCGTAGATTTATTAGAGAGTTCCCGGGAAGCAAGAAAAAAAATATGGAGTCATAAAAGTCATCCAGCGGTAAAAAAAGAAAAGCAACGAATATTAACCACACATGTCAATATGTAACATGAAAAAACAATATTTACCAGAAAAGGAATGTTTGGTTTGTGAAAAGCCCTTTGCTTGGCGAAAGAAGTGGAAAAATTGTTGGGATGAAGTGAAATATTGCAGTGAACGCTGCAGAAGAAACAAGCACACATGAAAAAAATTAATTTAATTTTACCAAATCAGCTATTTGAAAGTTCAACTTTAATTGAAAACAAACTGCCTGTTTATTTAATTGAAGAGTATCTTTTTTTTAAACAGTTTAACTTTCACAAGCAAAAAATTGCTTTTCATAGGGCTACTATGAAACAGTACGAAAGCTATCTTTTGTCAAAAAACATAGACGTTGTATATATTAATTCATTTCAGGATATCTCAGATACTCGTCTTTTATTACCAGCTTTAAAGGCATCTGGTATTTCAGAAATAAATTTCTTTGACCCTGTCGATAACTATCTCTTGAAAAGACTCACAAAAGGATGTCAGGATAATGAAATTAATTACCAAGTTACTGAGTCTCCTCTATTTATTAATACAAAAGAAGATTTGTTACCTTTTTTTAGAGTTGACAAAAAGAAATATCATCAAACATCATTTTATACGGAACAACGAAAAAAAATGAATATTTTGATTGATGAGAACGGTAAGCCATCAGGAGGAAAATGGACCTTTGATGCAGAAAACAGAAAGAAATATCCTGCCAAAAAAATACCACCGTCAATACAATATCCTGATTACAATGACTATTATGGCGAAGCTTGTACTTATGTTGCTACCCATTTTGATAATAATATTGGAGAGTTAGATGATCATTTTTGTCTCTACCCTACAAATATTGAAACTACCAAAGAATGGTTCAATCAATTTTTAGAGCTGCGTTTTCATGAATTTGGTGCTTATGAGGATGCCATCGTAAATGAACATTCAATTTTAAATCACAGTGTGCTTACTCCCATGCTAAATGTTGGTTTGATAACGCCAAATGAAATTATTGACACGGCACTTATTTATGCATCAAATCATGAAGTACCTATTAATTCTTTAGAAGGATTTGTTAGACAAATTATTGGGTGGAGAGAGTTTATCAGAGGCATGTATGAAACCCGTGGTAGTGATGAAAGAACTCGAAATTTTTGGAATTTTACAAAAAAAATCCCTGCTTCTTTTTATGATGGAACAACAGGAATTGGTCCAATAGACCAAACCATTAAAAAAGTATTAAAAACGGGTTATTGTAATCATATAGAACGATTGATGGTTTTAAGCAATTTCATGATGCTCTGTGAATTTGATCCTGACGAGGTATACCGTTGGTTTATGGAGCTTTTTATCGATTCTTATGATTGGGTTATGGTTCCCAATGTTTATGGTATGAGTCAATTTTCTGATGGAGGTCTCATGGCGACCAAGCCATACATCAGTGGTAGTAATTATTTAATGAAAATGAGTAATTATAAAAAGGGTGATTGGCAAGACGTTTGGGATGGATTGTTTTGGCGTTTTATGGATACTCACCGAGATTTTTTTAAACAAAACCCAAGGCTAGGTATGTTGGTGTCGATGTTTGATAAGATGGCTCCTGAGAAAAAAGTGAAACATCTTGAAAATGCAGAATCCTATTTAACCTCTTTATAGAAGAATGTGCGTGAACATGCAACTAATCACAACCATTAAAATAATGAAAACTGCTCATTAAGCATGAGTATGACGATGATAGCGTTCAACACGGCGTAGAACAAAGACGAACTTGATTGTAATAGTGAATCGCGAATCTTTAGTCTTGTTAAAAAACCTAAAAACATCAATATACTTAATCCAAGGGCTGCTAGTCCTTGAATAGATAAAGAAAGCCATTGTCCAAGAAAAAGACCAAGGGCACCCAATATCTGTAGAGTTCCAACTAACTTTTGATAATGCTTTAGGCCATATCTTTTAAATTCAGATTTCATGTAGGTAGAAAATAAACAAGAAATACCAAAAAAGATAAATGAAAATGCTGAAAAAAGAGATAATAATTGAATAATATCTTCGATATACATAAAGGTCAAGAGCATATGAGGTGCTTTGATTACTTTAAAAAAATAATATAGTGAGGCAAATAATAAAAAATGATAGAGCAGGTAAAGATTTTATGAAGGGATCTTTGATTTTTAAATGCATCGAGATAGACCCTAGTAAGAGAACTGCTAATATTGATGCAGAGGGTTGGGTTAATTCTGGGACCCATATAGCCACAAAAAGCCCAATAGCCCCAATTATTTTTATAAAACCAATGACATGGTAACTCCATTTAGGTAATCCGTATCGTTCAAATTCTTGTACAATTGTAGTTGCATCTCCACCACGCCACTGGGTAGCTTTATTTTTTCTAAGTAACCAAACATTTAAAATACTTAGACTCACAATAACGTGTAACACAATCATAACATACTCCATAAATAATTTTTTTAATTTGTTATTTCAACCATATGCGCTCTATTTCAAGAGCAAAATCTTCATTTTTTTTGTTTCCAATGAGAATCGCAATTTCTCCAATTTCTTGACCAGAATAATTAGAGACATTTAATTTATAACCCCTAAAACTTGCATAAAATGAATTTAGTGGTATTGTAATAGTTTCCCATTCTTTGGTGGTCTCAAAATATTGTATGTAAGAATACCTCGCATTAGATTGATTTTTGATTCTAAATTGATAAATTTTTCCATCACCACGAACTCTTAAGGACACATGCGCGTACTTAGATATTTGCTTTGGTTTAAACCGATAACGAATTGATGAAAAACCTCCATTATTAAGAGTTGTTACATAACCCTGATACAACCCATAACCGTCATCGCTTAAACTAATACTTCCATTTGAATACCCACCCATGACACCATCATTCACAACAAACCAATTCGATATGTCTTGTTGATTTTTAAAATCAGCAATAGTGATTGTAGAGGTCTGAAATGACAAACTAATGATACCATAAATTAATGCAACAATCATAAAACCTTATACTTCCAATGGTTAAATTAATGATAACTTCTTATAATCAATAGTTTTTCAAAGGTTTTAGGATAAAATTATGATTAATCTAAAACGATTACGAAATTCTATAATAAGTAAATTAAGGAAGCTTTTAAATCTCTGTGAGAAACTTTACTTAGAGACCGACCTTACATCTTCAAGAATGTAATTTTTTTCAACAACCTGAATATTTCCAATTTTACTTGGAGTGAGAATACAATCTATCCCTTTTCTTTTAAGTTTTTTTCTGCAAGTCTTGGTGAGTTTTGGATCGTCGTTAAATAAAAGTGCGTCAAGATTATATTCAGGCTTATTAGTTTCTTTAACAACCGGATATATTTTCTTTAGACCTCTTCGCTTAGGAAAGGTAATTGGGTCTATTGCTGCACCGGGTATGAAAGTGAAAAATGTATAATTTCCGTCATTGTCCGTTTTGACCCAGGCGCGATGTTTCATGAAACGCTTTCCTTTATAGGTCTCAATTGCGTAATTACCTTTTTCATCAGCTTGCTCAATGTATATTAATATGTTTTTTGCAGGGGTCGTACCATCATTTTTATATACTGTTCCCATTATTTTTAATTTATTGATTGCAATATCAAAATCTGGAACAGTGTCGGTATGATTCAAATTTATTTCAGAATAATCGTAGATAGGGTTTCTCTCAAGATAATCTAAGTTTTGAGCATTCACAGAAGATAAAAGAGAAATAACACTTAGATTTAAAAAATATTTTAGGAAAAATTTCATGGGGCAATGAGTTTTACTCTTTAAAATTAAAGAACTCATTATCATCAACCATAAAAACGGTATCAATGCACTATTTTAACGGTAAGAGGTCTGTTTTTTATATAAACGTAAAAAAAAGACGATAAAATGGAATCAATTTAGGACTACTCTACTTATTAGATAAACTTATAAGTCTGTAAAAATACAATTAATGTGAAAAGACTATTTAACCAGCTTAACTTTTACTGCATTGAGACCCTTTAAACCTTTTTGAAGTTCGAAAGTAACTTTATCGTTTTCTGCTATTTCATCAAGCAACCCACTAACGTGTGTAAAATATTTTTCTTGATCATCAGAATCTATGATAAAACCAAAACCTTTCGAAGTATCAAAAAATGACACTTTACCACTTCTAACTGGATCGAAAGCTTCACGATCACTGTCAAGAGTCTTAGGAATACTTATTTCTATATTTTTTGCTTTTACTTTTACTTTTAGTGATGGATCTGGCGGTGTATCAGTTAAATTCCCATTATGATCCACGTAAGCAAATTCAATACCTTTACTTCCATTTTCTGCTTTTTC
Source organism: uncultured Flavobacteriaceae bacterium (assembly GCA_905479065.1). Classification (GTDB taxonomy): domain Bacteria; phylum Bacteroidota; class Bacteroidia; order Flavobacteriales; family Flavobacteriaceae; genus CAJQLB01. The sequence continues at coordinate 85,596 of CAJQLB010000012.1, read as the reverse complement.
CAATTTACGAGCCTCCATTTTTTTCCGCTTATCCTCACGTTTTTTTAAACGCTTTTTTTCTTTTTCGCTCTTGTTAAAAGTTTGTTGAGATTTTGCCATTGTACTAAATGTAAAGATTTACTGTTTTTATTGAGATTCAAATATATTTATTTCCTTTAATTAAAACTAATAAAATTATCGTGTATCAACATATAGCTGTTTTCATGACTGGATTATGAATGATAATACTCTTAAATTTTAAAAATTCTTATTTTTTTCTTTTTTAATCGGGTGTTATTTAAATTATCTAAAATAGTTGTGAATTTTGATTTTGAAACAGCAATAAACGCACAATCATTTTTAAGTTCAATGATTCCTATGTCGCCAGAATTTAGTAGCCCCTTCTTTAAAAATAAACCAGCAATATCTCCTTTGGATATTTTATCTTTTCGTCCTCCAGAAATAAATAACGTGACCCAAGGACTTGAAAGGTCTTGAAATGATTTACTTAATTTTTGAATGAGTGGTGTTTTAATGAATTCTGGTAGATACTCATTTTTCCATTGTAGAACGAACGCTGTTCCTGTGTTGTTCATACGTGCAGTTCGGCCATTTCTATGAGTAAATTCCTCCAACCTTAATGGTAATTGGTAGTGAATAATATATTGAAGCTCAGGTATGTCCAAACCCCTTGAGGCAAGATCCGTAGCAATGATTAGTTGATAGGTTCCATTTCTAAATTTAATAAGAACACGTTCACGTTCAATTTGCTCCATACCGCCATGAAAACATCCATGTTGTATGTTATTATTTGTTAAATAATCGCTTACGTATTCAATACTGTTTTTAAAATTACAAAATATAATACCAGGTTTCTTTCCAACATGATGTACCAAATTTAATAGTGCTTGAAGCTTATTTTTATCTTCTGAAATGACTTTTTTAATCAGTAATTTTGACTGTTCCTGATTAAGATGGTCGATAACAACTTCATCCTTGAGGCCAACAAAAGAAGGAATTTTTATATTTTTTGTTGCCGAGGTAAGAACACGTCTATCGATATTCGGTAAATGATTAAAAATATCAGACATTTCAGACTCAAAACCAATTTCTAAAGATTTATCAAATTCATCTAAAACCAATGTCACGATGTTTTCAACAGAAAACGTTTTGCGCCTAAGATGATCGGCAATACGACCTGGTGTTCCCACTAGGATAGCTGGTGCACTTTTTAAATCTAATTTATCTTTAGAGAAAGGTCTGCCTCCATAGACAACATTTACCTTATATCCTGCCCCCATGTTTCTAATTACTTGCTCAATTTGAATAGCTAATTCTCTTGAAGGAACCAAAATTAGCAATTGTACATTCTTACAAGAGGCATCGAGAAGGCCAATCGTTGGCAACAGATAAGCAATAGTTTTACCAGTACCAGTGGGTGATAAAAGCATGGTGTTTTTAACGGAGGGTATGGCTAGTTGTGCTTCCTCTTGCATCGTATTTAAGCGAGCAATATGAAGTTTTTTTAAAATAGCATCTTGAGATTTCCTGTTAGCAATCACTGTAATTATTTTGGCAAAGATACGCAGTGTTTATATAGAAATGGTTCATTTTTTTATAAACTAAGAAATCTGTTCTAACACTTTCATGTTCAATAGTATCTGTTTTTATTGAGTTTGAGTAGTGTAAAACAACCACTTTTTTATGAACCATATTTTTTTTATAAATTCGCAATCCCTTTAATAATTAAATTAAACTATTTATTCCCAGTCTGGTATACAAGTGTTGTTAAGAGTACAAATAATGGTGGTGTTTCTTTTATGTATGTCGGAGTCGGCACGCGGACAGATTGTATCCTCCTTACTAAATGTATCGCAGTCTTTTGACGTCTTTACGCATGACATTGACCTGAATTACGGTAACACTTCAGATATCAAAAGATCTTTTTGGAACACAAACACCTATAATCCATACGACAATGAGACTGTTACATTTCCGTTTCAAATAACATTTTCCGATAGTGTATACCACTCACCTATTTTAAAAAAGAAAGTTATTACGTCTAGATATGGTTGGCGATGGCGAAGAGCACACTCTGGTATTGATATTGACTTAATCACAGGTGATGATGTCGTATCTGTCCTTGATGGTATTGTACGTTTTGCAAAATATAATCCAGGTCACGGTAAATTAGTTATTGTGAGGCATTTTAATGGTATGGAAACTTCTTATGCGCATTTGTCATCCATTCGTGTAAGGGCAAATGATACTGTTGTTGGTGGAGAAGTTTTGGGACGTGGTGGCGCAACAGGTAATGCAAGAGGTAGCCATTTACATTACACAATGAGTTACAAAGGAGTTGCTATAAATCCAGAATATTTGTTTGTAATTGATGATTCAAATAAAATTAGAGCCTCCGAAATCTGGGTTACTAAGAAATGGACAAAGCCCTATTTGCACAGTCCTAGACAAACAACGAAGCTCGAACTTTTATTAAGTGAATCTGAAGCTTTGGCTAGTTTGAAAAAAGAAAAAACACTCTACATTGTCCAATCTGGAGATACACTTTCTCATATTTCTCGACGAAATAATATTTCTATTCGATCAATTTGTATTACCAACAATATAAAAAGTTCATCTGTTTTAAAAGTTGGTCAAATGCTTTACCTCGAGTAATCATTTAAATTTAAACGTAAATAATAAATTTCAGTGAGTTTTATTTGTCTGCGACGACTTTGTTAGTTACAAAATTCACAATTGGAATAACGACTATTACGACGGGAACGACCGTCAACCACATTGTTGTAAAACGATCAAGCCATAGGCTTAAAAAGTTATGTGCAAGACCAACTTCTCTAAAGAGTAAAAGACCGGATAATGCAAGACCAATAAAAATTGTCATGAAAAAGACAAAGACAACCATTCTAAATTTATGAGGAATTCTTTTCATGATACGAATATAGATACTTATTATTTATTTTTTAAATCGTTTAAAAACGGTTAATGTTTTTTTTGTGTTAATAAAATAAACACCTGTTAGCAATATCATTGCTGCAATACATGATTGCATCGTAATACGTTCATTTAAAATGAACCATCCTAAAATAAGCGCCACTATTGGATTGACATAGGTTGAGGTGGCTACTTTTTCAGGAGAGACTATTTTTAACAAGTAGTTAAAGGACGTAAAAGCCACAATACTGCCAAATACAACAAGCAAAAGCATTGATATTTTGACATCGGTACTCCAAACACCCGGAAACGTCCAAGACTCACCAAAAGCAACACTAGCAATGCACAGAAAACATCCACCGATAAACATTTGGTAACCCGTATTAATGAAAAAATTTGATGGTAAATCTGCTTTTGCTACAAATAAGCTGCCATAAGCCCAACTAAGCATACAAAGAAATATCATAAAGGCGCCTAACAGTGAATTTTCTTGATCCATGACTTGCTTTTGACTAATTAGCAAATAGATGCCTATGATACCCAAAAGAACTCCAATCATGGACATCAATTTTATTGGTTTTTTTTGATGTATTCGCATTAAAAGTAAAATTACAAGAGGCTGTGCTGAGATTTCTAGAGCAGCAAAACCACTATCGACATATCGAAGAGCCCAAACAATGACTCCGTTACCAAATGTTAAAAACAAAAAACCAGCGATTGCAGTATTTAGTATTTGTTTTTTATTAATTGCTAAAGGTATTTTGAGTGCTTTTGCAATTAAAAATATGAGTAGTCCTGCAGATAAAAAGCGTACTGAGGCAAGCATAAAAGGGGGTAATTCCCCAACAGCAATTTTATTGAGTAAATACGTAGAGCCCCAAATCACATAAATTGAAAAAAAGGCTAATACAATCAATAACTTTGAAGAGGATTGAGACATTTATTTTGAATATGATGAATAAATATTTTTCCATTCATTCTCAAGCTCTACAAGCCTATCAGTCGCGTCTTTACCCGGCAGTTGGTCTGCTCTACTCACCATATTTAGCAAATATGAAATTTGTGATATAAGCATTTGTTGAGGGTAAGCTCCTTTTTCGTTATTCAGTTGTTTCAGTAATACTTGTATGTCATTAAATTTTGCAATTTTATTTTTAGATTTTTTCCCCTTTAATTTGTCTTGTTCTTTTGAAAGTTTTGATTCAAATAATCGAACTTCCGATAATAATGCTATTACTTTATTTTGAAATTCTAGCTGCTCTATTACATCGTCCTTCGTGATGCCTTCATCTAAAATTCTTGGATCCATGATAATTTCAAAAGACTGTTCAAGAACTTGATCATGAGCCGTTAATCGCGCTGTGTAATTTCCTGGAGGAACCAACGGACCATTTTTAAAACGTCTTTTCACATTACTTGCCCAAGCACCTTTTTGTCTAAGATTCCATGAAAAACGATGAAAACCAGGTGTATTCTCTAATTTAGGATCAACATAACGGAATGTTTGACTTAAATTCATGTCCTCTACTTCTTCTACATGAGAGGAGAGCATCGTTGTATCGCTTACTACAGTCGCGATCAATTTATTTTCCGAGTTGAAAATATCTAATTGTATTCCTTCTTTTTTTCCATTGGGAATAAAATAATCCATTATGACACTGGTTCTTGGATATTTTGGAAATGAGTTGCGAACATTGGGAAATCTATAACGAATGGTGTTATCAGGCTTAAATAAATGTGGTTTTTTGTCAAGATTATTTATGTCCTTTTGTCTCAATGAAGTTATGTTATCTAGTATCCAAAATCCTCTTCCCATCGTGCTAAGAATGAGATCTCCTCTAAATATTTTGAGATCGGTGATTGGTGTAATTGGTAAATTTTGTTGAAACTTTTTCCAAGATTCGCCATCATCAAAAGAGATAAAAACACCATATTCAGTTCCTGCATACAATAAACCTTTTCTAACAGGATCTTCTCTTAATACTCTTGTGAAATGATCATTTGGAATACCATTTTCGACTTTGGAAATAAACTCCCAAGATTTACCAAAATCTGTTGTTTTATAGAGATAAGGCTTCGAATCCCCTAAAAAATGCCTCTCAACTGCTATATAGGCCTTTGCTGGATTATATTTTGAAGGTTCAATAGATTCTACACGCCCACCTTTAGGAAGTGCAGATGGTGTCACATTGTTCCAAGTCTTGCCTCCATCTTTAGTGAGTGAAATGACACCATCATTGGATCCCGTCCATATGAGCCCCTTTTGAAGCGTAGATTCCTTAATAGCATAAAGCGTACTGTAATATTCTTCACCAGTAATATCCCGTGTGATTGGACTTCCTGAATTCACTTGTTTGTCATCTTCAAAAGCAGTTAAATCTGGAGAAATTGTTTCCCAAGAAAAACCATCTGTTTCTGTCTTGTGAAGGTATTGTGAACCATGGTATATAACGTTTGGATCATGCGGTGAGACGTGAATAGGTGCGACACGCTGAAATCGATATTTTAAATCTTTGGGATTATGACCGTATATGTTAGAAGCACCTACGTAATATCCTTTTTCAATTCCAGTAAGCTTATTAAATACACCAAACCGACCTTTGCAATTGGCATAAACGATGTTGTGATTTCCTGGTTTTGGAACCGCTGGTCCAGTTTCACAACCACCCGTATTTATAACCCAACCAATACCCGCTTTTTGAATTGAAGTTGGCGGATAACTTGGTACGGCGATGGTTGAAGAATTATCTTGTTGTCCCGAATATAGCCAATACGGATATTGATCATCTATTTCTAGAGTATACAACTCTGCTGTTGGTTGATTAAATTGTGAAGACCATGTTTCACCTCCATTGTGGCTAACATTTGCACCGCCATCATTAGCTTGAATTAATAAATTTGGATTATTTGGATTGACCCATATGTCATGATTATCACCGTGTGGAACACTCATTCGTTTGAAGGATTTTCCACCATCAATTGATTTTAATAGTGGATTAGCATTTGAATAAACAATATCAGGATTGGTAGGGTCTAGCTCAATATTTGTGTAATAAAATGGTCTATTAACCAAACCTTTATTGTCAGATACTTGTTTAAATGATTTACCTTGATTTATGGATTTATAAAGCCCTCCTTCTTGATTAGGAGCTTCAATTACTGCATATAAAATACTAGAATCAACCGCTGAAACAGCTAAATCAATTTTACCAATTAATCCATTGGGCAAGCCCTCTTTTAATTTGGTCCAATCTTTTCCGCCATTAATGGATTTGTATAATCCACCTTCTTCGTTTGTACCTCCTGAAATAATGGTCCAAGGTTTTCGTTCAGCCTTCCAAGCTGCTGCATAAACAACATTTGGATTTCCAGGTAATAATTCTAAATCCGAAAAACCTACTACCTCTGAAACGTACAACACCTTTTCCCAACTTTTACCACCATCTATTGTTTTGTAAATACCTCTTTCAGAATTGGCTTTAAAAGCATTTCCTATGGCAGCTACCCAAACGATATTATGATTTGTAGGATCAATTTCTACCGCACCAATTTGCCCTACTTCTTTTAATCCAATGTGTTCCCAAGTTTTTCCCGCGTCGATGGACTTATACATCCCTTTACCGCTAATCACATTGCTTCTTAAACCATCTGAACCCGTTCCAACATATATAATATTAGGGTCGTTAGAAGCTACTTCAATTGCTCCAATTGACGGTGTTTTAAAATAACCATCTGAAATATTATTCCAAGTTGTTCCATAATCTTTAGTTTTCCATACACCTCCACCTGAGGCTCCTAAATAAAAAGTACCAGGCTCTTCGGCAGTTCCAGTAACGGTCGTTACACGTCCTCCTCTTTCAGGTCCCACACTTCTATATGTTAAGGACTTAAAGTCTTGGCCGAGCAACGTTAAGGTGGAACAGATAATAATCAGGAATTGAATTTTTACAAAGATGTGTTTCATAATAAGACTTATAAATAAGTTTAAAGTTAACCATCTAAGAATTATCATTGACATTTTATTAATTAGTTTTATTTATACTTAAATTAGTGTTTCTACATCAACGCTAAGTATGTTACAAATTATGAGAATAAACCTTTTACTAATTTCACTATTGATAGTGGTTTCTTGCAAAAAAGATAAAAGTAATTCTTTCGAAGAATTAGAGATTTCAATCCATCATCAGTTATCAACTATTGAAGGTGACATAGCTCTAGCCTTTACTGATTTATCACTTGAAACACCACCATTATTCATTAATGTTAATGACGTTTTTCATGCTGCAAGTACCATGAAAGTACCTGTAATGATTGAGCTTTATAAGCAACAACGTGCCGGAGATTTAAGTCTACAAGATTCTATTAAAATATCTAATCAATTCACAAGTATTGTCGATGGCAGTTCCTATCAATTAAATATTCATGATGATAGTGATGATATTGTTTATAAGTACATTGACAATACATTGACAATTCATGAATTGATAATAGCCATGATTACTGTGAGTAGTAATCTGGCTACAAACATTCTTATAGAATTAGTATCTGCAAAAAAAGTAAATGAGACTATGAGAAGTTTTGGAACAACAAATATGACTATTTTACGTGGTGTTGAGGATCAAAAAGCTTTTGATCAAGGATTAAGCAATACGACAACAGCCAAAGATCTCAATGTTATAATGAAAGGTCTTGCTTTGCAATCTTTTTTAGGATCAAAGGAATGTGATGCTATGATTTCAATATTGAAGCAACAAAAATGGAATGATATGATACCTAAATATTTACCACATCATGTCGATATTGCTCATAAAACTGGTGCCATAACTGGTGTTCATCATGATGCCGCAATTATTTATCTTCCTAACGGTGGTGCTTATACTCTTATCCTATTATCAAAAAATTTGAAGAATTTTGAAAAAGGGACAGAACAATTAGCAAAAATATCTAAAACTATCTATGATTTTATGGCCTCCAAAGGTCAATAAAGACTTACAAGATGACTTTTTATCTGATTAAAGGCAGTGCGTTTATCTAATGTGACTTCCTGCATTAATGTCAATTGTCGCTCCTGTGGCATGATCCATCAGACCACTAGAAATAAAGGCAATTAGTGGTGCTATATCAGATGGTTTAGTTAATTCTTTTAACGAAATTTCACTAAGAATTCTTTCTTTGCCGTATTTTTCAATGAATGCGTCTGCCATTTGTGTTTTGGTAAATCCGGGAGCAATTACAAAAGATTTGATATTCTCTTTTCCAAAAGATCGTGCAACACTTCTTGCCAATGAGGTTAACCCTCCTTTGGACGCTGCATATGCTAAAAAGTCTTCAGTTTCACCTCTAAATGCTGCTCTACTCCCAATATAAATAAAACGACCTCCTTGCTGTACTTTAAAATGCTCAATTCCAAGTTTTGTAAGTAATCCAGCTGCATCTAAATTCACAGCCATAGTTTTTTTCCATATTTCAAACCAATTCTCAGAAGTTTTCTCAATTGGATGAGAAATTGCGATACCAGCATTTAAAATGATTACATTAATAACACCAAATTCTTTTTTTACCTCTTTAAATAGTGCAGTGACCTCAGATATATTGTTTAAATCTGCTTTAAATATTTTTGAGTTTGTTGTTTTATGCTTTTTTGCTAACTCTTCCGCAGCTGTTTTATTGTGATTATAATGAATAGCAACTCTAGCACCCATCGTCATTAAATAATTGGCTGTAGTCTTTCCAATACCTTGCGAAGCTCCTGTAAGTAGTATGTTTAAGCCTGATAAGTCAATAGACATTGTTATAATATATTTTTTATCCAACCACCGTCAACTGCCAAAGATGTTCCGGTAATGTAACTTGCTCTTTCGCTTGCTAAAAAGGTAACGGCAGCAGCAAATTCATCAGGGTTTCCAAACCGTTTTAAAGGAATTTCATCAATTGCAGATGCAAAGGAAGGTGTTTTTTTTATTAGTGATAACAACCGATTTGTTTTTGTGTAGCCAGGCATGACATTGTTCACTGTTATATCATATTCACCCAATTCACTTGCTAAGGTCTTTATTAAACCAGCTACTGAAGCTCGAACAGAGTTAGATAATATTAAATTAGCAACAGGTTGTTTCACTGCTTGAGATGTAATGGCAATAATCCTTCCCCAACGTTGATGTTTCATGCCTGGAAGTGCTGATTTAATTAATGAGACTGTACTTGCAAGTAATAAATTGTATGTGTTATCCCAATCTGTCATTGACAAACTTTCAAAGGTTCCCGAAGGCGGTCCACCCGTATTAGTTACGAGAATATCGAGCGCGTCATAACTATTAAAAATCGTGGTTAGTAGTTCTGCTCTTTCTTTTTCATTAGCGAGATCACCACATATGGCCATCACGGGAGTACTTGCAACAATTTCAATATCCCTTTTTGTTTGTTCTAATTTATCTCGATCTCTACCATTAATTATAACACTTGCTCCTTCCTTAGCCAATTCTAATGCGACAGCTTTACCTAGGCCGTCACTTGATGCTGCTACAAATGCTCTCTTATCTTTTAAACCTAAATCCATTTAATTATTTTCTTAGGTAATCATCGGTTCCATCTAACCAATCTTCTCTAATTGGAGACCAGGTATCTACCTCTTCCACATCACCAATCATTAATGCTTCATGCGGAACATGTGCTGGTATAACCACAGAATCTCCCGGTCCTAAGTCCATAGTTTGTTCTTTATTCGCGCCAAACCAAAACCGCATTGTTCCCGATATTACTTGTGTCACTTGTTCGTTTACATGATCATGAAGCGGTACTAAAAAACCATCTTTAAATTTCATTCGAGCGACCATTACTTTTTCACCATAAATCATTTTGCGCTGCATTTTGTCTGTAACTTGTTCTACGGGAACGTCATCCCAATTTATTTTTTTTACCATAATTTTATTCATTGTTGATTAATTCATATCCTTGATTAATTCCTTTTTCTATCGCTGGAACTCCACGATCCATCCATACAGGTTTGGGAGCATTTTGTAAATAGTAATCAAAAAATTGTTGCATTCTTATATTAAAATCTTTTCGATTTTGCATCTTTAATGGCCAATGTCTTGCACCATTATAATTGAGTAACCATGAAGGTTTACCAAGACGCCTTAAATTTACAAAAAACTCAATACCTTGGTACCAAGGTACATGTCCATCTGCGTCGTTATGCATAATTAGTAATGGTGTATTTACTTTATCTAAATTGTAGATTGGTGAATTTTCAAAATAACGTTGAGGGTATTCCCAAGGTGTCCCTCCTATTCTACTTTGTGTATGTTCATATTGAAATTGTCTACTTAATCCCGTATCCCATCTAATTCCTCCAAAAGCACTTATCATGTTCACAACAGGAGCACCCGATTCTGCAGCTTTAAAAATGTCTGTCTTAGTCACAAGGTATGCTATTTGGTACCCTCCCCAACTATGTCCTTGAGTTCCAATATTGTCTGCATCCACAAAGCCTTTTTCTATCAATGAGGTAATTCCAGGAATTACACAATTAAAAGCGCTTTCTCCGGGATACCCAATTCGGTAATAAACATCAGGATTAAAAATTAAGTACCCTCGACTTGCATAAAAGCTGTAATTAATTGTTGAACGTCCTGGATTTGGTGCTTTGTGGGCGTATAAGTTATTAGAACTTTTTTCGTAAAAATTAACGATCATTGGGTATTTTTTATTGGCATCAAAGTTTTCAGGCTTAATGAGCATTCCTGTTAAAGGTAAGCCATCCAAAGAAGTCCAATGAACCAATTCTGCAGTTCCCCAGTTATAATCTTTTTGTTGTGGATTGGCATTACTTAACATTACTTGTGATTTAAACGTTAAATCCGACACTCTAATATTTGGAAATTCTTCAAATGATTGCCGCGTAAACATAATATCATCACTCAGTCTTGCCTTTCTGAAAGAGGCATATCGGTAAGGACCTTTTAACATAGATTTTCCTGATTTCCTCTTGTAGTTATAAGTATAAAAACCTGAATATTTAGTGTTCTCATTAAAAGTTGTGAATACTAATTTGCTGGAAGTATCAATGTACCTTTTATTTCTATCTAATTTAACATGGCGGTATGTAATTTTATTTTGGCGACCATCTGTAAGTTTGGTACCTGTGCCATTGTCTGGATTAAATTCCCAAATATCATAGCGATCATACAAGATAAGCGAACTGTCATCTTTTGTCCAACCAGCTGATCCATAAGATCTTGGATGATTTGGCGAATCATTTAATTCATTATAAAAATTCTTTTCTTTGGTTAGCTCCATATATTTTCCAGAACCAATATTGTACGTAAACCATGTACTATCTACTTGATTGTAACCATAAGCATACTTCCCTTTAGGACTAAATCTGACAGAGCTAGGCGCTTTGGTTATGGCCACTTTTAAAGAACCATCATTAATATTGACAATTGCCAAGTCATTTGCTGAAAATTGCCCAGTCCACTGCGCTTCTAAAGCATAGGGCTCGGTTGTATTTACTAAAGCATAATCTGCATTTCCTTGATCCCCTAAACTGGCATTTGGATATTCTTTTGTGGCAATTTGTATGAGCTTTTTATTTTTTAAGTGATAGACTGTCTGAAATGATTTTTTCTTATCGTTTTTTACTTGTTTTTCCTGGACAGTATAGAGACGTGGTTCATCATAAGTCCAAACCTCTACATTGACAATTTCTTCCTCTAATAAAAGAGTATCTTTTGTGATTGGAGGTAATGCCAGACCGAAATATAATTTAGTGTCATCTTTTGAAAAGGTAATATTTCCATCAGAAGACACTCTGTAACCTATGGGTGTTGTTGTGTTATCAACTACCAATTCAGCCGCTGGGAGTGTAGTATTCCATGTGTAAAGACGGTTGGGTCTTATATAGGCTTTAGTTGTGTCGGCATCGGTTACAAACCCAAGATTTTTTCCCGAATCACTAAAATTTAGCTGATAATATTTAGTTTTATCGTGAGAAGAAAAAATATGTTTCTTCTGCATGGTTTCTAAATTTAGAATATAAACACCTGGTTTAGAATTAATATCACTGCCTGTTGTTGTATACGCTATTTTTTTACTTTCTTTTGAAAACACATAATTAGTCACAAAATATATCGTGTCTGCACTTGCAGTAATTAAATTTTTTACAACCAATGGAAACCCTGTTTTAGAACTTGCCTTTTTTATTCCTTTTTTCTTTGTTTTGCTCGTGTCTGATAACATCGAATCTTTTTCTTTTCTAAGGTTTTTTGGTGCATTTTTTTTAGCTAAATCGTAAGTATATGCCACAAAACCAGACCATTTTTTAGGTATTTTATAAGATTTTATGTGTGCAAATTTTTCTAACGCAGAATTTTTTAAATTATAAATACCCAATGTGTCCATAGGCATTTTATTTTTTTTGACTTTTCGACGCTTCATTTCTAGGATACTATCTTTCCATTCTTTGATAATAAAAACAGCAAACTTTGAGTCATAGGTAAATTGACCTCTTTCGGAACGTTCATGCTCGAAGATAAGATTAGCATTCTTGTCCTTAATTTTTAATTGGCTATCCTTTTCTCCTTTTTGAAGAGAATACATAATGAAATTCCCATCAGAAGTCATAGTTTGTCTTTGAATCCTATTCCATATATCAAAATCTGAATGATCTAATATTTTTTTTTGCGCCACAGCACTACTTACGATGCATAAAAGAACGAGGGATAAAACGTGTTTCATAGTATTATATTAATTTTTTACAATTGGAATTTGTATTTGAGATGGGTGTATTGAAGAATGATGTACCTTATTGTGAGCAACAATGCCAATTTTTTCATCATAATTATTTCCGCCAGTATTTAAATTTCTTGCAAAACGCGGAAAGTTACTACTTGAAATTTCAACTCTGATGCGATGTCCTTTTTTAAATAAATTACTTGTTGACATCGGTGTTAAGTTTACTTCGTAAACATTCCCTTGTTTCATGAAAACCTCTTTATCGTAACCTTCGCGATAACGAACTCGTTGTATGGTTTCATCTAAATTATAGGCAGTGCCGTCAGGATATACATCAATAAATTTAATAGTAAAATCTGTGTCTTTAACATCGGATGACACAAATAATTTAGACTTAATAAATCCACTGACCTCAGTATCTTGGTTTAATATGTCCGTTGTGTAAACTAAGATGTCATTTCTTGCCTCCATATCTTGTTGGTCCCATGAGCCTCCTTTTACTGCATTACCTGTGCAACATACATTACCTCCATAAGATGGAACAGGGGCCATAGGGTCGTATGTAAAGTTATCAGGAATATCTTTTTTAGCTTTAACTCTCGATAGTTTTCCGTCGCCGAACCTACTGTTGGCATTTCCAGAACTATTTAGATAATAGGTCACCATTTCCGTATTTTCGGGTGGCCATGCATTGGAGAATTGCCACTGATTGCTCCCCATTGTATAATACTGAACTCTTGGTGTTATTTCTTTGAAGTCATTGGATTCACCTTTGAGCCATAAATCAAACCATTTTGTGATTTGCTCATCGTAATTAAGTCGTGCATCACCAATATTCCGTTCTCCTACAATCGTATTTTCTGTAGCTCTTGTGTAGGCACAATGTAAGGTTGGCGCTATGATTAAGTATTGATTATCTCGTATAAAGGCATCTTTTGAATTATTTCTAGCATGATTAAAAAGCATTAGATTTGGAGTTATTGATACATCATACCAAGACGCAAACCAAAAGCTAGGAGTACCTATGTCCTTGTCGTCATGATAAATACCACCTGTAAACCAATCAGAATCATTTGGCTTTCGACGAATCATTTTGTCAAAGATTTCATGTTTACCGTTAATATTTTTCAAGATATCCTGAATGGGTAAATGATTCAATGCTTCCGACATGTCTACCTTTGGGTTCTCTGGATCTAAATCATAAAATCTTGAAATTCTTATGAGATCTTCTTGTGTAGCTCCCTGGGGAATTCTTGGCTTGAACTTATCATGTTCTACACTGTAAAGCCAGGAGAAGAATAACATTTGTTCAACTCCACCACGATACCAATTACCTTGCTCGTTAACATTTCCTACACGTCCCACACCAGCACCGAACCCTTGAGGTACCATGGCAGCATGTGATGGATGCTCAAGCGCAGATACAGCCATTTGCCATTCAGCAGTGGATGAACAACCAAGAGTTCCAATTTTCCCATTGGACCAAGATTGATTTTTCATCCACTCAAATGCATCATAGCCATCTGTAAGAGGCACGCCTAGAATGTCCCATTCTCCCTCTGAGTAATAACGTCCTCGCTCATTTTGGACCACGTATGCATATCCTTTTTTCACATATTCATAGGCACGTTGAGCAGTTCGTGTCCTTTGCTTTCCATTACCCCACGAATTAAAATTATAAGGAGTTCTTGAAAAAATAATGGGGTGTTTTCCTTTTGATTTTGGTCTATAGATATCAGTTGCCAATCGGATTCCATCGCGCATTGGCATCATTACTTTTTCATCTATGATCGCAATGTCACTAAGTTTATTTAAAATGTCGTTTTGGGTTTGCGATGCCACCTTGTTCATAAGATAGCAATTAAGTACAATTAACAGGAGCGAAAAACGCTTTATTCTATGGCTCATATGTGATTGATTAAGTATTGAATTTAAAGGTAGCAAAATGAACTAAGAGATTATACTTTGTGACCATATTTAACAATTTCACAACTAAATTTAAGGCCTTACTTTATCTGTTGTCCATTCGCTTTATTATAAATTAGAGCTCGTGTTAAAAATTTGATGAAAATAGATTAAAAACGTAATTTTATTTCGTAAATAAAAAACCACTAAAATGATATCAATTTCAAGACCTATCTATGCCATTAAACAATGTGCGTTCATCATATTCACCATATGTATTAACATGTCTTTTGCGCAGGATAAACTCAAAAAAATGCCTGGATATGAACGCTATTCTCAAATAGCTCCTAAAATTCGAAATTCTGTAAAATTGGTCCCTAGAATTTATAATTGGGATGTTAACAGTGCTTCATTTGAATACAATTTTAATGGAAAACGTTTAAAATTTGATGTTACTTCGGGTAAGACGACAGAGGTAGAAGACCATGTTCAAACCAACAGAAGGTATAATTACAGTGATAGGCCACAACGTGGAAGACAATATGCTTCATCAAACTCTCCTGATGGTCAGTACAAGGCCTACACAAAAAACAGAAATATGTACATCAGTTCACTTGATGGAAGCAATGAAATAGCAATTACAACTGATGGAAATGAAGTCACTCAAAAAAAATATGGTATCGCAACGTGGGTTTATGGTGAAGAACTAGGGCAAATTACAGCAATGTGGTGGTCACCGGATAGTAAAAAAATAGCGTTTTATCGTTTTGAAGAAAAAGATGCTGATATGTATTATGTTCTATATGACCAAGTCAAAATTCAAGACTCTGTAGAGGTTGAAGCATATCCCAAGGTTGGCGCAGATAATCTTCCTGTTGACGTTATGGTTTATGATTTAGATACAAAACAGCTAACGCTTTTGGATACACGAAATGGTAAACCATATGATGACGGCGCCTTGGGGACTTATTTATATGGAATGGATTGGACTCCAGATGGTAAGGAGTTTTTATTTCACACCACAAATAGAAAACAGGATGTTATGGAGTATAAAGCTGCAGATCCTACGACTGGCAAAACAAGAACTATTGTACAAGAAAAATGGTTGCCTAGTTTTACTAAAAATACTCCTGAGTTACAAGTGTTGAACGATGGTCAACATTTTATTTGGGCATCAGAGCGCAATGGTTTTAATAATTATTATCTCTATAATTGGGATGGTACGTTGCTTAATTCTATCACGAATCACAATTTTGAAGTGAACAGAATATTAAAAATAGATGAGGCAGACAGATTACTTTACTATGAAGCTCGAAGTGGCAACAATCATATGAAAATGCAGCTCCATAGAGTTAATTTCAATGGTACTAACGATATACGACTTACAGATCCAGCTTATCATCACGATGTTACGATATCGCCCAATGGAGAATTCTTTGTCGATGTAAGTCAAACACATAACATTGTACCATTTACGACATTAATTAACGCTCAAGGGACAAAAGTCGCAGAAATTTTAGAAAGTGACAAGAGTACTTTTGAGACCTTAGGCTTAAACACCGTTGAAGTGTTTAAATTTACATCTGCAGATGGTGTGACAGAATTGCATGGTATGTTGCATTTTCCGTCTAATTTTGACCCTAATAAAAAATATCCCCTGATTCTTGCAAACTATGGTGGCCCTGCTACCAATGCCTTCAGAGAAACTTTTACAATGCCAAATCCATTGACGGAATATGGATTTTTAATTGCTAATATTGATGGTAGAAATGTAAAAGGGCGAGGTAAAGAGTTGTTAGATCAATTATATGGCAATCTTTGCATTGTGGAAATGGATGATTTTGCTGAGGGCATTAAATCCCTTTATGATCGTCCTTATTTCGATAAAGACCATGTCGGAGTTTACGGAACCTCCTACGGAGGTACGACTGCCGCTGCTAGCTTACTTCGATTTCCAAATACGTATCACGCTGCGGTTGCTAATTCTGCTGTTACGGATTGGAGAAATTATGATACGATTTATACCGAACGTTTTATGAATCTTATTACAAATAATAAAATTGGATATGATGCGTCTAACCTAATGAATTATGCAAAAGATCTTCAAGGAGAATTAATGATTTATTTTGGAACGAGTGACAACAATGTACATCCTTCAAATTCATTGCAACTTATTAAAGCCCTACAAAATGCTGGAAAAAGTTTTGAAGTTCAAGTGGGGCCAGACAGAGGTCATACTGCCATGAATCGTGAACGAATGATGGAATTTTTTATTGAACATTTGGTCTTAGACAATAACAATAGAGGAGTTCGATAATTATTCAGCTGCTCTTCCATGAATTTCAAAGAAGACATCGTCAAAATTTTGTCTGAGATAAGCACGAAGTTTTTTTCGATAATCATCTTTTAGCCACTCTACGAAATTGAAAGTACTTTTACAGATGCATTTTGTGTATCTATGTATTCTGAAATCAATGTCATCCCCTAATTTCTTGGCAAGATCGATGGCATCGTATACATCTTCACTATTTTCAATACAGATTCTTGCGTGTTGCTTAATGGAACGTTCTAATACTACTTTTGAGGATTCTCCGTTTCTTATTGAGTTTACATAGGTCTCGTTGATGTCAAAAAAAACTTCTTTAGAATTTGAGAATTCTAATCTTAAGTTTTCAGGCATTTCGTAACGAAAATTACTCTCTAATTCTTCATCACTTAAAATGCCATCTAAATAATAGCTCGGTGATTTAAAAATACGTTGCCAATCTAAATTATCACCCCATGGTCCAAAGCGATGAAAATTATTTCCTAAATCAATGACCGTAAATTTATTTTTGTTTTGTAAAATTCTAGAACCTCTTCCAATCATCTGATAATAAAGAGTTAGTGATTTTGTAGCACGATTTAAAATGATCGACTCTACAGTGGGTTCGTCAAATCCTGTGGTCAAAATACTTACAGACGTTAATATGGCATCTGGGGTTTCTTTAAACCACTTTAATATAGCAGCTCTTTCTTTTTTTGAATGTGTATTATCTAAATGTGCAATAGGATATCCTGCTGTTCTAAATATGTCATAAACATATAGCGAGGTGTTAATACCGTTATTAAATATCAGTGTTTTTTTACCTTTTGAGTGTTCTTCATAGGCCCCGACTAGCTTACCTAGCATGTCGTGATCTGTATAAAGGTCTTCTGAAGATTTTACCGTATAGTCACCATTGGCACCTACAACTAAAGAGGTTAGACCTACATTGTATACAAATGTTTCAGCTCTCGATAAAAAATTATTTTGAATGAGTGATTCTATGGATTCGCCTACAATTAATTCATCATAATTATCGGTCATTGGAAGTTCAATATTTGAACTAAGAGGCGTAGCTGTGACACCTAAAATAAAGGATTTATGGAAAAATTTAAAAAGTTTGGTAAATGAGTTGTAGTGTGCTTCATCTATAATCACTAATCCAATATCTGAGATATCTAAAACATTGTCTGTTAGTCTATTGTTTAAAGTTTCTACCATTGCAACAAAACAACTATAATCCCTTTGGTCGTCTAATTTAGCCTTGCTATTGATAACCTTGTTTACTACACCAAACTCAGTTAACATATTAGACGTTTGCTTGCACAGTTCGATACGATGTGTAAGCACTAAAACACGTGATTTATGATGTTTTAAATATTGTCTTACAATTTCAGAAAATATGACTGTTTTACCTCCACCTGTTGGCAATTGATAAAGTAAATGGTAATCGTTTGGAGAGTTTTCAAAGCGTTCAAAAATTTTATCTATAGCACCTTTTTGGTAACTGTATAAATTTTTCCCTGTTGTTTTTTCCTCTGTATCTTGAAATTTTATAGGCATGCGAAATTGAATAACGACATGCAAAAATACATCCTTTTGTTAGTTATATAACTTTTTTATGAGATAAATATTAACGAGTTATTTACAATTATAAATTTTTCTATTAATCCATTCTAAATTTTATAATAAGCGATGATACTAAGGTCATAAAACCAATAACAATTAAAGACATTTCTACATCGAAAAATGCACTAATGATTATTGTGCAGATAGCACCAAAAGCGTATCCGGAATCTCTCCAAAATCTGAATATTCCTATTGTTTGTGCTCGTTGAGACGGGTGTGAAAAATCTGAAATAGCTGATAGAAATGTTGGATAGACTATCGCTGTTCCAACTCCAATAACAATGGCTGAGACAATAAATCCTGTCATTGTTGTTATAAAGTACATGGCCACCAGTGAAAAAGCTTGCAACATCATGCCTAAGCTTAGCATTATTTTTTTATTGTAATGATCGGATAATTTTCCAGTTACTAACTGTCCAATACCCCAGACTGCTGGATAAATTGCAACAATGATGGCAATGTCTTTCATAGAAAACTGTCTATCTAATAAAATCATTGGTAAAACACCCCAAATCATCCCATCGTTAAGATTGTTTACAAAACCTGCCTGAGTAATTGATCCCAAGTTGTTATTGAACCAACTCGTTTCTGTAAAAATATTTTTTAAAGGTTTTACATCACTTGTCTGCTCTTCAAGTTGCACATGATGTCTTGTGTCTTTAACAAAAAATACACTTAAAATTAGTCCTAAAATTACGAAAAGCACTCCTTGATAAAATGGAAACGGTCTAACCCCGTATTCTGCGGTAATCCATCCTGTAGAAAAAGCAACTAATGCAATTGAAAAATATCCAAAGGATTCATTTAAACCCATTGCGAGTCCTCGTTGATGTTTGCCTACTAAATCAATTTTCATGACCACCGTACTTGACCATGTAAGCCCTTGATTAATTCCCAATAAAACATTTGCAAAAATAATCCAGTTCCAATGTGCTCCATAAATCAATATAAATGGAATCGGGATTGCAATTATCCATCCAATTACTAATAATTTTTTACGCCCAATTATATTAGAAAATCTACCAGTAAAATAATTAGTTACAGCTTTTACAAAACCAAACACAATTATAAAAGTAAGTATGACGGATGGTGCGTAAATTTGAAACTCAACTTCAGCCAATGTTGGTAAAATAGTTCTCTCCAATCCCACCATTCCACCAACGAATGCATTAATTAAAAGTAATAATACGAATTGTTGCCAATTCTCTTTTAATCCAAGTTGTGGTTTGCTTAAGGTCATTACCAGTTATTTCAAAATAATTATTCTAAATTTTTAAATTCTAAATCCAATAAAAAAGCATACGTTAAGGCTCTACGCTTATATCTTTCAAACCGACCTGATGCTCCACCATGGCCCGAATCCATATTACAGTCCATGACTAATAAATTGTTGTCAGTTTTCTTTTCTCTGAGCTTCGCGACCCACTTTGCAGGTTCCCAATATTGAACTTGACTATCCCAGTATCCCGTTGTCACCAACATGTTTGGATAGTCTTTTGACTCTATATTGTCATAAGGAGAATAAGATTTCATATAATCATAATAATCTTTAATTCTTGGATCTCCCCATTCATCCCATTCAAAAGTGGTTAAAGGAATGGTTTCATCAAGCATGGTTGATACCACATCGACAAATGGAACTGCAGCGACGACACCATTCCATAATTCAGGCTTCATATTCACAACTGCTCCCATGAGTAGGCCTCCGGCACTTCCTCCGTATGCATACAAATGATCTTGATTCGTGTAACCTTTTTCTATTAAATATTCTGCTGAATCAATAAAATCAGTAAATGTGTTTTTTTTCTTGAGCAATTTTCCATTTTCATACCAAGCTCTTCCCATTTCCTGTCCCCCTCGAATATGGGCGATAGCATAAACGAAACCACGATCTAATAAACTCAAACGATCTGAACTAAATGATGCTTCAGTACTATTTCCATAGGATCCATAAGCGTATAGTAATAGTGGTGTATTTTCATTTATTGGCGTATCTTTTTTGTAAACTAGGGATATTGGAATATTAACGCTATCCCTTGAAAACCCGTATAATCTCTCCGAAACATAATTATTTGGATCAAAATTTATGTCCATGATTTCCTCACGTTTCAATAGGGTTTGTTCTTTAGTTTTCATGTTGTATTCATAGGTACTATTCGGAGTAGTCAAGGAGGTGTAATTGTAACGCAAGATATTGGTGTCAAAATCTAAATTTGATGTGGCATAAGCTAAATAAGAAGGGTCATTAAAATTTAATTTATGACTGTTACCGTCCCATGTCATTATTCGAATTCCTCTTAATCCATTTTCACGTTCTTCAACAACTAAATAATCTTTAAAAATATCAAAATTTTGAAAATAGATGTCCTTACGATGAGGTATTACATCAACCCAGTGCTGCATTTCAGTGGATGTCGTAGGAGTTTTTACAAGTCGGAAATTTTTAGCATCGTAATTTGTTCGAATGTAAAAATGATCACCAAAATGATCAATCGTATATTCTAAATTATCTTTACGGGGTTGTATGACATGCCATTTTCCTTTAGCATTATTCGCATCCAATACTCGTGATTCTGTCGATAGTGTTTGTCTGCTATTTATCACTATATAAGCTTTTGATTTGGTTTTACTCAACCAAATATTAAAAGTTTCATCTTTCTCGTGGTATACCAACACATCCTCTTTTTGGTTTGTTCCAAGTTCATGTCTGTAAATCTTATCAGCTCTTAGAGTTATTGGGTCTTTGGCAGTATAAAAAATAGTTTTATTGTCATTTGCCCATACAGCATTTCCACTCGTGTTGCTTAATTCATCCATCAATGTGTTTCCATTAATCAAATTCTTTACATAAATGGTATATCGTCTTCTAGATACCGTGTCAATAGCATAAGTCATCATCGTGTTATCTTTACTCACAGATCGTCTACCAATTCCGTAATATGTAAATCCTTTTGCCATTTTAGGACCATTCAAAATAACTTCTTCTTTGTTCTCTTGATTATTTTTTTTTCTACAATAAAGAGCATAATCTTGACCCTCTTCGTATCTCGTGTAGTAAGAATAACCGTTATCTGTTACTGGGACAGATTGATCATCTTTTTTTATGCGCCCTATCATTTCATTGTACAATTCGTCTTGAACAACATTTGTATGCGCCATTGAAGCTTTCAAATAATCGTTTTCATCTTCTAAATAGGCTAAAACATCTTTGGTTTGATCATCTGGGTTTTGAGCATTCTTTTGTTCATCACTTAAACGCATCCAAAAATAATCATCTATTCTTGTGTCATTGTGAATAGTAATTTCTTTACTTATTTTTTTGGCAACAGGCACGTTATTAGAAGACATACTGCTGTCATTCTTTTGTTCAAATTTGCAACTCATATTAATAAATATGAGACCGATTAAAAAAGGTAATTTAGTTTTCATATGATAGTGTTTATAAAAGTATAAAAATACATGATTTTATAGAAATTACCTTACTATTCACATGTGATAAATGCAAATAAATACAATTGTTTTATTTGTATCTTTGAAGGAACATAATACAACTTAACCAATGATGAAATTAAACACTAAATTTCAACTTAAATTAACTTTTAAGAAGACATTCTTATTTTATTTATTAACCATAATAGTAGTCTTTTCGTCATGTGAAAACCAAAAAGATTCTGATATGACTCAAGAACAATTGTTAGCGATGGCTAAAGATATACACAACCGTGTCATTACCTTAGATACACACTGTGATATTGATGTAAATAATTTTACAGATTCAGTCAATTATACTCAAGATTTAAGATCACAAGTAACCTTGCCTAAAATGAATAAAGGCGGTTTAGATGTAGCTTGGTTCGTTGTTTACACGGGGCAAGATTCACTTACAGAGACCGGTTATCAAAACGCTTATGACAATGCGATGTCAAAGTTTGATGCTATTAAAAGATTGGTAACTGAGATTGCACCCAATGAAATTGAACTAGCTGTAACTTCTGAAGATGTAAAACGAATCCACGCATCAGGGAAAAAGGTTGCGATGATTGGTATTGAAAACGGATATCCAATAGGTTTGGATATTAATAATGTGAAAAAATTTCATGACTTGGGTGGCCGATACATGTCCTTGGCACATAATGGTCACAGTCAGCTAAGTGATAGTAATACAGGAGAAAAAGATGATGTTTGGTTGCATAACGGTTTAAGTGATTTTGGAAAAAAAGTCATTGCTGAAATGAATAAATGGGGGATCATGATAGATATATCACACCCATCTAAAGAAGCGATTCGCCAAATGATAACTTTGAGTAAAGCACCTGTAATCGCCTCTCATTCTTCGGCAAGAGCATTAAACGACCACAGTAGAAATTTGGATGATGAGCAACTTTTTTGGATAAAAGATAATGGCGGTGTTGTCCAAACAGTCGCTTTTAAAACATATGTAAACCAAAGGAAACAGAACCTTTATAACGATAAAATTTCTGGAATTAGAGATGCAGTTATCGATTCATTAAATATCCGATGGTATTCGTGGCCTGAATTTTCAGAGTTAGACAGCAACGCTCAGAATAAATTTTTAAAAAACAGAAATATGGTAATGGCATTGGTAGATGACAAGGTCAAAAGTATGACTGATTTTCCACCTCAAGTTAATGTTTCAGATTTCGTGGATCATATTGATTATATGGTGGATAAAATAGGCTTAAAACATGTCGGCATTAGTAGTGATTTTGACGGAGGTGGTGGTGTAGATGGTTGGAATGATGCATCAGAAACATTTAACGTAACTCTAGAATTAGTAAAAAGGGGTTACACGGAGTCTGACATTAGTCAATTATGGAGCGGTAATTTATTGAGAGTACTAGATGATGTAGAATTAATTGCGAAGAATCTCCAAGCGCAATAGCACATAAGATACAGAGTATCAATGACTGATGTTGTCTTATTTTTAATATTTATGGAGTTCTAATAAAGTCTTTTCAAATCTTTCTTTTGGTAAATATTGTTCTTCCAGTTCCCCTATAAACGGAATGGGAGTTTCCATGCTTGCCACACGCTTTACAGGAGCATCTAAATGCTCAAAACATTCTTCCATTATTAAAGCGGAAATGTCTGATGCGATCCCACCAAATAAAGAATCCTCCTGGAGGATGATAGCTTTACCTGTTTTTACAACGGAACTTATAATGGATTCTCTGTCGAGAGGACATAATGTTCTTAAATCTACAAGGTCTGCCTGAATTTCTGGATGTTTTTTTAAAACATTCAGTGCCCAATGAACAGCGGCACCATACGTTATAATTGACACATCCTCGCCTGTTTGATGCAAACATGCTTTACCAAAAGGAATGGTATAATAGTTTGTTGGGACTTCTTGCCTGATACTTCTGTACAAGGCTTTATGTTCAAAAAACAAAACAGGATTTGGATCATTCACAGCCGTATTAAGTAATCCTTTGGCGTCAATTGGAAAAGCCGGATATACGACTTTTAATCCTGGTGTTTTAGTGAACCAGGCCTCATTCGTTTGGGAGTGAAAAGGTCCGGCAGCAACTCCTGCACCACAAGGCATTCTCAGCACGACATCTGCGTTTTGATTCCACCTGTAATGTGATTTAGCCAAATAGTTAACAACAGGATTAAATCCGGAACTTACAAAATCAGCAAATTGCATTTCAATTACACTTTTCATACCAGCAATGGATAAACCCATGCCCGCTTCAACGATAGCAGATTCGCAAATTGGTGTGTTACGAACACGTTCTTTTCCAAAAGCCTCTACAAAACCCTCTGTGACTTTAAATACGCCTCCATAATCTGCAACATCCTGTCCCATGATAACAAGATCGGAATGTTTACTCATAGATTGTTTTAAACCCTCTGAAATAGCGTCAACAAATCGAATTTCTTTTGTTTTATCTTTTTCTTTAGATTCTTTGTAAGAATACGTTTTAAAAACATCATTTAATTCTTTGGATCTATTAGGGATTATTTTAGGTTCCGCATTTGCTTTTTTTAGAGCACCCGTTATTTCTTTTGTAAACTTTTCTTTGAGTTCATTGTCAGATGCTTCATTTAAAATACCTAAATTCATTAAATATGAACGAAAATTTAATAGTGGATCTTTTTTAGACCAAGTACTTAGTAATTCTTGAGGGACATATTTTGTGCCGCTTGCTTCCTCATGACCACGCATCCTAAAAGTTTTAAATTCAATTAAAATTGGTCGTGGTTTTTTTCGTACACTAGTAGCTAATTTTGATACTTTGTCATATACTTCTAGGATATTATTGCCATCTACTATAAAAGATTCAATACCATAACCTTTTCCTCTATCTGCTAAATGTTTACAATTATATTGTTCATGTGTAGGAGTTGATAAACCATAGCCATTGTTTTCGATACAAAAAATAACAGGTAGTTTCCATACTGAAGCGACATTTAATGCCTCATGAAAATCACCTTCACTTGTTCCCCCCTCACCCGTAAAAACTGCCGTAACTGTATTTTTGTTTTTAAGCAAACTAGCCAATGCAATGCCATCTGCTACTCCTAATTGTGGTCCTAAATGAGATATCATTCCGACAATATTAAATTCTTGAGATCCAAAATGAAAGGAACGATCTCGACCGTTTGTAAAACCGGGTAATTTGCCTTGCCACTGGCAAAACAATCGAAATAACGGAATGTCTCTAGTGGTAAATACACCTAAATTTCTGTGCATGGGAAGTATATATTCTTCCTTGTTTAGAGCCATTGTGACACCTACAGAGATCGCTTCCTGACCGATACCAGAAAACCATTTGGAAATTTTTCCTTGACGTAAAAGAATGAGCATTTTTTCCTCAATCATTCGAGGTTTACACATGTTCTTGTAAAGTGTCAATAATGTGGAATTATCAAGGTTCTTTTTATGGTATGAAATTGTTAAATCAGTATTGGTTGCGATGCCCATTAGATAAATTTGTATATTCAAAAATAGCAAAATTTAGTCATAGTCAAATTACTTTTAGAGGTTTATAATTTTACCAAAGACATTTCGATTCAATTTTCGTTATATTTGTTTTACTACATAAACAAAAATGAATACAATGAATAAAATTCCGAGTGTTGACCTGAGAGATTTTTTGTCTGATGACAAGGCCATTAAAAACCAATTTATCAGTGATATTGGGAAAGCTTATGAGGAGATTGGCTTTGTTGCTCTAAAAGGACATTTTCTAAATGATGAATTAATCGATCAACTTTATCAACAAATCAAATCTTTTTTTTCTTTACCAATTGGGACGAAACAGAAATATGAAGTTCATGGAATCGGTGGACAAAGAGGTTATGTTTCTTTTGGAAAAGAAAGTGCAAAAGGACGAAAAGAGGGTGATTTGAAAGAATTTTGGCATTTTGGGCAGTACGTGGATGATGATGACAAACTGGCACAGGAATATCCAAAAAATGTAATTGTCGGTGAACTACCAGATTTTAATACAGTTGGAAAAGACACATATGAAATGTTGGAAAAAACTGCAAAATATGTTCTTAGGGCGTTGGCACTACATCTCGATTTAGAAGAAACCTATTTTGATGAATTTATTTTTAAAGGTAATAGCATTTTAAGACCAATTCATTATCCTCCTATTTTAAATGAACCTAATGATGCTGTAAGAGCTGCTGCTCACGGTGATATCAATTTAATTACCTTATTAATGGGAGCTCAAGGAAGAGGGTTGCAAGTGCAAAATAATGATGGAGAGTGGTTGGACGCTATTGCTGACTCTGATGAACTCATGATTAATGTAGGAGATATGCTATCACGTCACACCAATAATAAATTAAAATCTACAATTCATAGGGTGATTAATCCTCCGAGAGAACTTTGGGGTAAATCACGTTATTCTATCCCATTTTTCATGCACCCTATTAGTGATATGAGATTGGATGTGTTAGATAATTGTATTGATGAAAATCATCCAAAATTGTATGAAGATATTTCAGCAGGAGAGTTTTTAGATGAACGCTTAATCGAATTGGGCTTGATTAAAAAATGATGGATTTAGAAGATCAGTTAAAACAGTTGTTTCCGGATCACATATCGACAAACACCACAGGCCCTATACCGAAAGAAGAGCCTATTGCTATACAAGAAGACCCCTTAGTTTGTAAATACGAAAAGCGACATGGTAAAGTAATTACGATAATAGAAAATTACCAAGGCCCATTGAAGAATTTAAAAGAACTAACAAAAGAACTAAAGAAAACGTTGAGTGTAGGTGGCACTGTCAAGCATAACGCTATTATTTTACAAGGAGATTATCGAGATGATATCATGACTATTTTAAAAAACAAAGGATTTTATGTTAAACGTGTAGGTGGGTAATCTATGACAAATAGATTCCTACATATTACAAATGGCTCATGTCTCACCAATTATCTCAAAGATCTCAATATACGTGGAGAGTTTTTTACGTGGCATGAAATGCTTAGTGAAGGACCAACATGCGAAATAGTTGACTCTCAACAGTTTTTAAATATTCGAAAAGCATTTTTAAGTGACTTTTATCAAATTGAAATTGATGAATATGCCTTTCAAGAGGATTTAAAAATTTTCAACAACCTCGATGACTATTCTGACATCATACTTTGGTTTGAGTATGATTTATTTTGTCATGTCAACTTGATTGCAATTATTA
Organism: uncultured Flavobacteriaceae bacterium; assembly: GCA_905479065.1. Classification (GTDB taxonomy): domain Bacteria; phylum Bacteroidota; class Bacteroidia; order Flavobacteriales; family Flavobacteriaceae; genus CAJQLB01. Next base: position 58,410 of record CAJQLB010000012.1, on the reverse strand, counting down.
GTTTATTGCAGCAAAAAAATGTATCACTTCCTCTGTCTTTAGTTTGTAGCGGAAGAATAAAAGGAGTTTCTGAATTAAAAAGTCTTTCAGAATTAAATGAGTCACAATTAATAGAGCATTTTGACAATCGTATTGTTTTAACAGAAAATGATATTGATACCGCATCAATTCTATGGAAAATTTATTGTGGAGATAATCATAATTTAATCAAACCTTATATTTTAAAGAGTACCTCATTTAAATATTTAAATAGTTGTTTGAAAGCCCATTTAAAACGCTTTCCTGATTCACAGAATGGACTTTCAAGACTTGAGAAACACATCCTCGAAATTGTTCATGAGCAGGATATAAAATCGAAGCATCATTTATTGGGATACGTTCTCAACTATCAAGGTTACTATGGATATGGAGATCTGCAAATAGAACGAATTATTGATTACTTAGAGTTCTTTTTTAATATCAATAAAAATGAAGTAGTATTAAATCGATTTGGTCATGAAGCCCTGAATAACAAGCAAAATTTTTTCAATCACATCGATAATAATATATCCTTTGGCGGAGCGAAACGATCTGATTATTATTTTCATCAAAAACAAAATAAACTTATAAATACTACTTATAATGCCCATTAAAGAATCTGAACTTATACTAAATCAAGATGGTAGTGTTTACCACCTAAATTTGAAACCAGCAGATATTGCTGACACCATTATTTTTGTTGGAGATCAAGATCGTGTTGCAAAAATTTCAAAACATTTCGATACCATTGAAATTAAAAAACAAAAAAGAGAATTCAAGACGCATACAGGATTATTTCGAGGAATACGATTGACTGTTATTTCAACAGGTATCGGACCTGATAATATAGATATTGTAATGAACGAATTAGATGCTTTGGTCAATATTGATTTAGAAACTAGAAAAATTAAAAAGGAATTAACTTCCTTAAATATTATAAGGGTTGGTACTTCGGGGTCATTACAATCAAATATTCCTGTTGATGCTTTTGTATTAAGTACTCATGGGATGGACCTTAATGGGATGCTTCATTTTTATGATATTGATGGGATTACAAATCCACGCTTAGAGAAAGCCTTTGTTGATTTTACGAATTGGAGCATTAACAAAGCGAAACCTGTGGTTTTTGAAAATAGTAAAAAATTAGAGAAGTTATTTGATAGCTCCTTCGTTTTGAAGGGCTTAACAGCAACTGCCGGAGGCTTCTATGGACCTCAAGGGAGAATACTTCGACTTCCATTACAAGACACGTTGTTAAATGAGCGAATGGATGTGTTTAATTTTGAAGGAATTAACATTACAAATTATGAAATGGAAACCGCTGTAATTTATGGGATGTCAAAATTATTAGGGCATCATGCCTTGTCAATGAATGCGATTATTGCTAATCGCCCTAATAAAACATTCAGTAAAAATCCGAGTCTTACCGTTGAACAACTTATTCTTTATTGTTTAAATAAAATAGCAAGTTAGCATTGCATGTTTATGTTATTATTTAAAATTAATATGTTGTCTAATACGTCCAAAAGTATGCTGATGTGTTTTCATATGTGAAAAGAATACGGCATTAAATATCTTATATAAACCATGTCTTTAGCGATATCTCTGATGGGAAAAGCTGTTCTTATAATAGCCGATTGAATCGGAATCCTAATTCCTATTTGCAACCATAAAATATTTTAAGTAATTAAAAACAAAATATTTAACGAAAGTCCTATATTAACTTGCATTACAAAATAATCAAGCTAATTTTTTGTGATTAACTATTATTTTATTAAGTTTACTTGAAACGTAACCCAGCACTTTTCATGATTTTCTCAATCTCAGTGATACTTTTTTTTCTTGTTTGTTTGAATTTTATTTTATTAAAGTTTAGTTGTAACAAAACAAGAAAGATTTCCAACGCAAAAAAATCAAATGTGTTTTCCAAAAAGATTAATATTCCAGCTACCACAAAATCGGTAGCTTCCCCTCTTGCTGCAACAGGGAGTTAGTTTTACTAAAATGCCTGTTGCCAAACCAGTAGCCTCGATTGGCACTCAACGGAGAAGGATGGCCACAAGATAAAATATGATTAGCTGTATTATCAATAAGATGTCTTTTCTTTTTAGCCATTCCTCCCCAAAGCAAAAAGACAGTAGGATGCTCACTTTCTGATATCATTTTAATGACGAAATCTGTAAATATTTCCCAACCTTGCTTTTGATGACTACCTGGTTCATGCTCTCGTACTGTTAGTGTTGTATTTAACAATAGGACGCCTTGTTTAGACCAAGTTTCTAAATTTCCCTTGGTCGCAGATGTCATTCCTATATCATTTTTAATTTCCTTTAAAATATTTATTAGAGAAGGAGGCTGCTTTTGTTGTTCATTCACAGAAAAACACAACCCGTTAGCCTGGCCACCTCCGTGATAGGGATCTTGACCAAGTATTACGACTTTTACATCATTAAAATGACAATTGTTAAAAGCAGCAAAAATATCTTTTTCTGGAGGGTAACATGTGTAGTTTTTATATTCATCAACCACAAAATTATTTAATTCCTTAAAATAAGGTTTATTAAATTCTTTTCTCAATTGAGGTTCCCAACTATTATGAATATTAATTATCATTATAATGCTAATAGGCCGTTGTGTCTAGAATTTTAGGCTTATAACAAAATTACATTATTTCTTTATTCAATACTAATACGTAACTTTGAGCTTTTTAAAATGTAATGCAGTCAATGATTGATATCCCCCATAAAACGCTTAAAGATTTAGAATTTTCTACTGTACTGAATCAAGTGAGTGACTATTGTATTACTCAGCTAGGAAAAGAAAAAGTATTAGAAATTAAACCTTACCAAGATAAAAAAACCTTACTTCTAGGTTTGCGTCTTACTGATGAATATCTATCCTCTTTTATCAATAATAATCGCATACCAAACCATGGTTTTGATACAATTTCAAAGGAACTAAAATTATTGCAAATTGAAAACACATATTTAGAAACTTCCAGTTTACAAAAAATTGTAGCCATTTCATTGACCTCAAATGATCTTCTTAAATTTTTTGAAAAGTTTGATGAATACTATCCAAATTTAAGATTGTTTACTTCTCACATAGAAATAACATCGCAACTCGTTAATAATATTGACGAAATCGTAGACCGTTTTGGCGATGTTAAAGATCATGCATCGCTGCTTTTATCCGAGATTAGAAGAAGTATTAATAAAATAAAAGGAAAAATAAATTCAAGCTTCACAAGCGCTTTAAACAACTACCACAGATTAGATTATTTGGATGACATAAGAGAATCTGTTGTAGATAACAAACGTGTATTAGCTGTCAAAGCGATGTATAGGCGTAAAGTGAAAGGTGCCATCATGGGAGGAAGTAAGACAGGAAGTATCATTTATATAGAGCCTGAGGTTACCTTAAAATACAGTAGAGAATTAAATAATCTTCAATACGAAGAAGGGGAAGAAGTTGTACGTATTTTAAAAAACATCACGAATATCATAAGGACTTATGAACCGCTACTACAAAGCTATCAGTCGTTGTTAACGACAATTGATGTCATCTCAGCAAAAGCTAAGTATGCCAAATCGATGTCGGCATGTCTACCAGAACTTGTAGAAGACCAAAGCATGTATTTACGAGATGCCTTCCATCCACTACTCTATCTAACTAATCTAGAAAATAAAAAAAAGACATTTCCGCAAACAATTAGTTTGTCACTTGAGCACAGAATTGTGGTTATTTCAGGTCCTAACGCAGGTGGAAAGAGTATTACACTTAAAACGGTTGGTTTGTTACAATTGATGCTTCAAAGCGGTATGCTAATACCAGTGCATGAAGGAAGTAAAGTTTGTTTATTTAGCAAAATACTTACTGACATTGGAGATAATCAGTCTATTGAAAATCATTTGAGTACTTATAGTTATCGCCTGAAGCAAATGAATTATTTTCTAAAAAGATGTGATAAGAACACACTTTTTTTAATTGATGAATTTGGAACGGGGTCAGATCCCGAATTAGGCGGAGCTTTAGCAGAGACATTTCTTGAGGTTTTTTATGACCGTAAAGCGTTTGGTATTATTACAACACATTATTCAAATTTAAAGTTATTAGCGAATGAAAAGCAATTTATGATTAACGCTAATATGTTATTTGATGAACATTCTCTAGAACCAAAATATCGATTAGCACTTGGGCAAGCGGGTTCCTCATTTACTTTTGAAGTAGCTCAAAAAAACGGCATCCCCTTTAATCTAATAAACAAGTCAAAAAAGAAGATTGAACGATCTAAAGTACGCTTTGATGCAACCATAGCCAAATTACAAAAAGAGCGTTCAAAATTAGAAAAAACAGGGCAATCATTAAAATTAAATGAAAAGAAGAAAATAGCTGAGGCAGATAAATTAGAAGCCATTAACCTTAAAATTAAAAAGAAGTTAGAAAGTTACCAGGAATTGTATGACAGTAATCAAAGACTTATTTATTTAGGACAAAAAGTCAATGATTTATCGGAAAAATATTTTAATAATAAGCGAAAACGAGAATTGATGTCTGAGTTGTTTAAATTGGTTCAAATTGAAAATTCTAAACGAGTTAAACTCACACAAAAAGAACGACAGGCCAAAAAAGTTAAAGAGAAAAAATTTGAAAAGGAAATTACTCAAAAAGTTAATATTATTCGGAAAAATAAAAAGGCAGCAAAACAATCATTAAAAGTTCTTCCAAAGCCAAAGCCAACCTTAAAAGTTGGTGACCGTGTTCGTATTGAGGATGGTCGTGCCATAGGTAGTATTGATAAAATTGAAAAAAATAAAGCTATTGTGAATTATGGAGCTTTTACAACGAACATTAATCTGAATCGACTTGAATTGGTTGCTGATAAATGATTTATCAGCCTAACGCTTGTATCTTTAGAAGCGTGTGTCTCAGCTTTTACGATTTTAAAGTTACTTCAAATATTTATGTAGTTACATGGTGAAATATCAGTAGTGACTTTGTTTATTGAAAAAATAGTTTGTTCGCGTCGAAGTATCAAATTTCAAGAGCAAAATTTCTATAACTTTTCAGACATGAAACTTATGACATACTTAATATAAGGTTACATGAATATATTATGACTAATTTAGGGACATCAATCAACGTATAAATCGTTTATAATCAGCTAAAAATCTGTATTTTTGTTGTGTGAAAATTGATCTACCAAAACATAAAAAATTAATATTATTTGATGGTGTTTGCAATCTTTGCAATTCAAGCGTCAATTTTGTTATAAAAAATGATTCTAAAGGCATATTTATGTTTGCTCCACTCCAAAGCAAAGTAGGTCAATGGATTATTGAAAAACATCACATTGATATCTCAACGATAGACTCCATTTTATTGTATTCTCATCAAAAACCTGGTTTAAAAATTAAGTCCTCTGCAGCCCTATCTATAGCTTCTAAACTCAGTTTTCCATTCAATTTGATGGCGATTTTTTTTATAGTTCCTAGCGTTATAAGAGATTGGGTATATGATTATATCGCAAAGCATCGATATCGTTGGTTTGGCAAAAAGACAGCTTGTATGGTCCCTTCTGAAGCGACAAAAAACCGATTTTTTAAATAACTTTAAACACAATAGCCGTAGTATTCTATTTTTTAAAAGTTTTTAATATAAATTCTTTTTTTAGGTCTGTATTTCTATTTTATTTCACTTCTTCGTAATGATCGTCCCAATTTTCAACTTTTGGATCCCCCAATTTATCTACTGATTTTGCTACTAGCATAGCCACCATTGCGTCTCCTGTTACGTTGACAACAGTGCGACACATATCTAGAGGTCTATCTACAGCAAATATTAAGGCTAAGCCAATTGGCAATAACTCTGCAGGAAGACCTACAGTTTCAAGAACAATCACCAACATGACCATTCCAGCACCAGGAACGGCAGCACTACCGATAGAGGCCAGTAATGCCGTTATTACAATTGTGATTTGATCCCAAAATGTGAGATCTAGACCAAGAGCTTGAAAAATAAATACAGCGGCTACCGCTTGATACAAGCTTGTTCCATCCATATTAATTGTGGCTCCAACGGGTAACACAAAACTTGAGACTTCTTTATCAACACCGATGTGTTCTTCAACACGCTCCATGGTGACAGGTAACGTGGCAGCACTGCTACTTGTAGAAAATGCAAGTAATTGTGCAGGACTAATTTCTTTTAAGAACCAGAACGGGTTCTTCTTTATCACTGTTCCTACGATAAGAGCATAAAACGAAATCATAAGTATTAATCCTAGTAATACAACGCCAGCATATTGTAGTAAGGCAATTAATATGTCAGGATCGTCAGAAGATACGACCACGCTCGCTAATAAAGCAAACACCGCATATGGCGCTGTTAACATGATTAAATCAACCATTTTTAGAACAATATCATTCAAAGAATCAAATAAATTTTTCATAGGCTCTGCCCTTTTTTCACCAATCAATAACATGGAGATTCCTAAAAATATCGAGAAGAAAATAACTTGAAGCATAAGACCATTTTCACTCATAGCTTTAAAAGCATTATCAGGAACCATATCTTCAATAAATTGTAAGGGACCACTTTCTACTTGTTTGGAGGCCTCTGCTATTTTTCCTTGAACATTACTACTTTCTGAATATGTCCCTGTTAATTTTGTAATTGTTTCCTCGGAAACACCATCTCCTGGTTCAAGAACATTGACCACTACCAATCCAATAGTGATGGCAATAACGGTGGTTAAAACATAGGTGATAATAGTTCGGATTCCAATACGTTTAAATTTTGAAATATCCTTTAAATCAGAAATACCTTTAATAAGAGACGCTAAAATTAATGGAATCGCTATCAATTTTAATAACTTCACAAAGATACTGCCAAGAGGTTTTATAAAATCATAGGTAAAATCCTTTCCCCAGCTAAATTGCAACATGATGAATCCAAAAATGAGTCCAAGTAACATACCGATGAGAATTTGCCAATGCAATGCAAGTTTTTTCATTTGTTTTAAAGTTTGGTAATTTTATTTAATAAATAATAATCTGCGACTACTAAGGCTGCCATGGCCTCCACAATCGGAACAGCTCGTGGAACGACACAAGGATCGTGACGTCCTCTTCCTTGCATCTCCAATTTCTGACCTTCAGAGTTAATAGTTTTCTGTTTTTGCATGATCGTAGCTACAGGCTTAAAGGCTACTCTAAAATAAATATCTTCACCGTTACTGATACCGCCTTGAATACCTCCGGAAAGATTTGTTTTTGTGCTACCGTCTTCATTAAAAATGTCATTGTGCTCGCTACCTTTCATTTCTACACCACAGAAACCACTGCCATATTCAAAGCCTTTAACGGCGTTTATAGACAACATTGCTTTCCCTAGTTCTGCATGGAGTTTATCAAAGACGGGTTCTCCAAGCCCGACAGGGACATTTTTTAGAACACATGTAACGGTCCCTCCTATGGTATCTCCCTCTTTTCTTATGTTTTTAATTTCGGTAATCATTTTTTTGGCAATCACGTCATCAGGACAGCGAACAGCATTGGTTTCGATTTTGGAAAAATCCAAGTTTTGGTAGGGTTGATTGATACTTATTTTTCCAACAGAGGAAGTAAATGCATGAATTGACACACCTTTAAGTAATTGTTTTGCTATTGCCCCAGCGACAACACGACAAGCTGTTTCTCTAGCAGAACTTCTACCTCCACCACGATAATCTCTAACACCATATTTTTTGTCATAAGTATAATCAGCATGGCTTGGTCGGTATACGTCTTTTATGTGTGAATAATCTTTAGATTTTTGATTTGCATTTTTTATGACAAAACCAATTGGCGTACCCGTTGTTAGCCCTTCAAAGATACCAGATAAAAATTGGACAGTGTCAGGTTCTTTTCTTTGCGTAACGATGTCTGATTGTCCAGGTTTTCGACGTGACATTTCATTTTGAATTGCAATCATATCCAAATGAATGCCTGCAGGACATCCATCGATGACACCTCCAATTGCAGTACCATGTGATTCACCAAAAGTGGTTACTTTAAATAAGTTTCCAAAAGAATTACCAGCCATCTGTAAGTCATTTTAAATTGTTAGAATTGCTAATGTAATTGTATTCTTATTAAAACAAAAATGGAAATTAAATTATAGTTTTAATTGTGGTGATATTATTAAAATTTATGAAAATAGCATATCATGATTTGGAAAGTAAATAAAATTTTTATTTTTACAAAAAATTAAAATCATGAAAAAACTTTGCACATTAGTATTCGTATTGTTAGGTCTTATGGGTTTTTCACAAGAACAAGATATTTTTGACAATGCAATTGGCCTTCGTTTAGGCGATAGTGACGGTTTTGGTACTGAAATTTCATATCAACGTCGTTTAGGAGACTCTCACCGTCTAGAGTTCAATTTAGGTTGGAGAAATGGTAATGATTATAGTGCATTAAGAGCGGTTGGTCTTTATCAATGGGTAAATGCGATTGATACAAATTTTAATTGGTATTATGGTGCAGGTGGTGGTATCGCTTCATACAGTATCGATAATGTACCAGCAGGGAGTGATGATAATAATACCTCATTGTTTGTAGCGGGTGACATTGGTATAGAATACAATTTTCAAATCCCAATAATTATATCATTGGACTTTAGACCTGAGTTAGGCTTTGGAGACTTCAACAATGATTTAGATTTCGATATCGCACTCGGTATTCGCTATCAATTTTAAATTATTACTAGAAATAGCGTATATATCTAAATCCTTTCTCGTTGTTAAATGATTGGTCTTAGCACCTCATTTTTTCTTTTATTCACCCAAGATCCCCCCGTAAAGTCGGGCACTTTTGTGCTAGCACTATTGTTTGCTACTGATATTTGTGATAGTGGTGTAATGGCACTCCATAGAACACTATCATATAAATTAATGTCTAATGGTAAGCCTTGATTAAGGCAACGTATGAGCCTGTAAATCATGACAAAGTCCATACCTCCATGGCCCACAGCATTGGCATCAATTTGTTCTCTTAAACGTTTCCATAATGGATGGTCGTAGCGTTCACGATACTCTCGATACTCTTGATCTTTTAACCATGAATGCCCCCATTGCAATTCATTGTGCCCAACATAAAGTCTTGAAGGATATCCTTGATGAACCGCTTTTGTACCAGTAACCGTATTTAACCTAGAGTACGGTCTACCGGTATGGGTATCAAATTGTAACATGATAGATCTTCCCAGTTTTGTTTTAATAAGCGTCGTATTCATATCCCCACAAGCAAATTCTGTAGCCCAAAAGTTATTCTTTACAGCAGCTTCACTTAAGCTCTGTTCTTTTGAACTCATACTTACCAAATGATCGTAATTATCACCCCGACCGATGTCCATGTAAAAACTAACTGGGCCTAGACCATGCCCGGTGTAAAAGTTACCATTTTTTATTTGGTGATGCTTAATGCGCCATTGATCTTCATAATATGTCTCGTCCATCATGTGTTTACGCAAGTCGTGAATGTAAGCCCCTTCAGCGTGATTAACATCTCCAAAAACTCCTTCGTTTATCATATTCAAGACCCAAAGTTCCTCACCATTAAAGCAACAGTTTTCCATGTACATGCAGTGCCTTTTGGTTCGTTCGGCGACCTCAATGAGTTTCCAGCAATCCTTTAATGTCATCGCCATGGGTTGCTCACAGGCCACATGTTTACCGTGTTCCATTCCATACAAACACATTTCGGCATGATAGTTCCATGGTGTAGCGATGAGTAATAAATCAATATCATCTCGATTTGCTACTTTTTTCCATGCGCTTTCATTGCCAAAATACAAGTCTGCCCCTCCTGGTTGAATGGTGCTTAAATAGTCATTATTCTTGTTAAGTTTATCCTCCTTTAAGTCTGCTAATGCAACTATTTCAGCATGATTATTTTTAATAAGATATTCAAACATTTGAATTAAAACACTGCCTCTATTTCCCATGCCAATCATACCTACTCTTACCTTTGGAATGGCTTCGTGTTTCAAATTAACCAACGATCCATCGGCTTTTGTTTGACTTAATAATTCATTTAATTTATCACTATCTATAGTTGATTTATCATCTTTACAGGCTATTACTGATGGCGCAACCCCTAAAAACAACGCGGCGCGTGAGCTTAAACTTAAAAAGTCTTTTCTATTCATTTTTAAAAAAATTAGTGACCATCAAGGTAAAAAAAATAAGTAAGTAGTTTATATTGAAATACAATTTGTCATGGCTTTGTTATAAATACTTTCATAAAATGGAACAATTTTGTGAATATCAAATTGTCTAGCTTCAGCTTTTGCATTCTCCTTAAACATCGCCAATAAGCTATCATCTCGCAAAATGCTCAATGCATGGTGCACCATTTCTTTAGTGTCACCCACTGCGCTCAAGTACCCGGAGACCCCGTGTTTGTTAACCTCAGGAATACCGCCTGAATTACTGGATATTACAGGAACCCCTGACGCCATGGCTTCTAAGGCAGCTAAACCAAAACTTTCAGTTTCCGATGGCAATAGAAATAAATCACTAAAACATAAAATTTTATCAATCTCATGACTCTTACCAAAAAATAACACTTTATCTTCAATCCCTAATTTTTCGCAAAGAAGTTCTGCAGATTCTTTTTCTGGACCCTCCCCCACCATCATTAATTTTGAGGGAATTTCTTTTTGAATTTGAAAAAAGGTGTTGATAACATCTTTAATTCTCTTCACAGGACGAAAATTACTGATGTGTGTTATAATTTTTTCATTATTAGATGCCATCATTTCACGTTGGCAATCTTTAAATTCATCAGAATATTTAGAAAAATCAATAAAATTAGGAACAACTTGTATCTCATTTGTGATATCAAATAGACGTATAGTATCATCTTTTAAGCTTTGAGAAACTGAAGTAACGGCATCTGATTTATTGATGCTAAAAGCCACTGCCGATTTATAAAATGGGTGACTTCCTACTAGGGTTATATCTGTTCCGTGTAATGTTGTCACTATGGGTAAATTTATTCCTTCTTCGTGAAGCATTTTTTTAGCCATGTAAGCGGCATAGGCGTGCGGTATGGCGTAATGCACATGCAACACATCAATTTCATGTAATTTCACCATATCTACCAGTTTGCTAGACAAAGCAAGCTCATACGGTTGATAATGAAATAAAGGATACTCGGGAACATTGACCTCGTGAAAATGAACATTATTGCTAATTAATTCAAGTCTTACTGGTTGACTGTATGTAATAAAATGTATTTCGTGTCCTCTTTTTGATAATTCAAGACCTAACTCTGTAGCGACGACTCCACTGCCTCCAAACGTTGGATAACAAACAATTCCTATTTTCATAATTTATTTTTCTATTGCCTCGTAAATTAAGCGTTGTATGTCAGTTCTTATATTTTCTTTTAACAATTTATTTGATTTCGCTTGAGGCCAAGTTCTATTTGCCATAAAGACATAAACAAGGTCTTCTTCAGGATCTGCCCAAGCGTAGGTTCCCGTGAATCCAGAATGTCCGAAACTTGTCATTGAAACACAACCACACGTTGGGCCGTCATCACTTAACTGTGGTTTGTCAAAACCAATTCCTCTTCGATTATTGTCCTCACAAAAATAACATGTATTAAAGGCGTTGATTGTTTCTGTTTTAAAGTAGCGCTTTCCACCATAATAACCTTGTTGCAGAAAAAGTTGCATGATTTTAGCAACATCATTGGCATTGCTGAAAACACCAGCATGGCCACCTACCCCATTCTGCATAGCTGCCCCCATGTCATGAACATAACCATGTATTTCTTGATGTCTAAAATAATCATCAATTTCTGAAGGGATTATTTGTGATTGACTAAATTTTTTAAGCGGGTTATACGTGGTAAGATTAGCTCCAAGTGATTTGTAAAAATGTTCTTGTACCAAAAGGTCTAATCCTTCATCATAATGATCCTCAATGTATTCTTTTAGTATGTAATACGGCAAATCACTGTAGCGATATCTTAAGCGCTCTAATAAGTCACTATCTTTAATGGTTTTTTGAATGGTGTCCTGATAATCTGTTTTTAAAAATAAATTATTGGCAACCTTTATGTTAAAATGTTCACTCCGTTCGTACCTATAATATAAATCCTGTGGTTTTTTTGTAACAGAATCAATGGTACTTATGTAAAAAGGAATCCACGGACGTAATTTTGCATAGTGAGATAACATCTCTTTGATAGTAATTTGCTCCTTATTTGTATTTTTATAGGTCTTTAACAAACTTGACAGCGGCGTATCCAAGGTGATTGTTCCATTTTCAACAAGCTCCATTAGTAATGGGATGGTACTTAAAATTTTGGTTAAGGATGCCACGTCATAAAGATCGGTTTCTTTAACAAGTTGGTCATTCGTATATCTGTGTTTCCCGTATGTTTTATGATAGATAACCATGCCTTTTCTTGCCACCAATAATTGAACACCAGGGGTCATTTCATTATCTATCGCATAGTTCACGATACTATCAATTTTTTTCAAATCACGGGAATTCATACCGACACGCTCAGGAATTCCATATTGTAACCTACTTATTGAGGGAAATTCTATGCCCGAAGCCACTTTAAAATTAGGTCCAACAGAAACTGGTAAATGACCTTTAGCACTTAGTCCTCCAAAAATAAGTTGTGCAGATTTTTGTTGTGCAATTTCACTATTCTGATAACTCACTACAATACTTTCAAAATTCTGAACCGTTTTTAAATCCAACAAGGCATACGGTTTGGCAAAAACATTCAGGATAATGTTGTTCGTTCTTGCAATTTCATAAAGCCAAACCAGTTCTTTATTTTTAAACTGGTATGATTTCCAGGGATTGTCATTTGACTTATGAAACCCAACTATAACGGTATTGTAATTTTTTAGTTGTTCAATTAAATCGTTGAGGTTGTCTGACATGACCTGTGTAACTTCTCCATAGCGTTGCAGTGCCTCTAAAAATGTATTTCCCTTATCGTCTCCAAGCGCTACATAGGCAATACTGCGTTTTTCAAGATGACGAAGTGGTAAATTATCATTATCATTTTTGACAACTGTAAGCGCATTTTCTATAAGCTCCTCATATAGTATTTTGTCGTCTGTACTATTGAGTTGTTTTAAAATATATTCGGTACTTATTGGCTGAAAGTCATGCAATCCTACTGCGTATTTTGCCATGAGTATTTTCTTAACGGAATGTGCTAAACGGGTCTCTGTAATTTGTCCATTTACGTAGGCTTTGCTTATCGCCTCAATACCCTTGGCTACATTAGCAGACATCAATAAAACATCATTTCCTGCCTCGAAAGCGGCTAAATCTATCTCACCACTATTATTAAATTTAGAAACTCCTTTCATCGTGAGGGCATCGGTAAAAATTAAACCTTTGAAACCTAGTCGATTTTTTAAAACATCAGTAACTATAAGTTTCGACAGAGATGACGGATAGCCTTTACGGGACTCTAAGCTTGGAACATTCAAATGTGCTACCATGACACTTGATAGCCCCTGTTTGATCATTTCACGATAAGGAAAAAGCTCTACTGAATCGATTCGTTGCTCATTAAAATTAATTGTTGGCAAAGTTAAATGTGAATCTGTTTCGGTATCTCCGTGACCAGGAAAGTGCTTAGCATTGGCAAAGACACCATTGTTTTGTAACCCATTCATAAAGGCAATAGATTTTTTTGTGACTTTGATTTTATCTTCACCAAAAGAACGATTTCCAATAATGGGATTATTTGGGTTCGTATTAATATCTACCACAGGGGCAAAATTCACATGGACACCTATCCGTTTACAATGTGCAGCAATTTGTTGACCAACTCTGTAGATGAGTTGGTCATTTTTAATGGCTCCAAGTGTCATGTTATAGGGAAATGCAAAGGTGGAATCAAGTCGCATATTCAATCCCCATTCTGCATCCATACCGACGAGTAATGGTATGTGGGATATCGCTTGTAATTCATTATTAAGTTTCACTTGTCTCTTGGGACCTCCCTTCGAATATATAACGCCTCCTATTTGATACTCTTTGATTTGTCGTAAAATTTCTTGTTTCGTCAGAGCATCTTGATCAGAAAAAACTTGAACCATGAAAAGTTGTCCTATTTTTTGATTAAGCGTTAGTGCTTGGTAAACACTATCCACCCAAATTTGCTGTTTTTCAGGATTATGCGATAAAAGTGGCTCAGGTATTTGTTGTGCTGTTACAAAAAACGATGCAAAAACAAAAGCAATAGAGAATTTATAAATGGACATAAACAATATTAAAATTGATAAGAATGATAATTAAATAACACATTCCAAATTAATATAATTAACTAGAAGCTAACATCATTTTGTGATAGATTTATCACAATTTTAAGATTCAAAGAAGCTTCAAATTAACTGATAAAACGTGAATGCCAACTTTCACTTACTGGCACTTCCCAATTTTCTAGATATTCAGCCTTGTTCGCGACAAGGTTATTAAAAACAATGGTGTTTTTAGATATGGCACGCTGCTTGGCCATTTTTTTAAAATCTATCAAAGACTTGTAAGCTATAAAAGCTCCCTGCTTATAAGAAACATTCATCTTATCCATCAAATCAACCTGATAATCTTTCTCTAATTGTTGGATAAAATGAACAGACGCATCAATAGAACAACCCGTTGCTATATTCAAGTTTTGATTCAAAGCAATGACTATAAAACGTTTATATCTAATTTCATAACCAGATTGCAGATCACTTCCATGTGCTGTCCAACTTTCAATAAACACTTTCAGTTTAGTGCTAACTTCATCTAATTCACTGTCAGTAAAAGAGCGGTTGGCTTGGTATATCCAAACACGGGATGTTTCAGGTAATGTTTTAAAATCTACTAACATTGGAACTATGTATTATTTTCTAAACTGATTTTATTAAATGGTTTTTTAGGTTGTTATAAGTCTTGTGCATTTGCAATTAATTCTGCAATATCCATAACGTCCACTTCACTTTCTTTGTCTTTAGCTTTAACACCATCTGTCATCATGGTATTGCAAAATGGGCAGCCAGCAGCGATGATCTGAGGTTTGATTTCAAGGGCCTGTTCAGTACGCTCGACATTGACATCCTTATTCCCCTTCTCTGGTTCTTTAAACATTTGAGCACCTCCTGCACCGCAACATAAGCCTCTGCTCTTACAACTTTTCATTTCCAGTAATTCTGCATCCAGCTTCCTTATTAAATCTCTTGGGGCCTCGTAAACGTTATTAGCGCGACCCAAATAGCAGGGATCATGAAAGGTAATCCGCTTCCCTTTGAACTTCCCTCCTTCAATGGATAATCTGCCATCATCTAAAAGACTTTTTAAAAATTGTGTATGATGTACGACCTCATAATGACCACCAAGAGACGGATATTCATTTTTAAGCGTATTAAAACAATGTGGACACGCCGTTACAATTTTTTTAATATCATAGGCATTTAATACTTCAATGTTGCTCACTGCTTGCATTTGAAATAGAAACTCATTACCTGATCGCTTTGCAGGGTCACCTGTGCAACTTTCTTCAGTTCCTAAAACTGCAAAATCAACATTTGCATTGTTTAAAATTCTGACAAATGCCTTAGTTATTTTTTTTGCTCTGTCATCAAAACTTCCTGCACAACCAACCCAAAACAATACCTCAGGTAACTTTCCTTGGGCCATATATTCTGCCATGGTTGGCACTTTTAATTCTGTATCCATACTATTAAATTACTCATGTTGACCATCATCAAAAACTTCAATGGCCACCTGTTTTTCTATTAAATCAGTGAATTTACCTTTGTATCTTGTCGCTTTTACAATATGATTGTCAATCCAGTGATAATTTCCACCTCTAGGTTTGCCCATCAGTAGACTATGATAATTAAATCCATGTTTTTTTAACCACTGTTCTGTGTAAGCTCTTTGAGCTTCAGTTCTTGAAGTAAAAAAACAGATTCGATGTCCTTCGCTATACCACTTGTTGCATGTGGCTAGAGCATCTGGATATACTTCTGCCGTTAGCATTCGTTCTGGCTCTTCATTTGGTATATCTTCACCAATGGTTCCATCTATGTCGATAAGATAATTTTTTATATTTTCTGGTAAAATTGGGCTAATATTAGCGCCATTGTCTGTAATTTCTTTTAATAGATCATTTTCAGATTCTAAACTCATAGATAATTATTTAATTATTAATTTCTTGTTGTTTGATAGCGGCAAAATCTTTTTTTGACACTCTAATATACATGGCAAGCTTTTTGGTCTCGTTGCTTTTTGACGGTTTGTTACGATGTCTTGAAAGGTAGGCTAATCGAGACGCTTCTTTCTTAATTTTTTCAAGCTGTGATTCACTACAGTAATCACAAAATATTCTTGTGATTTCTATGGCTTTTAATTGTTGATTTACATATTGATATTCGGCATAAACCTTAATCTGTAAGGAATCTTTTTGGTAGCCTATTTGTGCATTTAAAACGTATATATTACCTATCAAACAAAATACCGCAAGGAACCCTGTTATCTTTAATTTAGATATATGTTTTAGTCGTTTTTCCAATTTAATCGATCCATTTGGTTATATGGCCAAGGCGCCCCATTATTTTCGATATTAGTCATCATGTTATTCAAATCTGTTGGAGCAGCTGACTGTTCCATGACAAGATAACGCCTCATGTCTAATATTATTGACAGCGGATTAATACTTACAGGACAAGCTTCAACACAAGCATTACAAGACGTACAAGCCCAAATTTCTTCTCTTGTGATGTAGTCATCTAGTAATTGTTTGTTATCAGATTTGAATTCTCCTTTATTTTGATCCATATTTTTACCTACTTCCTCAATACGATCTCTGGTATCCATCATAACTTTTCTCGGAGACAACTTTTTCCCAGTCTTGTTTGCTGGACATTCATCCGTGCATCTACCACACTCGGTACATGTGTAAGCATTTAAAAGTTGTAACCAATTTAAGTCTTGCACATCACTTGCACCAAACTTTGCAGGAACCTCGTCATCATTTTCAGGCACTGCAAATGGATCAACATTAGGGTCTAACATCATTTGAACTTCTTTCGTCACAGCATCGATATTGTCTAATTGTCCTTTTGGGTTAACACTGCCGTAATAGGTATTTGGAAACGCTAACAAAATGTGTAAATGCTTAGAAAAATAGAGGTAATTTAAAAAAATCAATATGCCTATAATGTGCAACCACCATGCTGAACGTTCAATAAAATGAATACTTGATTCAGACATGTTCTCAAACCATGGAGCTATAAATTGACTGATAACATTACCAGTATTCATTGCTTGGAAAGATGTATCAGTGGCATTCATCAATAGAAATAAAGACATCAAGACTATTTCAAAGTATAAAATGTAGTTGGCGTCGTTTTTTGGCCAACCCGTCATCTCTTTTTTCCAAAAACGGTTTAATTTCAATAGATTTCGTCTTGACCAAAAAATAAGGACTGCGACCAACACTAAAACAGCAAGAATTTCGAAGGATGCAATTAAAATACCATATATGCTTCCTATCTTAGCAAAGATGCGGTGTGTTCCAAACAAGCCATCAATGATAATTTCTAAAACCTCGATATTAATGATGACGAATCCGACATACACGATGATATGAAGTATCCCTGCTATTGGCCGTCTCACCATTTTACTTTGACCAAAAGCAATAAGGACCATGTTTTTCATCCGTTCAGATTGATGACCGGAGGTGTCTACATCTTGTCCTAGCCCGATATTCCGTTTAAGCTTACGTATATTCAAAGCAAACATACCGATACCAGAAGCAAGGATTAAAAAAAATAATATGTTAGGCAGGTAGGTCATTGCTATTTTTTTTGCTCTTTAACAACATTTCCATCAGCATCATAGACTTTAGCCTTTTTTCCAAAAAGTGAAAAATGAACATAGCGTTTCGGGTTCAATCTCATGTCTAACAATAATGCTTCTATTTGCTTTGTGGCTCCTTCAAGATTGTCATACAAACCATCATCATTTAGCAACTTACCCATGGAGCCTTTCCCACTTTCTAGACCAGTAATAACATTATTCATGGTACCAATGGTTTCTTGTAACTGGTTCATCGTGGTTGACAAATTAATTTTTGCTATAGAATCTGTTAATACTGAAAGGTTAGAAGATATGTCTTCTACGTTAGTAAGTGTATTCTGTAATTTATTTTTATTACCCTCAATTAATTGATTAATGGCTGTTGATGTTTGCTTAAATGACGAGATGGTCGTTGATAACTCAGAAATCCCTTTCTTCAGATTACCTTTAGTTTCGTTGTCAAATACTTGATTGATATTAATTAGCAAAGAATCAGCACTCATAAGAATCATACTTAGTTTTTTCTCAAGCGGTGTTAATGTTTTACCAAACATATCTACTAACCCCAATTTTATTGTTCCTCCAAGCATGTCACCAGATTCTATATTTGCTGCACCATCAAAAGCAGGTAAAATACGCACACCTTTACCACCAATGATACCCGTATCGTAAATTTCAGCCTTACTATTAATTGAAATTTCAATAGAATTTTCGATGACAAGTTGAACTAAAATTTTCGCAGAGCCATCTTTGGTAAAACTTATATTTTGAACTTTTCCAATTGAATTTCCATTTAAAGTTACGGGATTAGATGAAGTTAATCCTTCAGTGTTATCATAGATAACATAAATCTTTCGAGATGAATCTAACAAATTTTGCCCTTTTAAGTAATTAAATAAAAAGACAATCAATACAAGACTTGCTAATACTAAAATCGCAGTTTTTACTTCTCTAGAAATTCTCAAATTTTTATAGTTTGGTTCATGACAAAATTAAGAATAAATTTTAATTAGGGATGTATTTCGCAGCTTCTTTCAAGGATATCTGATCACCGTTTTTAAAAGCCACAATAAAACTAGAAGTGTACCCTTTATTCACCGCTTTTATTTTTAAGGTTTTGATCACCTCAAGATTAGAAGTAGCTCCCAGATAGTATTTGTAAATACCATTTACGTACTTTCTGGAGATGTCCGTCAAACCTTTAAAATTAAATGTATTTGGTGCTAATTTTCGCTTTCCTGCAGCTATCTGAACTTTATATACAATTTTAGAGGTGACTTGGACACTCTCTTCAGTAACCTTGGTGATCACTTCTGAATCATCAATGATCACTTGGTCTGAACCATTTAAACTGTTTTTATATTTAACTATAGCCTCTGTAATTGAATTTGCCATTTGAGTTTGCCCACGATAAGAACTCAGGTATTTTCCTTCTTTTAAGTTGGTAATAAATCCTGTTTCAATTAATACACTAGGCATGTAAGTTTGATGTAACACAATAAAACCAGCTTGCTTTACACCTCTATTTTTACGTTTAAGTTTTGATGATAAACTATTTTGAACAAAACTTGCTAATAAAATACTTTGATCAAGATAATCTTCATTCATTAAAATAAGACCGATAATAGATTCTGGTGCGTTGGGGTCATAACCTTCATATTGTCTTTCATAATCATCCTCTAGAAGTATGACTTCATTTTCAGCCTTAGCCACATTAAAATTTGTCTCACCTCTTTTTGTCCCCAAAACCCAAGTTTCTGCACCATGAGCCTGAGAATCATGAGCATTGCAATGAACTGATACAAACAAATCAGCGTCTGCCCTATTTGCTATTGCACCACGTTCATGAAGATCAACAAAAACATCTGTCTTTCTAGTGTAGATTACTTTAATACCCTCCATTTTTTCCAATTGAGCGCCTATTTTTAACACTATTTCTAAAACAATTTTTTTCTCTGTATCAACTTTTGTAGGCCTTCCTGGATCTTTGCCACCATGACCTGCATCAAGAACAACTACAAAATCAGATTTATTCGACTGAGAAATGACTTGAGAACCACACAATAAAAAAAAAGATACTAAGATGGATACTAACGACGTTCGCATAGTGGTAATTATAGCGTTACAATTGGATTGTTTTATTAATCATAAATTTCAGTTAATCACAAAAAACACAAAAAAAATTATGTAGTTTTGGCTATTCAATAATCGAGCCATATTTACAAAAATACATTTAAAAGCGTTGCGAACAAATAGCTTTCATATTCTTTTCGTTTTAAGTTTTACAATGTTTATAAACATGTTCTGCTCTGCACAGGATATTCCAAAAAGAACTAAACCTGTAAAACCTCTCGTAACCGTAGACACCCTCAAAATACCTCAAGATTCATTACAACGTATCTCAAAGCTAACAAAAGAACGCGATAGTATTACAAGAGATACCGTTCCAAAAAAGAAGGGCATGATTGAATCTCTTGTTAAATATACAGCCTCAGAATATGTGTCTTTTGACAGGGCGGAGCAAAAAACGTATCTCTACAACAATGCAAAAGTTACGTATATGGATATGGAAATTACCGCCGGAATCATTGTCATTAATCATGAAAATAACGAGGTGTATGCAGGGAGATTAAAAGACACTCTAGGTAATTATTCTCAGGCACCCGTATTTAAACAAGGATCTGATGTTATTGAACCAGACTCAATAAGATTTAATTTTAATTCGGAAAAAGCACTTATTTGGAACTCTCGGACTGAACAAAGCGGTGGTTATATCAAGTCTGAAAAGACAAAAAAAGAAAATGATTCCGTGTATTTTATTAATCGTGGTAAATTTACAACCTCTGCCGATCCTGAAAATCCTGAATATTATTTCTTGATGCGCAATGCCAAGGTCGTTCCAGGAAAAAAAGTAGTGACAGGACTAACTAATATGTTTATAGCAGATGTTCCGACACCCATTGGCTTGCCATTTGCCTATTTCCCATTAACTAAAAAACAAACGTCGGGTGTTATTTTTCCTTCATTTGGAGAAGATAACCAAAGAGGATATAACATTCAAAATGGAGGTTATTATTTTGCGATAAGTGATTATGCAGATTTGGCGGTTACGGGAGATTATTATACCAATGGCAGTTATGGTTTGAGAGTACAAAGTTCTTATGCTGTACGATATAAATTTAGAGGGAATTTAAGTTTTAGATTTGAAAATTTAATTACGAGTGAGCGTGGTTTTCCAGATTATGCCAATAGTTCTATTTACAACCTTCGTTGGTCACATAATCAAGACTCAAAATCAAATCCAAACTCAAGGTTCTCTGCATCAGTCAATTTAGGAAGTAGTCGTTATTACCAACAATCAATTAATCAAGTTAATGCTTCGAATTTTCTAAATAACACGCTGTCGTCGTCGATATCTTATTCAAAAACCTTTCAAGGTGAACCACAAGTTAATTTGAATATGACAGCAACGCATTCGCAAAACACACAAACGCAAGTCATCAACATGACCTTGCCCACCTTTCAAGGTAGCGTAAGCCGTGTGTATCCCTTTGCACCTAAAAATGGTTCAAAAAAGGGATTGATACAAAACATCAATATGCAATACAACGTGCGTGGCGAAAACAGAATTCAAACAACAGACTCTTTATTCTTTAAAAAAGAAATGTTTGATGATGCGAAAATAGGCATGAAACACAGCATACCACTAACCACTAACTTTAAGTTATTTAAATATTTAAGTTTGAGTGCGGGTGGAACTTACGAAGAAAATTGGACACTGAATACTGTTAATAAAACTTTTGATCAAGCAACACAAGAAGTTATTACGACAGATTTAAATAATTTTGACTCGTTTAGAACCTATAATTTATCGGCTAGTTTAGGGACAACTGTTTACGGTATGTTTGATTTTGGAGAGGATTCAAAAATACAAGCGATAAGGCATGTTATGCGTCCCTCTATTAGTTATAATATATCGCCTGCATTTGATCAGTATTATGAAACATATGAGGTCATTGATGCAAACGGGCTAACAAGTGATGAAGTGGAATATACGCGTTTTGAAAACTCCATTTTTGGCAGTCCAAACAGAAATCTTTCTAGTTCAATAGGATTGTCATTAGGTAATAATTTTGAAGCTAAAGTAAGAGATAAAGACAGTACTGCTACTGAGCCAAAAAAAATAATTTTATTAAACAATTTAAATTTTTCAACAGCATACAATATCGCAGCAGATTCTCTGGGATGGAGTCCTGTCCGTATGAGTGGTGGCACACAACTTTTAAATAATAAAATGCGCATTAATTTTGGTGCAACTTTAGATCCATATGCTCTTGATAACAACAATAAAAAAATTAATGAATTCAATATCGCTAATGGCGGTAGTTTGTTTCGTCTTACAAGTGCTAATTTAACACTGAATTACTCTTTGAGTAGTCAAATGTTTGGTGGTAAAGAAAGTAAGAATAATTCTCAAAATAATCGTGCAAGGGAAGAAAGTATACAAAGTGGTGGTCGTGCCGATGATCTATTTGGAAAACCTCAAGATTTCTCGAACCGTCAATTAGAAACAACATCAGCATCTACAGACGAAGACGAAGAAAAACCCAGTGAATTATACAATTATAAAGTTCCTTGGGATTTAAATCTTGCCTATGCTGTTAATTACACGAATACTGCAAGACAAAATGAAATATCTTCTCACTCTTTAATGTTTTCAGGAAATGTCGATTTATCACCACGATGGACAGTTGGTGCATCTTCTGGTTATGATTTAAAAAACAAAGGCATTACTTATACTCAGTTACGATTTGAACGTGATTTATTGAGTTGGAAACTTAATTTTTCATGGATTCCTTTTAGTACTCGTAGTTCTTGGAACTTTTTTATCGGGATCAAGAGTGGTATTTTAAAAGACATTAAATACGAGCAGCGACGACAAAGAGATCGACAACTATAAAAACAACATGATGAAACAGATAATAGCGACACCAAAAGCTCCTGCACCAATAGGACCTTATTCACAAGCAGTTTTAAAAGGAAATACCCTGTATACTTCAGGGCAAATTGCCTTTAACCCGGAAACTATGCGTCTAGTTTTAGACGATATAAAAATAGAAACAACACAGGTTATGGACAACATGAAAGCCGTATTAGAGGCTGCGGGAATGACCTTTGAACATGTGGTGAAATCGTCTATTTTTATCAGTGATATGGATAATTTCACAAAAATAAATGAGGTTTACGGAACCTATTTTGATGAGGCAACTGCCCCAGCGAGAGAAACAGTGCAGGTGGCTCGATTACCAAAAGATGTCAATGTCGAAATAAGCATGATTGCTATTTTGTAACTAGTTGTTATTTACCGGGGTATTTTTAAGCAAATAATCTGTCATTAAATAATATAAGTGTCTGGTTGTATTTTGGCCTTCTCGAATACTGTGAGTTCTATTTGGATACGGCATGAATTGAAACAACTTATGTTGCTTTATCAATTCATTGATAAGCAATTCTGCACTTTGATAATGCACATTATCATCAGCTGTTCCGTGTATTAGTAGTAAATTGCCTTTTAAGTTTTTTGCATGTGTTACTGGCGAACCTGCTATAAAATCATCTCTATTTTCTTGCGGTAAACCCATATAGCGCTCTTGGTAGATATTATCGTAAATTAATTGATCTGATACTGCTGCAATAGCAATACCAGTTTTATAAATCTCTGGGTGTTTAAACATGAGGTTTAGGGTCATTGAACCTCCACCACTCCAGCCCCAAACCGCGGTTCTGTCATTATCGAGATACTCTAATTTTAAAATTTCCTTGGCAGCGTCAGCTTGATCTTTGACATTGATAACACCAATTTGTCTGTAAATACTTTTACGCCAAGCACTACCCTTTAAACATGGCGTCCCTCTATTGTCCATATCAATAATGACATAACCTTTTTGAGCCATCATAATATTCCAAAGACCTATGTGGGTGTCTGTAGCAACTTGTCCCCAGGGCTCACCATACACATGGAATAAAACTGGATACTTCTCATTTGGATCAAAATCAGTTGGCATTATCATTCGTACGTCAATAGCAATACCTTCTTCTGTCGTAACTGTCGTGAATCTAACCTCGGGTAAATCGAGGGTACGAAGTCGCTTGTCGAAGTCCTTATTACTCGCTAAAGTTTTAATTGTGCTATGTGCTGGTAATTCAACCAATTGGGAACTTCGAGGTTTCAGTACATTTTGATGTATATGAATGGCATAAAGTCCATTAGGAGAAAAACTGTAATTGTTAACACCATCAAATATTTGAGGTGTTATTTGTCGTACTTCTCCTTTTCCTGATAAATCTGTTTGATACAAATAGCGTTGCGTACTGTTGTTGGGTGATGCCATGAAATAAACGACGTTATTTGTGGCTGGCCTGATTGACGCAACATCAAAATCAAATGGTGTTAGGAGTAATTGTTCTCCAGATGCGATGTTTATTTTATAAATATGTCGCCATGTTCCATTTTCTGTCATTCTTAAAAAAGCAGTATTGTTATCAACTAAAGGCAAATCATTATTTCCCCAGCCATCAGCTGAAATATCAGGATATCCTAAATCTACCCATGTTTCTTCTTCTTCAGTGTAAATGTTTTTTAAAGTTTTTGATGAGGGTTGGTATGACCAAATACTTAACTTGTTTTGGTGACGATTAAGTTGCTGAATTAACAACAAATCATCATTTACCCATTGCATACCAGGGAGATAATTATTCTTTTGATCGCCAGGAACAGGTATCCAAATAGTTTGATTAGAGTTCATGTTGATAATACCCAATTTTGCTCCTGATGGTGTTCTTCCAACTTTTGGATATTGCAATGGTATGGGCTTTGAATAAATTGAATCTGTATTATTAATCATGAAAAAAGTTTCAATATCTGAAGCATCTATTTGCCAATACGCGATATAATTTGCGTTGGGACTCCAAGAAAAACCATCTCTTTTACCAAATTCTTCTTCATAAGCCCAGTCAAAGGTTCCATTTATAATAGCACCATCACCATCGGTGGTTAATTGTGTCATACTTCCTGTGGCAAAATCTTCTTTATAAATATTGAAGTCGTGCACATAGGCAACATATTTATTGTCCTTTGAGAATTTTGCAAACATTAACGATGATGCTTCAAAAGATGCACCAAGCTGTTTGAGTTGGTTGGTTGTAAAGTCAAATACCCAATAATCTCCCTTACTATAGGAACGCCAAACACGGCTCGTATTGTTGAAGAATAGTACTTTTGAGCCATCTGATGACAATGTAAAACTACTTATTGATAAGGGCGTACCATCGATGGTTAGGGATTCTCCTGCAACGAAAACACTGCGCTTTTGAGTTTTGGTATCATAACGAATCAATTCGTCAGCATTGCTGATCGTTTGTGACTTTTCTACAATAATGTAAGCGTCACCGTTTTCTATCCACTGCATTGGCCGTTCATACTCCTGCACAAACTCATTTGAATTGTATATCCGGTCTAGCGATAACATCTCATCTTGTGACAGGTCTTGACTTTTTGTGGTGAGGGTAGTTAAAAAAGTGACTAACAGTAGTGCTAAATTTAAACGATGATTCATAATGATGGACTTTTCAGATTCAAAGTGATACGAATTGTGATAAAGAATTACAAGATATTTAATTTCCAGAAAGTTTCAAATGTTGCTGAAAAAAAACTTAACATAGATAAGACGTCAGCACCTTAACGAGTTTATAACATTAATGAAAAATTACAGATGGGATGTAAGAATGCAGCGTTAATTTCTAGACATAACTATGTTCTCTAAAAGGAAGTAATTGTAAAGATTAAACTGCTAATTTTTCACTGTGGTAACGCACCAAACCTTCAATTGGTCGTCGCTCAAAATGACCAACTTTGAATCCCATTTCATCACCTACAGCAGCAATAATGTCTTGCGAGAAATAAGCGATTGACCCCGCAAAATGCACAGGAACTCCTTCTAACACTTCTTCAAATTGCATGATCATGTTGTTTGCAAACAAACGAACGCCGTCTTTAATCAATGCGACAATATAATCAGACTCTTTATTGAGAAACATGAATTCAGCAAACGAGGCTAAATATGCATTTGGATTTGGTTGCTTATATAAATTATATTTAATGAAATCAGAATCCATATTGTATTTTTCACTAAAAGAAACTCTGAGATTTTCTGGCATGTGATTAAAGTAAAAATCACGTATGAGTTGTCTTCCAAAATAATTTCCTGATGCGTCATCCATTATGGAAAAACCAAGTGATTTCACGCGTTGCTCAATATTTTGACCATTGAAATAGCTACAATTTGAGCCAGTTCCTAAAATACATACCACTGCTGGACTAAGTGAATTTCCTACGGTAGCATAAACAGCTGCATAGGTATCTTCACGAACTTCTGCTTTACAATTTGGAAAAAAATCTTCCAAAACATCTTTTAGAAGCTGCCTTGGATTTTCTGTACCACAACCTGCACCGTAAAAAAATATGTGTGTTACCTCTTCTTTATATTGACGTAACACATCGTTTTTCTTAATGATTTTATAAAGTTTTTTTTGATTTAAAATGGCAGGATTCATCCCTTTGGTTCGCTGTTTTTCAAATAGCTGCTCGCCATTAGGACTAATCGCTAACCAATCACATTTCGTTGAACCACTATCAACAATAAAAATCATATCACCTTTGTTTCATTACATGTACCAACAATGGTACTACAAAAACGTTTCAAATAATTCTTTTTATAAATTATGAACGTATTCAATTAAGTCAATTAGTTTTGAAGAGTATCCAAATTCATTATCGTACCATGAAACAATTTTGAAAAAGTTTGAATTCAATTCAATTGCAGCTTGAGCATCAAAAATACTGGTTCGAGCATCTCCTACGAAGTCTTGTGAAACCACCAATTCTTCAGTGTAACCAAGGACTCCTTGCATGCTTGTTTCAGAAGCGTCTTTGAAAGCTTTTTTGAGAGCTTCTAAACTCGTCGCTTTATTTGTTCTAAAAGTAAGGTCAACAACAGAGACATCTGCTGTCGGAACTCTAAAGGCCATTCCAGTTAATTTTCCATTCAATTCAGGAATAACTTTACCGACAGCTTTGGCTGCACCGGTAGAGGCTGGTATGATATTGAGCATGGCACTTCGACCTCCGCGAAAATCTTTCTTCGTTGGACCATCTACTGTCAATTGTGTTGCTGTTGTTGCGTGAACAGTTGTCATCAAGCCTTCATCTAATCCAAAATTATCATTAATAACTTTAGCTATGGGCGCTAAACAGTTGGTTGTACATGAAGCATTTGAAACAATGGTATCAGACGCTTTCACGTTTTGGTGATTCACACCCATCACAAACATTGGTGCATCTTTTGAAGGTGCCGAAATAGCAACTTTTTTAGCACCAGCCTCAATGTGATAATTAGCTGTTTCTAAGGTTGTAAAGATACCTGTACATTCTGCCACGATATCAACCCCAGCTTCATCCCATTTTAAGTTTTTTGGATCTCTCTCGGCAGTAACTCTTACTGTCGTGCCATTGACGACTAAATGACCGTCTTTTATTTGTATATCACCATCAAAACGACCGTGAACAGAGTCATACTCTAAAAGGTATGCAAGGTGTTCGACATCCAATAAATCATTGATAGCAACAACATCGACATCAGGTCTATTTAATGTAGCACGAAAAACGATTCTACCTATTCTACCAAATCCATTAATTCCAATTTTTACTTTTGACATAGTTATTTTAGTTTAAGTTGTCATGATATCTGACACTCGTAATAATTCTTTATTTATTTTTGATTTTCCTTTAATTGCTTTTTTTAAGGGTGTTAATTCCATAAGGTTATTTAATAAACCTACCATATAATTTGTTTTCCCTTGCATGAGTGTTTCAACAGCCTTGACCCCCATTCTACTCGCCAATACACGATCAAAACAAGAAGGGCTACCACCACGCTGCATGTGTCCTAATACTGACACACGAACATCGTAATAAGACATATGTTCGTCAACGTAATCCTTCAACTCAAATACATTTTTACCAATTTTATCACCCTCGGCTACCACAACAATACTCGATGATTTCCCTGACTGTTTACTACGATTTAATGAATCTAATAGTCTGTCTAGTCCCAAATCTTCTTCAGGGATTAACACTTCCTCAGCGCCAGCACCAACACCGGCGTTTAGGGCAATATGTCCTACATCACGTCCCATCACTTCGATGAAAAATAAACGATTGTGGGAACTTGCCGTATCTCTAATTTTATCAATGGCCTCAACAACAGTATTTAATGCCGTATCAAATCCAAGTGTGTGCGTCGTTCCATAAATATCATTATCAATGGTACCCGGTATCCCGATCACAGGAAAATTAAATTCTTCGTTAAACACTAGCGCACCTGTAAAGGTTCCATCACCACCAATCACTATGAGAGCCTGAATACCTTCTTTTACTAAACAATCATAGGCTTTTTTACGCCCTTGCTTTGTTCTAAATTCATCAGAACGCGCAGATTTTAAAATGGTGCCGCCTTTATTAATGATGCCTTTAACACTTCGGGCATTCATGGGTTGAAACAAGCCTTCAATGATGCCATCATAGCCCCTAAATATGCCAACACAATCAATGTTATGATAGGCACAAGTTCTCACTACAGAACGAATAGCAGCATTCATTCCTGGGGCGTCGCCACCGGAAGTCATGACTCCTATTTTCGTAATATTTGTTGACATTTTTTAAATCTTTGAGAGGTAAAACTAAGAAACTTTAATAACAAAAAAAGTATGTTTTTGTATTAATTGATGAAATTGAAAAACTCAAACGTTTTCGTTAATAACTATTTGATAAAACTGTTTTTAATTCAAGTGGTTTGAGTGCTTTTAGAGCTTGTTATTCTTAATTCTGTTGTATTCAGACAGGGAGGATTCGTCTTCATTAGAGGTGCTTTTATTGGATGTTAAAGTAGAAGTTGTCTTCTTTTCAAAAAGTCTTTTAAACAACTCGTTTAAATTATTAAACTCGACATTGTATGACAATCCAAGTCCCTGAGTGTATCCAATTTGCTCACCGAAGTTTTGAATACTATTTTCTCTATTAAAAAATTTGAGTGACAGTGTTCTATCTTCATTTAAAAGTACTTCTATTTCAAAATCACCTGCAATCACCGTTTCATTCACACCGCCAATCGGGACACCCACCTTACCATTTATAAGGACACGATCACTTAATTTTGTGGAAAGTGTTACCCCCACGCGACTATCAGTAACATAATCAGGATTATTTTCACCGAGTTCAAAATTGAGTCCAAGGTCCAATTTACCATTATCACTAGAGATGATATCATTGAGCATATTTGTAACACGACCAGAAACAAGTCCAAGGGCGTCTTGCGAGTCAAAAGTGAGTTCCGATCTAAAGGCTCCTGTTGCCATTAAGGACAAAGCCTGAAATTGTTTTGTATCTGTATCACTTAAACGGTATTCTAACTCCGATTTCAAGGTGGAGTTGACATTTGGAAATAACAAATCAAAATCTAAGGTAGGCAACTCTAATTTTTCAGTGAGATGAATCTTTACCTCTACCGGAATACTTTGATTAATTGGATTATCCAGTAGAATGGATGGATTAGAATTGATATTCCCTAAAATGGCTTCTATATTAATTTCAGCTTGCAAAGGATCCCCTTCCCAAACTAAACTACCTCCTTGCACCACTTTAAAGTCCTTTTGAATAACACCTCCGTACATAAAATTATAGGTTCCTTCTGAGACTAAAAAATCTCCATACATATTAAAGCGTCCATTAGTATTGATTTGTGCCAATAGCCCACCGTTACCTCTTCCTTTAATCGTGCTACCTGAATTCTTATCAATGACAATTTCAATTTCTGCATTTTCATTTACCGAAAGATCAAAATCCATTTCCAAACCTGTTATGTCTTCAGCGATAAGCACCTCGCCGCGTTGTTTCGCCAACTTTTCTTTTGGCGTTAGAAAATGCATGAAGGAATTATCTCCTAGGGATTCTGTGTCGTTCAGCGGAATCTTAAAAACAGTCCCTTCCTCAGTACTAACTTCAGCTTTGATAATTAATTTATTGGTAGGACCTTGAATACTAATGTTGCCATCAACAAATGCGGTTCCATAGTATAATGCATCCTCACTATCCTCGGTATTTAAAACCAATAGCTTGTCAGAATCTAAGTCAAGATTTAGAGACCAATTAGAGAAGTTTTTATGATTAATACGCCCACTAAGGCTTGCCTCTGATAAAAATTTAGTTTCAGTAATTAATGCGTTATCTAAAATAAAACTCTGCTCTGCTAATTGAATTAATGTATTGTCTCGAAACCCATAATTAACGTTGAGATAAGGAATGGCCAAGCCTCCTTTATCCAAAATGAGCGCGCCATTAATAGCTGGTTTACTCAAGTTTCCGTAGACACGAGCGTTACCCGTAACAAAACCTCTCATTTGGTTAATGACATCATCTCCAAAGGGATTCAACGATTCTAGAGTAAAGTTATCCAAATTGACCTCAATATCAATGGTCGAATTCGCATTCCCAAAATCTAAATTACCAACCATAGAAAGTAGCTGATTGGTGTCTTCTTTTAAACCGATATTAACATCATAATTTGTGAGAGTCTCATTCCCCACAATACTCGCTCTAAAATCACCGAGACCAATATCATTTACCTTAAAGTTGTTAATTACTAATTCAGATTCAGGAATGTAATTCCCATTTTGTTGCTGCACTTTAAAAAATCCATCAATACTGCCTTGTAAGGTTAAATTTTCAATATCTGGTGTCACCTTTGAAAGGTGGACCTCTTGAAAACTTAAATTCAAGTTTTTTGTATCCGCCTCTACGATATTCCCGCTCAACTTTATAAGTTCATCCTGATGTGTCATGGATACATCTTGAAAATCAAAAGTGTTAAATTCTCTATCAAAAACCACTTTGTTTTTAGAATTTTGAAATTCATTAATAAACCAAGCATTATTCTTGAAGGTGATATTTGATTTTTTAAAACCTAAAACAGATTTATTGTCTTCATTAATGGTATAAAACAGATTTAAATCATAGCGGTCTTTAAGATTTTTACCACCATTAAACTCGGTGCGAATAAACAGGGAATCCTTCAATGTGACATTAATTAAGTTAAAATCTGACACATTATAAGTCTTGCTATTTACATTTTCTATTTGAAAATAGGTGTTGTACAGCACATTATTGTTGTCTAATCTAAGCTCGATATTTGATGCATGATGCTCATCGATACTAATCTCGGGAGATTTAAAAACTAGATTAAAAGCTTCGGCATTACTTCCAATACTGCCTTTAAAAAAGGTGTTTTTTCCAATATTTAAGCCCGGATAAAAGACTTCTGCTATTTTGTTGTAGACCTTAAAGTTGAATACAATGTTTTGGTCATCCGCAATGGCATAAGGGCGGTAATTCGTATAAAGATTTCCGAGTGAATTCTCAACTAATTTCACAACCTCTTTCAATTTAAAATCACCTTTCATGGTCCCTTCTATAATCTCAGGCGAGTTAACCGATAAGGTTCTTTCATTGTTTTTAAAATTGGATGCAATGGAAAAGTCTTTAAAGTAGTAGGCATCGTATTCATTGGTGTATAGGGTGTTTTGAAAATCAATGGTTCCGTAAGCATTATCAAGCGTTGTCCCTTTCATATTCATGGCGACACGTCCCTTAAATAAGGACATGCTGTCGTTTTTGACAAAGTTTAAGACCTTCAAATTAGCATGATTGACTTCGGCGTTAAAATTGTAGTTATTTTCAGCCTCAGAAAAATCTACTAGTCCCTGAAAATTAAGATCTAAATTGTCATCTTTCGTATTGATATAACCATTAAAAATTTTATCTCGAAGGTTGCCATTTAACGTGACATTGGTATAATAGTAATCATTGTAGTTAAGACCGTAAATGGTACCTTCCACTTGAGTGTTTATGTTGTCTGGTCGAAACCCTTTGCCATCGGCATACACATTGAAAGAAACTTCACCAATCTTTTCATTATTCACCAGTCTTCCCATTAAAAATTCATCAAAGATGACATTTCCCTTGTAGGCGGCGTTATCGATATCATTGATATCTTGTAATGCGAGTTCTGCAATGATGTACCCTATCTCGGTATCGATTTCTAAATCTGCATCAATAGAAGCGCTGGTTATATTGGTTGTCCCTGTCATATTAAAAGTACCAAACTTATCCATGACAGAGGGAATAGACTTTCCAAGAATATTGGGTAACAAGGATGTTAAGTCTTTATAATTAGACGCAATCGAGTTAAATGACCCTAGCATTTCAAATGTGTTTTTAGACTTATTGAAAAGGTTTTTAAAAACAAAATCTCCGTCAATAATGGTTTTATTTGAGGTTTTTAAGTTGAGTTGCGTTGCCTTCAAATCATTCAATGTACCAGATAAATTGACGTTAACACGAGCAACTTGATCAACACCAAACTCATTGTAAAAGGTATTTAACTCATTCAATGCAATGACTGAATTATCAAATGAGGCCGTAATACGGACCTTATCTTCAAAATATTGCAAATCCTCTCGTTCGTATTGAAATGTCAAGGCTCCTTTAATTTGTGACGCGTTTGTCGTTATGGACAAGTCGTTAAATACCATGGCAGATCTCGAGTATGAAAAGTCGGTCGCTAAATTTTTAATCGTTACCCCTCTCGTGTCATAAAAACTAAACGCAGTAATAGTCGCATTTACTTTTGGACCTAATATTAAAAAATCTTGCGCATTGATGATTAAATTAGAGAAGTTAAGGATGTTGGATTCTTGTTTGTTATCATCTACTAATTTGAAAGCGCTTTCTTTAATTGAAATATTACTTGACGACAGTAAAAAAGGTGTTTTAGATTTGGTAGTTGGCGCTTCACTGTCAAGCTTATCGACAAATACATCCAAATTCGTTTGGCGTTCCTCTTGGTAGGTTCTGATGTTCAAATACAAACCTTCAATTGCAATATCACCAAAGGTTAATTTATTATTCAGGATGTTATTAACACTCAAAACAGAGGTATTTAATTGCTTCACAATCAGTAAAGTATCCTTCTTGTAATCTTCAATGAAAATGTTTTTAAGCGACACATCACCATTAAATTTTAAGCCAACTTTTTCAATATTAATGTTGGTGCCAAAATCTTCATTCAATGAATTTGTGACGTAAGAGCCTACTTTGTTTTGTACCAATGGGATGGAAAATAGCAACACCAAAGTGATGAACATTAGCAGCAACACGGCCACTGTTTTTAACGCTATTTTAATTGTTCGTTTGATATGTTTTTAAAGATATAAAATTAATGTAAAAAATCTAATTAAAGAACCCTGTAAACCTATCAATTAAAAAGCGTGTTTTCGTGGTTCTCAATGATTTTTTTTATTTCTTTGTATGTACGTTTAAATAGTAAGATTGGATGCCTTCAGGCAGACCACTTCCAAATTTATCAGCGTCAAGTAAGTATGAACCCACAAGACATTTACATTTTAGGAATTGAATCATCCTGTGATGATACGGCAGCCTCTGTTATTCACAATGGGAAGGTCTTGAGTAATGTGGTCGCTAATCAAAGCATCCACGAGGCATATGGTGGTGTGGTCCCTGAATTAGCTTCACGGGCGCATCAGCAAAACATTGTCCCTGTGGTATCACAAGCGCTTCAACAAGCTCACATTACCAAAGCCCAATTAAGTGCTGTCGCTTTTACAAGGGGACCCGGACTCATGGGCTCTTTGTTAGTAGGAACCTCGTTTGCAAAATCTTTGTCTTATGCGCTCAACATTCCGCTGATTGAGGTCAATCATATGCAAGCAC
Organism: uncultured Flavobacteriaceae bacterium; assembly: GCA_905479065.1. GTDB lineage: Bacteria > Bacteroidota > Bacteroidia > Flavobacteriales > Flavobacteriaceae > CAJQLB01. The sequence goes on along the minus strand of CAJQLB010000012.1, from coordinate 24,607 downwards.
ATATACTTGCTCATTTTATTGAGGAAGAAGGTTTTGAAAAGCCTGAATTTCCATTTTTGGCCATGACCATTTCGGGGGGACATACGCAAATAGTGAGAGTGAATAATTATTTTGATCTCAACGTGATTGGAGAAACTATTGATGATGCCGTTGGTGAAGCGTATGATAAATCAGGGAAAAATTTAGGTTTAGGGTATCCAGCGGGACCTGAAATAGATCGAAGAGCACAACTTGGAAATCCAAAGGCCTATAAATTCACCAAACCAAAAGTTGCAGGATTAAATTTTAGCTTCTCTGGACTAAAAACAGCTTTATTATACTTTGTTCAACGAGAAACAAAGAACAACCCAAATTTTGTGAAGGAGCACCTCAATGACATTTGTGCTTCATTACAATACACGATCATTGGTATTTTAATTGATAAATTAAAATTAGCATCTCAGGAAACTGGGATAAAGCGCATCGCTATTGGTGGTGGTGTGTCTGCCAATAGTGGTATTAGAGCAGCGCTAATGGCTGGAGAAAAACAGTTTGGTTGGAAGACCTATGTTCCAAAATTTGAATACACAACCGATAATGCAGCGATGATAGCCATTGTTGGTTATTTGAAATATTTAGAACAAGATTTTACCACACAAGAGATAACGGCCTCAGCACGGCTAAAAATATAAGTATCATGCATGCTAATTATTTAAATTCATGCGTATCATTGGCAAAACAGACGTCATGCACATAGGAACAGAGACCATTAATCATTGATTGAGTATGCAACTATTTTACAGTCCAGACATAAACGAAGACACGGTGACTTTTAGCTTTCAAAAAGAAGAAAGCAAGCACATCGCCAAAGTGTTACGTAAAAAAGAAGGTGATGTCCTACACATTACTAATGGGAAAGGCTGGTTGTTTATTGCGACCATCGTACAAGCTACCGTCAAGACCTGTGAAGTAGCCATCAATGAATCAAAAAAGCAAGTACAAAGACCTTATAAGCTACATTTAGCAGTAGCGCCAACAAAAATTAATGACCGTTTTGAATGGTTTTTAGAAAAAGCAACAGAAATTGGTGTCGATACCATCACACCCATTTTATGTGAGCACAGCGAACGAAAAGTGATTAAGTTAGCGCGTTTTGAGAAAATCATTAGCGCCGCTATGAAACAATCATTACAGTGTTACCTCCCAACGATTAATCCGTTAACTCCACTAAAAACATTCATCAAAGAAGGGACACACGGGCAAGGCTTTATAGCACATTGTGAAACAACCGAGAAGCAGTCCCTTAAAAATTGCTTAAACAGCTCTCAAGACATGACCATTTTAATTGGTCCAGAAGGTGATTTTAGTGCTACTGAAATTGCCTTAGCATTAAGCAATAATTTTACGCCTGTTACATTGGGGAATACAAGATTACGAACAGAAACTGCCGCCATAGCAGCATGTCATTCAATAGCCTTTTTTTATGAGTAATAAAATCCATCAACGCTTGCTAATCAGTGTATGCATGTTGTGTATCTCCATGCATGTTAACGCTCAAGACATTGCTATCTTGAAATATAAAGGTGGTGGTGATTGGTATAGCAATCCAACCGCCATGTCCAATTTAATTGCTTTCTGCAATAGCAATATCAATACATTTATGAATGAAAAACCTGAGGTTGTTGAAGCAGGTAGTAGTGATATTTTTCAATACCCCTTTATTCATATGACAGGACACGGCAATGTGTTTTTTGATGAAGATGATATTCAAAATTTACGCAGTTATTTATTGTCAGGAGGTTTTTTACACATCGATGACAATTATGGCATGCGCCCTTATTTAGAAGCGGCCTTAAAAAAACTATTTCCAAACAAGCAATTAACAGAACTTTCTGCAAAGCACCCCATATTTAAAACGGTTTATAATTTTCCAGATGGTTTGCCAAAAATTCATGAGCATGATGGCTTAAGTCCAAAGGCTATGGGGCTATTTAATGACAATCGCTTAATGTTATTATTTACCTACGAATCTGATTTGGGTGACGGCTGGGAAGATGCAGAGGTGCATAATGATCCTCAAGAGGTGAGACTAAAAGCGTTGCAAATGGGTGCAAATATTATTAAATATGCCTTTGAAAACTAATGACACAATTAACACATTACAACCATCAATTTTCATCCAAAAGTTTCCCCATAACAGTTGTTTGTGACGGTGTAACCAATGACAATAACTTAGGGAGCTTATTTCGTATTTGTGATGCCTTTGGAGTTGCTAAACTCATACTTTGTGGAACAAACGTGACCCTTGGCAGAAAAATGACAAAAACTTCCAGGGCCACAGAGAAGGTGGTTCCCTATGACATTCAATCAGATATTAATGACGTGATCAACACACTCAAAACGGAACATCACTGCATCATCGCTTTAGAAATCACTTCGACAAGTGTCTCCATTCATGATTTTAACCTTCCCTTACCTCTAACAGGCCCTATAAGCCTGATTGTAGGCCATGAGAATTTTGGTATTTCAGAAGAAGTTTTAGCCCAGTGCGATCACAGTGTACACATTCCAATGTACGGCCAAAATAGCAGCATGAATGTGGTTCAGGCCACAAATATTGCTATTTATGAGTTTACCAAACAATTAGTCTAATCTCTTTTTTATCTTTACGATATGAATTCAAATACCATTTCCGCAGGCATACTTAAGGCAATTGCTGTCATTGCAGGAGTTTTGTTGTTGCTTTACTTCTTAGTTAAAATACAAGCTGTATTAACCTATGTCGCTATTGCCTCAGTCATTTCACTTATTGGCCTACCGGTGGTACGCTTCCTCAGAACCAAGCTAAAATTAAGAAATACCCTAGCGGTGATTCTTACCATGTTAGTTATGATTGGTCTCCTATTTGGTCTCGTGCGCATGTTTATCCCTTTAATTGTTGAGCAAGGCCATAACTTATCATTGCTCAATATTGACGAATTGCAAAGGAACATCGAAGATTTATACCGTCAAATTTCAGAGTACTTTGCCATCAATAATTTTAATTTTGAAAAATCTCTGAAAGAATCTAACCTATTGTCAAAACTAAATTTTAGTGTGATTCCAGAATTCTTGAATTCTCTTATTAGTGGGTTTGGCAGTTTTAGCATTGGTCTCTTTTCTGTTTTGTTCATTGCATTTTTCTTTTTAAAAGACAACCGATTGTTAGAAGAAATTATCATGGTTTTAGTACCTGATGGCAAAGAAGCACGTTCTAAAAAGTCATTGCACATCATTAAAGATTTACTATCCCGATATTTTGTGGGACTTATTTTTCAGATACTCATTTTGTTTATCATCTACACAGTGGTCCTGCTCATTTTTGGTATTAAAAATGCCGTGGTGATTGCTTTTTTATGTGCCTTGCTCAATTTGATTCCTTATATAGGCCCGTTAATTGGCGCCTTTTTAATGGTGGTCTTGACCATGTCTAGTAATCTTGGTGCTAGTTTCAGTGAAGTAATTTTGCCAAAAACAACCTATGTGATGATTGGGTTTATGATTGGGCAACTGGTAGATAATTTTTTCAGCCAGCCCTTTATATTTTCAAAAAGTGTCAAATCACATCCTCTAGAAATCTTTCTTGTCATTATCATTGGTGGCTTACTGTTTGGTGTTATTGGTATGATTACCGCGGTACCGTCCTACACGGCCTTAAAAGTGATCATGAAAGAATTTCTTTCAGAAAACAAAATCGTGAAAGAACTTACCAAAAACATTTAAGTTATCTTGAACGAGATTCTCTTAAATACGATCAATCAACACTTTATAAACACCCATTTAGAGTCTGATATCGGTTCTTTAATGCTCAAAAAATTAGATGGTTATAGCGGAGATAAAAAGGCACTCATTGCACAAATTGAATCTAAAAAAAAGTGCCAAACAAAGCTTCCAACTTGGTATGATACTAAGAATATTTACTATCCTAACAAACTTAATATTGAGCAGACATCCTCTGAAATCACAGCCCAATATAAAGCCTCATTGATGCGTGGGCACACCCTTATTGATATTACGGGTGGCTTTGGTGTTGATACTTATTACTTTTCAAAGCAGTTTGACACAGTGACGCATTGTGAAATCAATGCCTCATTATCTGAGATTGTGAAGCATAATTACACCCAATTAAAAGCGTCTAATATACACGCTATTACGGGAGATGGTATTGCCTACTTGCAAAAGAGCGACACATTGTATGATTGTATCTACGTTGACCCATCGAGACGACACGATACCAAAGGCAAAGTATTTTATTTAAATGACTGTGTTCCTAATATCCCTGAGCATTTGGATCTTTTGTTAGCGAAAGCACAGACAGTTCTCATTAAGGCCTCCCCAATGTTAGATATTTCTGCAGGGATTAAAGACCTTGGCTGTGTCAAAGAAATTCATGTAGTGGCTGTAAATAACGATGTAAAAGAAGTACTGTTTTTATTAGACCGAAATGCTTCAGCAGTAATCCAGATCAAAACTATCAATTTTACAAAAACCGAAGCCCAACGGTTTGACTTTAAACCCGCAGATGAAGCACTTCCACCCGCTTTAAGTTTGCCAAAGCGTTACCTCTATGAAAGTAATCGTGCCATCATGAAATCTGGAGCCTTTAACGCCGTAGCAAGGCAATTACAATTGGATAAGCTTCATGTCAATTCACATTTGTACACCTCCGAGCAGCGCATGGCTTTTCCAGGACGTACGTTTGTGATTGACAAGGTTATTCCTTACCACAAAAAAACCATTTTAAAAGAGGGGCTTAAAAAAGCGAACATCACAACCCGAAATTTTCCATTATCAGTGAAGGAGCTTCGACAAAAATTTCACATCAAAGATGGGGGTGATTGTTATTTATTTTTTACAACGACAATAGACGAACAAAAAATCATGATAAAAACAAAACAGCTTATGACTGCATCATAAGCTGTAAGTGTTCTGTAGTTTATTAAAAATACCCGTCTCAAAACAAGACGTCTACAACGCCTGCTTAGTCTCTAGCATATTGCGTCATAGAACTGATCTTTCCTTCTAAATCAAAATAGAATATTTCAAATAATTCTTTTTCCCACACCGTTCCATTTTTTAAAATACGGGTTTCTTTACTCATTACTTGAACACCAGAAGCGGCATCTGTATTGTATATTTTTAAAGGCACAATCGCAGTAGCGACCCAATTCACTGATTTATATTCGTCTAATAAGGACGATAATGCTGCTTTTGAAAGCTCCATACGCGCTCCTGTATAATCGTTAAAGACCGTTGTTTCGGCAAAAGGTTTTACAAACTCTGCGGCATTCATGTCATTGTAATCCTTAATGAGTTTTTCGATGATGGCTACTTCATTTCTGTCAGAAAACACTAAAGGTCGTCCTTTGTATTCATTGTCTGGGCCACCAATAAATTTACCTCCGTATGATTTTCCAAAATTAGAGGAATCAATGGTTTTCCATTGCTTAAAGGCATCAATTTTCCCATCTTGATTAAAATTAAAAAACTCCATGAGATCTAATTTCTCATAAGAGCCATTTTTGTAATGACGTTCCTCTTTAGACCAGGCCAACACTTTGGTATCATTATCTCCTTGTAATTTAACAGGGATTACAACGTAAGGTTCCATGGTAATAGAGTCCATAGATTCTAACCATTGTCTGGTAGTTTCTACACCATTTGCTCCTAAAAAGGTAGAATCATAGTATTCGGTAAGGTTGTCAGTATTTTGCTCACTGTACAAGGTTGCCAATTTGAGTAGTTTATCGGCCATGGCATTATCTCCAATCGTGTAAGCGTTTCCTGAGTTATCGCCGTCGCCAAGATATTGTCCTCCTGAATTCATACAGCTCATCATACAACCGCTAACTGCGACCATTAATATTCCTTTTTTAATAAGTTTCATGATATTTTATTTAATTAGTTGTTAAACTGAAATGTAGGCTATTTTAATTTAATTTCAAAATGCAAGTGACTAACTCCCAAAAACAGCTTCCATCTTGTAATCCTTTAAGTATTAAAGTAGACAGAATAAAAAACATTACTTTCGGGTAGGATAAATTCATTATCAACGGTTATATAACAAACAACAATATCTAACACTTATGAAAAAGACATTTTTATTATTACTAACCTTCACCCTATTTTATTGTAACGATTCTGATGATCGTATTAATCTTACGGTGTACAATCCAGAACTGACTGTACTTGAAAACCTCGACAACGGCGTCTCTGCATTTTCAATTACAGAGGCACTTGGTGTTGCTTCGCTTTATGGCGTTGAATACGCAGGAGGGTTTATTTATCACTTTGACCAAGCAGCAGGATTTTTATACATAGCTTCAGACTACTCGAGTATCGGGCCATCGTCTTGGGGAGATCACTTTGATTTAACAAATAGTGCCGAGATTGGTGCTGGACTTGCTAATACACAACAAATTGTTGACGGAAATTTAAACGATAACAGTAATGTGATCAACGGCCTAGAATTTGGAAGCGATGATTACGTTTTTAAAATAGTTTCTGATTTGGAATATCAGAATTATGATGACTGGTTTGTTCCTAGCAGTGGCTCTATGAAAGCCATCTATGATAATGTTCACTCACAAGACCAAGGTAATTTTGACGAAACCCTTGTTTATTGGACCTCTACAAAGGATGGTTATGCACCATTTGTAATGGGATTCAACACAAATTGGGGTGGTGAGGTTTTTTTAGGTTCTTGCTTTAATTCTAATGGTGTCATGCTTGTTAGAAAAGAATTGGTCGCGCAAGATTAACCTCATGAGTCCAGTACACTCATAAACAAAAAACCCTCTATTTAAGTAGAGGGTTTTTTAATAACAATGGTTGCCCACTATTCTTCTGTATCTGCCTCCATTTTTGGTGGTGCTGGCACATCTTTACTATACACATAAAACTGCTTGATTTTCCCGTCTTCAATCTGACCATCAATCATGTGTAATTCTACATTTTGTTTTCCATCAACAGTGGTGGTCACTTCATGTCCTGCAATGATCCACTCTTGCCCCCCATTCACTGCCTTATAAGGCATGGCCCAATAGACGTTCCATTGTGGGCTTTCGGCTTCAAACCATGCTGATAAGCCTTCACGATGCATGTCTTTTCCTTTCATGACATTGCCATCTTCTGTTTCGATACTGATGGAATCTGACTCCATGGCCATGATGGCTTCAATATCACCATCATTGTGCGCTTTGATGTAGTTCATCCAGACATCGGTTACGGCATCTGTTGCGACGACATATGTTTCGCCTTCAACGGGTGTAAAGAACCCAGCGCCTTCTTGTTCTTTGGCAGCTTCTTTTTCTACAGGAGCATTACAAGCTGTGATGGTAACGGCAAGCATTAGTACTAATGTTTTCATGATTGAGTTGTTCATTGTGTTTATTTTTAAGGTTAGTTAGTCACTAAATGTAGGCAATTATAAGTTAGGAGGGGCATTTCTATTATTACAGTAAGGTTTTATATGTTGCAAAGGTGCAGCATAACTACATCGACTTCCCATTTTTTACACCCTCATAAAATACATTGATTTATATCGATATTATCGAATGTTCATAAGATAATTAAAAACAATATTGTAATATACTTGCATTTTACAATAAATCTAATAATTTAGCTTTTTATTTAGCAAATTGTTAAAACAACAACCAATTTTTAATCATTATTCCCCCCTAATTTATTTAGTTAAAACGTAACACTTATGAATGTAAAAAAAGTTTTTTTTGAACGTCCTGCGCACAATTTTAAAGCCATAGACGGTATTCGAGCCATTGCTGTCCTTTGGGTAATTATATTTCACGTGTGGATATTTCAACACAACACCTTTCCTGATGTATTAGGCGCAGTTGCACAAAACCCTCTATTTGTTTGGATTACTAAAGGGGATTTAGGTGTGGATTTATTTTTTGTTATCAGTGGGTTTCTCATTGGTACGATTCTATTTAAAGAGTTTAAAAAAACACAAACATTAAATTTCAAATCTTTTTATCTGAGACGATTTTTACGTTTGTTTCCTGTGTATTTATTTTCAATGATTATTGCCTTGTATTTTTTAAAGGATGGTGGTGCAGAGAAATGGCCAACGGTGTGGTCTAACCTACTCTATGTCAATAATTATGTCTATCAATCGTATATGGGCTGGACCTGGTCACTCGCTATTGAAGAACAATTTTACATTGTCATTCCTTTTTTAATTGTATTTCTTTTTCCAAAGTTTAAAAATAAAAAGCTTCTGTTTGGGATCTTAGCCATCATTCCTGTGGCCCTTACCTACTATTATTCTGTCCATATTTATAATTTTCAAATTCCTTACAATAGAGAAATATTTGGGGATGTATGGCAAGAATGGTTCTGGGGCTACTACATGCTCACACACCTGCGCTATGGTGGTTTGTTAAGTGGCGTTATCGCTGCATATATTCATGTGAACCATGCCGATAAAGTGGGTGATTTTTTTACCAACAAGAAGTTATTTGCTAACAGTTTGATTGGCTTAAGTATCTTTCTCTTTATTGTGATTTCAAGTTTGTCATTAGGGCAAGCTGCACCTTTGGAAGAATCCATTTTTTATGAACTTCCAAGACAGGTTGCTTCTTACTATGAAGTGATTCATCGCGAACTGTTTTCTTACGCGGTTGTCTTTATCATGATGGCTTGTATGTACTCAAGTTCTAGAATCATTAAACCAATTAACAGTTTCTTATCAGCAAAGATATTTTACCCTATTGCTAAAATTTCCTATTCAGCTTACCTCTTTCACGTCATGTTTATGGAATGGTTTTTTCCTTTATTTACAGATTACAGTGCCTCGAGCTTGACAACGATACAAATTGTGTTGATAAATGGTGTTATTTCAATCGTCATCACCGTAGTCGTTTCAGGACTTATGGTACTATTTATTGAACAACCATTTAACGATTTAAAAAACAAATTGACTTCAAAGAAGAAAACATTGAAAAGTCAAGCGGTTTAAACAAAAAAACACAGTTCCTAACATTCGTTGAGAACTGTGTTTTAAATTATAAAGCAATCACTCTCAATGAGGGTGATATGAACATGCTATCTCATAGCACGAATTAGAGGTGCTCCGAGGATACCTGCAACGCAATATTTGTTAGTTAAATCAACCAAATCTGCAAACATCTCTTCACGCTGTTGACCGAGTACCATGTGCGCCTGTGCACCTTCAGGGCCGTTATAAATTTCCGTTATGCCATACAACGTGTTACCTGTTTCACCGCTAGAAGGATCTAAAGGATTATTAAACTCAGGTGCTTTTAATACCGCATAGCATAATACGATTGGCTCGTTTGCGCCATCGATAAAGTGAGTTTCTCTCATAAATGTTTCGTGTGTCTCAAAAAAATCATCTGCTCTTTCAGTGGCATTATTTGGCACACTAAATGAAATATGAAATCCAACACATCCAGTTTTAATTGTCATCGAAATAATATTTTATAGTTAATAGAATAATCCTACAAATTAATAATTGCAAATCAAAATAAACCAAGTTAGTTTAAGGTTAAATAACATGATTTACAGCGTGTGACATGTTTAATTTTCACAAACAACTTTGCTCCTATATTCATGGATATTGGAGCTCTACGTGGGTCTCAATACAGGTATTTTTGGTCTTTAAAGCGTTGTCATTACAAGTAATTCAATGGCACAAAACACTTATTAATATCACTGGGCTGTTCATTTTGTTGTTATTTGCAATCTATTATTTATTTGTTAAATTTGATTCTATCTAACCTTTAACAACCACTATTATGAAAAAATTATTTTTTATTCTGCTCCTTGTAGGGCTGCAAACCACCAGTTTCTCACAGGATGGACAACTTACTGCTGAAGAGAAAAAAGAGCTTTTAGCAGAAAGCCCTTTTACTTCAGTTTACCCAGAATCCATACTAAAAAGTTCTAATGCGTATTTTAAAGCTCAAATGGGCTTATACAAAGAAGGTGCTATCGCCGAAAAAGAAGCTCATTTAGTTGCTCTTGGAACCTCTGCAGCGGTTAAATGTCAATACTGCATTCCTTATCACATCTCTGAACTAAAAAGATTGGGTGCCTCTGAAGATGAAATAAAAACGGCAGTCCTCATTGCGGCTGACATTATGAAAATGAGTACACTGTTTTACGGCAATGAATTTGATTTAGAAGCTTTTAAAAAAATGCTTAGAGGAGAATAAGATTTCAGGATTCTCGTCCTTTAAACAGTTTTAAAAACGCACTAGAATGTTTGACATTATAGTGCGTTTTTAATAAGCTTTCATTTCGACAAATGTGATAAAAAGGGGTTGCTTATAATGACATTGCTAGAAAGAGTCGTTTCTTTGCTGGTTCTTAAACAGCCATGTTATTCCTGTATCTCTAAAGCCGTAGTTGTACTGTTGATCGCTTCTGAGAAATAAAATTTAAACTTCAATTTACCATCCTGTTTTACCGCATAGGTGCTTTCAAGCCATTCAAATTCAAGCTTGGCTTTCCCCTCAGGTGTATTGACTATAAACTCTCCATATTGTTTAAGAGAGATATGCGCAGAATTGTGATCACTGTCGATAGTAATATCTTCAAATTTTCGCTCACTGCTCACAATGTCGAAGCTCTTTACAAATTCAATAAATTCATCTTTTGAGTAGCGTCTGCTATTTTCAAAAATAAAAAAGTCATCGGTAACCATGGTATCAAAACGATCGAGGTCCTTATCTAAAACTAAAAAAAAAGTTTTAAATGTTTCCAACACCTCTTCTTCTGAAATTTTTGTAGGAGTTTGGCAGGCAAAGATGAACAAAGCGGAGAGAAATAATAGTTTTTTCATTGTGTTAATTGGTTTTCTCAAATATAAGACATCTGTGTAAAATATTGTGAGCTAAGGTCATACATGAGCACAATAGCTCCACAATGTTATGATTGTTAAAATGAAAAAACATCGCTAGTTTGATCGTAAACTAAAAAAGACGCTTTAATAAAGCATCTTTTTTACGTTATGGTTGATGTGATTTTTTAGTCGCAATCTACTCCATTGATATCGCTTGTTGGATATTCTTGACTTTCAAAATTCACAGTTTCTTCGTCACAATTAGAAATTGTCCATTCATCATTCCACTGATCGGCTTCAGAAGTTAAGACAATGGCATACGTGCTATTAGAAGTCACTATACTCCAAGTACCCGTAGTTTCAGAATTGTTATCTTGTACTATTTGAAAAGATCCGTCCTCATTAAAAAAGCAGAAATAGGTCTCAGATTCGAATGTGATGACCCAAGGACATTCTGTTAATAAATTTTGAACACCTTCTTCGTTTGAACAATCATAGCTATCATCATCATTATCATCATCACAATCGATAGAGTAAAGCTCCGCTTGTGTGTAAATCAAACTTTGTAGTTCCAAATCATTCACATCACATTGGGTAACCACCCATTCATCATTAAACTCTGGAGCTTCTGCGTTTAAATTAAGATAAAACGTTTCGTTACCAGCAGCCAAACTCCATGTTCCCGTCGTGAGAAAACTGTCATCCGATTGAACTTCATAAGTACCGTCACTGTTGAAATTATAGATAAATTGATCATCATCAACAAAATCAATTTGCCAGAAACATGCTACTAATGAATTTGAGAGGTCTTCAAGAGAACATGTGATATCACTGTAACCATCATCAAAACAGGTTTCAACGAGTTCTTCAAGTTCATCATAGTTATTGATTGTTACGACTGTACCGTTTTCAATGAGAACATCTATAGGAAATACTAAGTCATAGTAATTAGCTCCATAGGCGGTATTAAACAATTCTTCATTAGAATTAACAGTGACTGTCTCATTATCATCTAATAAAATCGTTATGGGATATACAAATTCAAAACAATTGTCCAAACCATCATCATAATAATCTTCACAGGCATCATTAAAATCTTCTTCAGTGAAACCATCGCACATGGCAAAGCACGCGTTCGGGTATGATATGGTGAATACTTCTCCATTTGAATCTGCAATGTCAACACATACAGGATCATACTCCTCAGTGCAAATACAATCGATGTCTGCATCAAAATCACAAGCTTCCAAGAGACTGTTAAATTCATCCTCATTATTTATGGTCATGATCTCTAACGCATTGCTGTCCTCATTGTACGTCTCAACTTGAAAAGGGAATGAAATGCCATCAATAAATAAGTTTTCTGTTGAACTAATTAAAATCTCAACCAGTTCCTCTAAATTATTGACCGTAACTGTGGTTCCCGTATTGTAGGACATTTCAATTGGGTATATAAAGTCAAAACAAAAATCAAAAACAATATTACCAGCAGGGTTATCGGATGTCAACACATTACCACTAGCATCAAATTGATTACTCATAAAATTTAAGGCTGCCTTGATACTTATGCTTTCCTCTGTTGTCTGTTGTTCAATGGTAACAGGCTCATTATTTGAGCAAGATGTCACTACCATCAATGTTGCTACGATACTAAAAATTGTGACTTTGATATGTTTCATTTTTTAAATTTTAAAGATTGTGAAATGCTCATTATTTACCAAAAAGCATCTCGTACTATTAATAAGACAGTTAAGACTAAAGAACTCCTACCAGAAACTACATCGTTGCTTATATTTACAGTGCAATAAAGTGGCATTGCAATGTAAAAGAATAAGAACGATGTAGTTCGTAAATTTCTGTTAAATAAGCGATTAAGTGATCTTAAACAAAAAAACCCTACTCTAATGAGTAAGGTTTTATGTGATCGCACTAGGATTCGAACCTAGGACCGCCTGCTTAGAAGGCAGGTGCTCTATCCAGCTGAGCTATGCGACCATTGATAAAGTCGGGGTGGCAGGATTCGAACCTGCGACCTCCGCGTCCCAAACGCGGCGCGATAACCGGGCTACGCTACACCCCGAAAATGGTTATCATTTAATTATTGCGGAGAGACCGGGATTCGAACCCGGGCAACACTTACGCGTTGACAGATTAGCAATCTGCTCCATTACCACTCTGGCACCTCTCCAATATTTTTGATGAACGTTCTTTAAAAAGACGGGTGCAAATGTAACTTTTCATATTAAAGAACGCAAACAATTTTTTTAATTTTTTAAGGAAATCCTTACTCCGGATATTCAATTCTTAAATGATAAATATTGGCCAACTTATCCTTGAGTACTTTTTTGATAGACTCAATTTCTTTAAATGTAATATTCGCATTCAAAAATTGTCCATATTCCATTTGTTTACTTATGATATTTTCTACGAATAAATCAATTTTTGTCGATGTTGGTTCTTTCAAACTTTTAGAAGCAGCTTCCACACTGTCACACATCATTAAAATAGCCGTTTCTTTACTAAACGGACGTGGGCCAGGATATGAAAAATCTTGGACATTGACGTCTCCTGCCATGCGCTCATTTTCTTTCTTGTAAAAATAATAAACCACGCTGGTGCCGTGATGGGTCCTTATAAAATCAATAACACGATCTGGTAATTTGTACTTTTTTGCAATTTCAATACCATCCAACACATGATTGATAATCATGGAAGCACTTTCTTTTGATGATAGTTCATCGTGAGGATTGATTCCCGTCGCTTGGTTTTCAGTAAAATAGGTTGGGTTATTCATTTTACCAATATCGTGATACAATGCTCCTACCCGCACCAACATCGCATTTGCACCAATTTCATTAGCGGAAGCCTCCGCAAGATTTGCCACATTTAATGAATGGTGAAAGGTCCCCGGGGCTTTGTTTGATAATTCTTTTAATAATTTGGTATTCGTGTCGGATAGTTCTAACAGGGACACGTCTGAGACCAACCCAAATATTTTTTCATAGGCATATATTAATGGCTGTACAAATAACGTTGCCAGGCCACATAAAATGAACATTAAAAAAGTTTCCCACTGCAAATTATCAACACCCCCTTCGTGAATGACAAAAAAGGCAAAATAAGCGACGATGTAAATGAGTGTGATTTGTCCAACAGAGATGAAAAGATTAGCACGTTTGTAAAGCTCAGATACTGTAAGAATAGTCACAATTCCTGCAATTATCTGCAAGAACATGTATTCATAATTATTGGTAACTACAAAGCCTAATAATAAGACGGTTATGACATGTGCAAACAATCCTAATCTCGCATCAAAAAAGGCTTTTAAGACCAGCGGTAAAATACACAAAGGCACCAAATATATGTATCCCGAATTATAGTTTACAACTAACGTGGTTAATATTACCATGAGTAAGATGTTGAAAAAGATAAAGGTTACTTTGGTGTTATTGTTAAACACCTCAATTCTATACTTTCTTAAAAATAAAAGCAACATGAGTAAGGCCAATGCGACAAGAAGTGTGTAAGCCGCGAGAATCCAGTTGTAATTTGCTTCACTCCAAACTTGAGATTGGTACTCTGATTCAAGAGATTTAAGAATTTTAAATCGGTCACCTTCTACCACTTCTCCTTTAGCAATGATAATGGTCCCTTGCTCAATACTCCCACGAACTAAAGACACCTTATTAAGTTCTTCATTTAAGGTATTGTCAGTGATGGACGTATTTAATGTCACATTCGGTTTAATCACATCAAAATACATGGATAAAAATTTTGCTCGAGAATCATCGAACAAACTGTCCTTAAGTTGGGTGTTTAAATAAGACGTGACTTCGTCTAGTGTTATAAAACTTTCATATTTTACAATACCCAATTGATTTCTACCTTCTAAAAGCACCACTTCTTTAGACGACGAAAAGCTATAGGTTTTATCAAGAACTCCGCGACCGTACAAGCCTTGTAAAATAGACCGGCTATTGTTTTGTAAGTCTCCTTTATTTGGTAGTTCTAATGAATCTGGAAAGACACTTGAAAAATTCAAATCATATTCTTTAAGCGCAATCGCTGCTAATTCTGTATTGACATTAAAATAGGCTTGTGCGCTCTCTGTAATGGTTTGACGTTCTACCTCGATTTCAGCATCTGTTTTTTTAATCGCAAAATCAAATGGTGCGTACAGGTTTTCTGACTGCCATGGTTTTCCTTTCTCAAAACTGTATTTAAATTGCCCACTCTTTGGAAATGAATACACGATAAGAAAGGTGGTAGCTAAAAAAAGAAGCACTTTATAAATCAGCGAATGATTTTGATACAATTGATTTGTTAGGTCTTTCATCAGTTTTAGAATTACATCAAAAGTACTAAAAAAATAGAAGCGATTACGAGGAATGATAATGGTACAATCATTCATTTATCTTCTAAATTTTAGTTAATTTTGCGACTACAACCATAAATTAAATTATATGAATAAAGAAGTAGTCATCGTCGCCATGGCACGAACTCCAATTGGAAGTTTTCTCGGCTCCTTATCAACTATTTCTGCACCAAAATTAGGAGCGATAGCCATCAAAGGTGCGCTAGATAAAATTAATTTAAATCCTCAACTAGTCGATGAAGTCGTGATGGGACACGTAGTACAAGCGGGAACTGGTCAAGCCCCCGCAAGACAGGCGGCTATATTTGCTGGTCTTCCTGATACAGTGCCATGTACAACCATCAATAAAGTGTGTGCCTCCGGTATGAAGTCAGTAATGCAGGCAGCACAATCGATTGCTTTAGGAGATACCGAGATTGTCGTGGCTGGAGGTATGGAAAACATGAGTCAAATACCACATTATTTTCAAGCACGTGTCGCTACGAAATTTGGTCCTGCAAGCTTAATTGATGGCATGCAAAAAGATGGTTTGGTAGATGTCTATGACCAACATGCTATGGGAGTTTGTGCAGATGCTTGTGCTCGTGAATATGCGTTCTCTCGAGAAGATCAAGATGCCTTTGCCATACAATCCTACACACGTTCTGCCAAGGCTTGGGATGCTGGTAAATTTGATAATGAAGTTGTTCCTGTAGAAGTTCCTCAAAGACGCGGAGAACCTAAAGTAGTCTCAAAGGATGAAGAATACAGCAATGTGAAATTAGAAAAAATACCACAACTTCGTGCTGCTTTCTCTAAAGAGGGCACTGTGACCGCAGCTAACGCTTCTACCATAAATGATGGTGCCGCAGCCATGGTACTAATGAGTAAAGATAAAGCAGAGGAGTTAGGACTTCAACCCTTAGCTACCATTAAAAGTTATGCAGATGCTGCTCATGAACCTAAATGGTTTACCACAGCTCCTGCCAAAGCCTTACCAAAAGCCTTGGACAAGGCAAACTTATCGCTAAAAGACGTTGATTTCTTTGAATTTAATGAAGCTTTTTCTGTGGTAGGTCTTGCCAATATGAAACTGTTAGGATTAACAGATAGTAATGTCAATATCAATGGTGGTGCAGTCTCTTTAGGACATCCGCTTGGATGTTCAGGAGCAAGAATCATCATTACCTTATTAAGTGTTTTAGAGCAACAAAATGGGCGTATTGGAGCTGCTGCTATCTGTAATGGTGGTGGTGGTGCATCGGCCATCGTTGTCGAAAGAAACTAAAGGGCATTATGCAATACGGAATTTGTTCACTGAGTAGTATTTCATTAAGACTTGAACCTTCAAGTCTCAGTGAACTCGTGTCACAAATATTGTATGGTGAAGTATTTAAAATTCTTGAAGAAAGAAAACAGTGGAGTAAAATTCGTCTTGCATTTGATTCTTGTGAAGGCTGGGTCAATAACGAGCAATTAATTCATATTGAAAAGGAGGCCTACGATGATCTTGCGAAAGCACCAACTATATTGACGACAGATCTGGTTGAGTTTGTCGAGGATGCCTCGAGACAATTGTATCCAATTACCATGGGAGCTACCTTAAATGGATTAGACTTACTTTCTCACAGCTTTCAAGGAAATAAAATCACTGGAGTACAACCAAAAACAGCGCTAATTTCAACGGCTTTGTTGTTTTTAAACACACCTTACTTATGGGGTGGAAAAACACCGTTTGGCATTGATTGTTCAGGATTCACACAAATGGTTTATAAATTAAATGGTCACAACCTATTAAGAAATGCTGCCATGCAAGCTGGACAAGGAGAAGCCTTGAGTTTTATTGAGGAAAGTGAACCTGGCGATTTGGCTTTTTTTGATAATTCTGAGGGAGAAATAATTCATGTTGGTATCATCATGAAAGATCATTACATCATCCATGCTCATGGTAAAGTACGCATTGATCGTTTAGACCATTCTGGTATTTACAATGCAGAAAAAAACAGACATACCCATAAATTACGGGTCATCAAAAAAATTATTTAAACAAAAAAATACCACCCTAAGGTGGTATTTAATTAATTGCATTGTCTTAACAACTAGTCATCTTTTTGCATGGTATCTACCTTTGCTTTCATTTTTTCAAAATTAGGCATATCATCTAAAACACTAAATATTTCCATTAAAGTTTTAGCAGCATCGTAACTATTAGGCTCGTGAACTAAGACCCCTTCTAGTAACGGAATAGCTTCACGATACGTCTCATTTTTAACCTCATTAAGTTCATTATAGCGCTTGTCGTCGGCTGCTGAAGTTCCTAAATTATTCATCTCATCTACATAGCCCTGTACTTGATCAAATAACATCGCTACTAAATTCATTCGTGCTCTGTTGTAGGTATCATCTTGGGCGATAGCCCTCAGGTAAAAGCTTTTAGCTTCTTCGTAATTACCTCCTTCTGCAGAGACCACACCGAGGTTAAATAATAAATCAACATTGTCTGGATTAATGCTTAGCGCTTTAGAAACTAAACTTTTATACTCCTCGGTTTGACCAAGTTTGTAGCGCACGTTTGCTTCTGCTAGAATCAAATTGAAATCATTTGGATTGGTTGCTTTGGCTTTATCAATGGCAGCTAATGCTTTGTCTGTCTCTCCTTTTTCAATGTAAATCAAGGCAATATTTTTAGCAATATCACCGACCTTAGATTCGCTTACAACATCTTTAGGATCTGAATGCGTCCCCATTTTTACTGAAATATCTCTTAAACTGGCTGATGGGAATAATTGTTCTTCTCCAGAAGCCTTATCAGTAGCGTTAAACGTGGTACTGATCCCCGTATAACCCATTTCTTGCAGTTCAGTGAACAATGTAATGGCCGTATCATAACTTTTATTAGACGTTGCTAATAACGCAGCGTTGTAAAGATACAAGGTGTCAGAAGTAGAGGATCTATAAGCGTTATCAAAATTCTTGTAGGACACTTCATAGTTTTTTTCACTCAATGCATTTTGTGCTTTCGTAATAAAATCATTAGTCATGGTGGCATTCATTGCATTGACCTTGGTTGTATACAACATTTTACCACTCGCCTTCTCTGTATCTCTTAATAGCTTGAAGTTTTTAAGAGCGTCAGAGACATCATCATCACTTCCAGTACCGTTTGCATATAATGCTTGCCCTTTTAGGAAATAAAATTTGGCCTTAGTTTTGTCATCCATCATGCCAAGCATTGCTTCAGCAGATCCCAGTAATGATTTTGCATCTGCAAAATTATTACTTTTAAGAGCCTTTTCTACTTCTTTTAATTCCTTCTTCTGTGCAAATGAGAATACGCTCATTATAAACGCTAAACTCAGTACAACAATTTGTTTCATTTTATTTTTATTTAATTATTAGTGTTTTAATCTTCTTGAGGTGTATCAATTGTCGTGCCAGCGCCCTCATCTGCTAACTCTCCTGTAGATTCTTCTTCTTCATCGACACTATCTTCATCGTGCATAACTTTTGCCACAGCAGCAATAGAATCATTCCCTTTTAGGTTGATCAATTTCACCCCTTGTGTCGCTCTTCCCATCACTCGAAGATCTTCAACAGCCATACGTATCGCAATACCTGATTTATTAATAATCATCAAGTCATCAGCATCACTAACGTTTTTGATAGCAACTAAATCACCGGTCTTATCAGTGATAGAAATGGTTTTAACGCCTTTACCACCACGATTAGTAATACGATAATCTTCTAAACTAGAACGCTTACCGAAACCATTTTCTGAAACTACGAGGATATCACTTTCCATGTCATCTACTGCTATCATACCGATAACTGCATCGGTTGTTTCATTTTGCAGGCGTATACCACGAACTCCGGAAGCATTTCTTCCCATAGGACGTGTTTTAGCTTCCTCAAAACGAATCGCTTTACCTGATTTTAATGCCAGCATCACTTGACTTTCTCCTGTGGTTAGTTTTGCTTCTAGTAATTCGTCATCTTCCTTAATAGTAATGGCATTGATACCATTCGTTCTAGGACGAGAATACTGCTCCAAAGATGTCTTTTTAACTTGACCTTTTTTGGTAGCCATGATGACATACTTACTATTAATGTATTCTTCATCCTTCAGATCTTGCGTACAGATAAAAGCTTTCACTTTATCGTCTTGCTCAATGTTAATCAAGTTTTGAATGGCACGACCTTTCGAAGTTTTACTTCCTTCCGGTATTTCATAAACACGCATCCAGAAACACTTCCCTTTTTGGGTAAAGAATAACATGTACTGATGGTTAGTTCCCACAAAAAGATGTTCTAAGAAATCTTCATTACGAGTGGTAGACGCTTTTTGACCAACACCACCTCTATTTTGAGTTTTGTATTCCTTTAACGAGGTTCTCTTTATATACCCTGCATGTGAAATGGTAATGACCACTTTCTCGTTAGGGATCATGTCTTCAATACTTAAATCACCACCAGCATACTCAATAACAGATCGTCTTTCATCACCATATTTATCTTTCACCACCATCAGTTCGTCTTTAATGATAGTCATACGACGCTCTTTTTTATCAAGAATGTCTTTCAGATCTTCAATAGTTCCCATAAGGGCATCGTACTCTGCTCTTAATTTGTCTTGTTCAAGACCAGTTAATTGTCTTAAACGCATTTCGACAATCGCTTTTGCTTGAATATCACTTAATTCAAAACGATCTTTTAATTTTTGTCTCGCCTCTTCAGCATTGGCAGAACCTCTTATGAGGGCAATGACCTCGTCGATATTATCTGAAGCAATGATTAATCCCTCCAAAATATGAGCGCGTTCTTCAGCTTTACGCAATTCGTACTTGGTACGTCTTACCACCACCTCATGGCGATGTTCAACAAAATGGTGAATCATATCTTTCAGATTCAACATTTGTGGCCGCCCATTGACAAGAGCAATATTATTAACACTGAATGACGACTGTAAGGCCGTATACTTGTATAGTTTATTTAGAACAATGTTCGGTATGGCGTCACGTTTTAACACATAAACAACACGCATCCCATTTCTATCAGACTCATCTCTAATGGTAGAAATCCCCTCTAATTTTTTATCATTAATGATATCAGCTGTTTTTTTAATCATGTCAGCCTTATTCACTTGGTAAGGGATCTCTGTAACAATGATACATTCACGTCCTTGAACTTCTTCAATGACCGCCTTTCCTCGCATGACAATACGACCACGACCTGTTTGAAACGCATCTCTTACTCCGTCATAACCATAAATGGTTCCACCTGTTGGAAAATCTGGTGCTTTTACATGAGTAATGAGCTCGTCAATTTCGATATCATTATTATCAATGTACGCTATGGTACCGTCAACCACTTCAGATAAATTGTGAGGTGGCATGTTGGTGGCCATACCAACTGCAATACCCGATGCTCCATTGACTAATAAACCTGGAATTCTTGTTGGTAAAACCGTTGGCTCTTTTAAGGTATCGTCAAAGTTTAATTTATGATCTACAGTATCTTTGTCAATATCTGCCAACATGTCTTCAGATATTTTTCGCATACGAGCCTCTGTATAACGCATTGCTGCAGGACTATCACCATCAATAGAACCAAAGTTACCTTGTCCATCTACCAACATATATCGCAAGCTCCATTCTTGTGCCATACGTACCATGGTATCATAAACAGAGGTATCTCCGTGAGGATGATATTTCCCGAGCACTTCCCCTACAATTCTTGCTGATTTCTTGTGCGCAGTGTTGGCTCTAACACCAAGCTCATGCATGCCAAAAAGCACACGTCTGTGAACAGGTTTAAGACCATCTCGAACATCTGGTAATGCACGTGACACAATGACTGACATTGAATAATCAATGTAAGCCGATTTCATTTCATCTTCGATGTTAATTGGAATGAGTTTTTCTCCTTCTGCCATATATCGTTTTAATTAGTTTTTTTAGTTGATTTTCAAATCGAGCTAATATACGTATTTTGTTAGTGGTTGCTTGAAATTACATAGCCTTTTTTAAGACATTTTATCAACAATATTTAGGGTGTTTTTGGTTAATAACTATCGCGTTAAATGTTTTGATTTTTTAGAGTTTTTTTTGTCACTTAGCAATAGCTAGTAAAATTTAGGTATGATTTTTGAAATTATCCTATTGATTTTAGTATTTTTAAAGCAGAAAGAATAGTTTATGGATGATAATTTTTCACCTCGAGTAAAAGATGTCATAGCTTACAGCAAAGAAGAAGCTTTGCGATTGGGTCATGATTTTATAGGAACAGAACACCTGATGTTGGGCCTATTGCGTGATGGCAATGGTAAAGCCATTGACATTTTAGGGGCATTAGATATTGATTTAAATCATTTGAGACGCAAAGTTGAAATCTTAAGTCCTGCCAATCCAAATATAGCCATAAGCTCTAATGAAAAGAAAAACTTGCATTTAACGAGACAGGCAGAACGCGCTTTAAAAACTACCTTTCTAGAAGCTAAATTATTTCAAAGTAATGCCATTAATACGGCACATTTATTGCTTTGTATTTTAAGAAATGAAAATGATCCAACCACCAAATTACTGAATAAGTTAAAAGTGGATTATGACAACGTAAAAGAGCAGTTTAAATTTATGATTACCAACGATGACGATTATATAGAAACAAAAGCAGAATCTTTTTCAGACGAAAGTCCTTCCTCCTCTTCAGGAGACAGTTCAAAAGACAGAGCTTTTGGCCAGAGTGCAAGCAAGGGCTCCAAAAAATCTAAGACACCTGTCTTGGACAATTTTGGTAGAGACCTCACGGTGATGGCAGAGGCTGGTAAACTAGATCCTGTAGTAGGTCGAGAGAAAGAAATACAACGGGTATCTCAAATTTTGAGTAGACGTAAGAAAAACAACCCCTTACTTATTGGAGAACCTGGTGTTGGAAAATCTGCGATTGCTGAAGGATTAGCGAATAGAATTATCAGTAAAAAAGTATCACGTATTCTGTTTAATAAGCGCGTTGTAACGCTTGATTTGGCAAGTTTGGTGGCCGGTACAAAATACCGAGGTCAATTTGAGGAGCGTATGAAAGCGGTAATGAATGAGCTTGAAAAAAATGAGGACATCATTTTGTTTATAGACGAAATACACACCATTGTTGGTGCAGGTGGTGCTACGGGAAGCTTGGATGCTTCTAACATGTTTAAACCAGCCTTAGCACGTGGCGAAATACAATGTATCGGCGCCACAACTCTAGACGAATACAGACAACATATAGAAAAAGACGGAGCGCTTGAACGACGTTTCCAAAAGGTGATTGTAGAGCCAACGTCAGTTGAAGAAACTGTTGAAATTCTCAACAACATTAAAGGAAAGTATGAAGAGCATCACAATGTTGAATATACCGATGAAGCTATTGAGGCTTGTGTGAAATTAACCAATCGCTACATGTCAGAGCGATTTTTACCAGACAAAGCTATTGATGCGTTGGATGAAGCAGGCTCACGAGTACACATTACCAATATTGATGTTCCAAAACAAATATTAGAATTGGAAGAACAATTAGAAGCGGTTAAAGAAACTAAAAATTCGGTCGTAAAAAAGCAGAAATATGAAGAGGCTGCGAAGCTTCGAGATGATGAAAAGCGTTTAGAAAAAAGTTTGGCAGAAGCACAAAAACAATGGGAAGCAGATTCTAAAGAGCATCGTGAAGTGGTCTCTGAAGACAATGTAGCCGACGTTGTATCTATGATGACGGGGATACCCGTTAATAGAATTGCACAAACTGAAAGTAATAAGCTAGCAAAATTACCGGAACTCATCAAAGGAAAAGTTATTGGTCAAGATGAAGCTGTTGCAAAGGTCGTTAAAGCGATTCAGCGTAACCGTGCGGGTCTAAAAGATCCTAACAAGCCAATTGGGTCATTTATCTTTTTAGGACAAACAGGCGTTGGTAAAACGCAATTAGCAAAGGTTTTGGCGCGTGAATTATTTGACAGTGAAGACACCTTAGTACGTATTGACATGAGTGAGTACATGGAAAAATTTGCTATTTCAAGATTGGTTGGAGCTCCTCCAGGCTATGTTGGTTATGAAGAAGGTGGGCAACTAACAGAAAAAATTAGACGTAAACCTTATGCGGTTGTGCTGTTAGATGAAATTGAAAAAGCACATCCCGATGTCTTTAACATGTTATTGCAAGTCTTAGACGACGGGTTTTTAACAGATAGTTTGGGTCGTAAAATTGATTTTAGCAATACCATCATCATTATGACCTCTAATATTGGAGCCCGCAAACTAAAAGATTTTGGTACGGGAGTTGGTTTTGGTACCTCGGCACAAAAATCACAAGCTGGAGATCATGCCCGTGGAATTATTGAAAACGCGCTGAAAAAAGCTTTTGCTCCAGAATTTTTAAATCGTATTGATGACGTAGTGGTCTTTAATGTTCTTGAAAAGGAGCACATTAATGTCATTATTGATATTGAGTTAGAAAAATTAGTGGCGAGAATAAAAGACTTAGGTTACACGCTTAAGTTAACTAAAAAAGCTAAAAATTTCATTGCAGATAAAGGCTTTGACCAGCAGTATGGAGCACGACCTTTAAAACGGGCCATTCAAAAATACATAGAGGATGCCTTGGCTGAAGAAATTATTACCTCCAAAATACACGAAGGTGATGTGATTAATATGGACATTGAAAAAGATGCCACCGAACTAAACATCAAGATTAAAAAAGCAGAAAAACCTGCCGAATCATAAGTCTTTACCAAATTACACAGAACCACTTGTTAGCGCAGGTGGTTTTTTTTGAGAAAACGTATCTTAGAGCATGAATTTACATGATCGAGAGACCATTGTCACGCGTCTTAATGCAGAAATCACTAAAACAAAAGCGGCTATTGCACAATATGCACAGCTTAGCAAACCCATTGCTCCAGAAAATGCCATTGGACGCGTTTCAAGGATGGATGCCATCAATAATAAAAGTGTGAATGAGGCTGCTTTAAAACAAGCACGGCAAAAACTTAAAAATCTTCAAGTTGCTTTATCCAATGTCGATGCTCACGATTTTGGACACTGTGATAAGTGCCGCCAAGCCATTCCCATTGGCAGAATCATGTTGATGCCACACGCACGTTTTTGCGTGCATTGTGCGTCTTAAAAAGATCTTATTAAATATTCATGTAATACTTTTACTAATGAAAGTTAAAATATTGTATTTGATATAGTTACTAAATAAAAAGGCAGCTACTGAAAAGTAACTGCCTTTTAAAATTGCTAATAATCGACTTTTTAAACTAACTAGCGTCTCTTCATGTTTGAGGATACTGCTTTCTTAGTTACCGAACCTTGATTTGTTGTTACTGTAATGTAGAACAACTGATCTCCAGCTCTAGATAAATCGAAACTCTTTTTAAT
>CAJQLB010000011.1 GCA_905479065.1 uncultured Flavobacteriaceae bacterium | reverse complement strand
GGATGCCAAATTCATGGCGCCCATGGGTATCTTGTGAGTCAGTTTTTATCTCCTAACAGCAATATACGAGAGGATCAATGGGGAGGATCTCTTGAAAACCGTGCGCGATTTGTCATTGAAATCTATCGTGAAATACGTCGTCAAGTTGGCTCAGATTACCCTATCGGAATCAAAATTAATTCTGCAGATTTTCAACGTGGAGGTTTTACAGAGGAGGAGTCTATGAAGGTCATACAACTATTGGGTAATGAGGGTATTGATCTCATAGAGATTTCAGGTGGCACCTATGAAAGACCTGCCATGATTAAAGGACAACGAAAAAAAAGTACCGAAGAGCGAGAAGCCTACTTTTTAGAGTATATCAAAAAAGCACGCAAGCTCACCAAAACACCACTCATGCTTACCGGCGGCTTTAGGTCTGTCAGTGTCATGGAAGAGGCTCTTCAGAGTAATCAATTAGATGTCATTGGTTTGGCAAGACCTTTTTGTTTATATCCTAATCTAGCGAATCAGATATTTGATGGAACTGTAGAGAAATTTAATGCACCTATTCCTAAAATTGGTATTCGTTTACTTGATAAATTAGGAGGCGTAGAATTACCTTGGTATGAGCTACAAATTCAGCGCTTAGGCAAAGGTCAATCTCCAAAAAGAAGTCTTCCTGGAATTTTAGCCTTTTGGTTTAGTTTAAAAAGTTTGTATCTCAAATCCTTTTGGAAAAATTAGTCATCCCTACAGAAAAAACACTTTATTTTTAAGTTATTAAACAGCCTTCGTTATGTACAAAAATGCCAAATAGCCTTGTTTTTATTTTTTTTAATTTTATATTGCAAGTAACTAACAATAATCTAATAACTATGAAACAATTACTTTTAATTTTATGTTGCATTACGCTATTTTTCAGTTGCAAAAACACAAATCCAAATTATGAGAGAAATTTAGCAACCATGCAATCAATGTTTGAATTACATGGGCAAGAAGACCTTGATGCACAATTAGCAATGTTAAGTAAAGATCTTGACGTAGAAGTACCAATGTATGGTGCCGAAAATATTGGTTATGACCAATTTGCAGCCATGGTAAAAGGATATCATGATGCTTTTGACAATCTTAACTTCGAAGCTTCAGCATGGTTACCCGGAAGCGATGAAAGTGGGGCATTTGATGGTAGTGTAAGAACCTATGGAACTTGGACAGGCACCAATGTGCTTACCGGCAAAGCACTTAACTTAAAATCTTACCACTATGCTAATTTTGATGATGATGGCTTAATTATAGGCTTTGGAGATTTCTTTGACGCAGGTGGTATGATGGATGCTGTATACCCGAAAAACTTAGTCGTCGTTTCACTGGCAGTTCAAGATGGTAATGTCGATAACGTCATGGAAATTTTAAACAGCGAGGGAGGATTGCCAACAACTCGTGCCTATGATGGCTGCATGTCATTGGAGCTAACCTTCAATGAAGCATCCAATACTATTTGGATTGTTTCCAACTGGGAATCCAATGAAAAATACAACGCTTATTTAACATGGCGACAAACGGAAGATACGATCATTGCAAGTATGGTTCCATATTTAGAAAATGGCGCAGACGGTATCACCATTGTCAATTCAAATTCAAATTATATGTCTTATTAGACCAGATATTACCAAACATAAAAAAACCTTTCAGCCGAGAGGTTTTTTTATGTTCTCTATTTTGGATGGTAAGAGTTCGTAGCTGTCTTCATCACAGATGGCCGATCAAAAAACATCGTCTTCGTTTTGAAATTTGCATACAAATCCATTTGGTCTGTGTAGTGAGGGCTCGTCTCTTTTCGACTGTTTCCATAAGACATAACCGATTCATAATAGGTTTGGGTTGGTGTGAAACGCACTAAACCAATGTAAGATTCTCCATGAGTAATTTTTATACGTCCATTTGTATGGGCTTCGCCACGCATGGCTGTTACCACATCGGGTAACCCAAATATTGGCATCTCTTTATTCCCTTTTACCAATTTTTGAAAGTCTCCAAGTTTGATACGATTTGAATTAAAATGTGTTTTTAAGTAGGTTTTGGTGTTTTTTAATGCCTGTAATACGGCCTCTTTTTTAAATGTTCGGTCGCTACCCAATTGTTCATAAAAGGGATACAATTGATAGTATAAAACACCATAGGCCCCTGCCCCATACGAATCTGCAGAGGCAACCCTATCCCAATTATGGATGTCTTTCAACAACACACCTACCTCTGGATAATCTTCGGGGTTCATCTCGAATAAGACATTCAAATCCATGTAATTGTACTGCAGTGGTGTTGGTAGCTGATGATCATACTTGATACGCTTGAAGCGTTCATAACTTATGTGCTCTTTTTCTTGAAGCAAAGTCAACAAACGTGTAGACCGATTGTTGTCATAGGTCTCAAAATTCATTGTTTTTGAAAAATCTTTAGGATTTGGATTGTCTGATGTTCCTGAAGATTTAAATGGGCTATGATTGGCATTATAAACAAAACCAGAGGTTGGACTTATCACTTGTGGTAGTTCAGAAATATCATAATAAGTATCCCATAATGTCGCACGCGTGTTACCCGGCACCACATCGTTCCAATCGTAACCCTCGGCACGTTTTGGGATTTTACCATTTGACATGTAAAAAATGGTGTCATTTCTGTCTGCGTAACCTATGTTATAGCCAGGCAGTGCTTTCATCTCCAAGGCCTCATAAAATTCTGTAAAATTTTTGGCCTTATTCATACGCCACCATTGCTCTAGAGCATTAATATTTGTAGTACTCGGCGTTCTCACAGCATACACCCCTGTTTTATTTTTTAAGGTTGGTCCATAGATACTGCGATAAAACTTTTTCTTGATAGGAATTTTCAAACCAAGAAACTTGAGATACATCTTGGCTTTATATACTTCTAATTTGTAGGGCTTTCCATCTACCAGATAGGTGTGTTTCTTTTTTGAATCCATCTCTAGGGCAAAAACATCGGCTTTATCTGGATAGTTCACCGTGTGTGTCCATCCTAAATATTCATTAGCGCCGGTGAGTATGACAGGAGAACCAGGAAATGTGGCTCCTATGATATTAGTTCCCTCCTCACTTACTAAATGTGCTTCATACCATGACGTTGGCCCCTCTAAAGGTTGATGCGTGTTTATCGCTAAAAACGTTTCATCGGTTTGTGTCCTGCTCCTACTGATGGCTAAAAGGTTTGAACCTTTGGTATCTTGATTCATATCAAAAGGCCACGATAAGGTATTGTTTACAATACCGGTCACAAGAGCATCAGCACCATTAGAAATGTACAATTGGAGTTGGGTATACTGTAATAGCTTTCTTGCAGTAATCGGAAACAGTTCGTGCTCTAGAATTTCTTGTGGATGTTTCAGCGCATAGGCATTTAATCCTTCACTAAACCCCTCAAGCAAAGCAACAAATTTTTTGTCAAGCGTTTGAAAAAGAGCATCTACTGTGTTTTCAGCTTGGATAAATTGCACTAAAAAATCGGCAGGAGCACCTTTCAATCCAATATGTTTGCTCAATAAGCCATTACCCGCCAAATACGCCTCCTGCATTAATTTAAAATGATCCTCAGATTGCGCCCAGGCAAAGCCATATGCTACCTCGGCATCTGTTGCAGCATACACATGAGGTACGCCATAGGCGTCTCTTATAATGTCAATATTATCAGGATTAATTTGAGCATACCCATGAACGCTCCCTAGAAGAAATAAAATTATATACCAAGCATTAACCATCACAGCATTTTTTTTACAAAATACCATCTTTTAAAGACCTGCAATAAAAGTTATTTTAAGTTTAACATTTTGGTGATAGCGAACGTAAGTTCATATTACATTTAAAGAAATGCTGTTAATGTCAAAAAGTTACAGAAAAGACAAAATCAAAACAACACATATAAAAATCATACCAACCATAGCCAACAAGGCCCAATGGCTTATTTTTCTATTTAATATTGCCTCAACTATGAGATTTAATTTAAGTTTTAC
>CAJQLB010000010.1 GCA_905479065.1 uncultured Flavobacteriaceae bacterium | reverse complement strand
CTTTTATTTTATGCTCGCATCAAATAAAAAAATTTGAGTCAATTAATGTTGTCACATAGTAAGATTAATCCGACAATTTTATTTAAGGCTAAGTCAAATACAAGATGTTTAGCGAAATATTTTAGCGAAACATCGAGTTTATTATTCACAATATTTACTTTTTATTACCTTCCCCTTGCTTATAATCAAAAAGTTATATCATGAAACGCCTTTGCCTCATAGGCTTTACATTTTTTCTTTTGGTCGCTTGTAAAAATGACGACGATCAAATAATGGATGAGTGTAAAACTCCAACAAATTTATCGGTAACTCAAATTACAGATGTAAGTGCTATATTGAATTGGGAAAACTCAAATGATTACTCGGAGATTAAAATTGAATATGGCGAAGTAGGATTTCTACCAGGAGAAGGAACTATATTAACGACGTCACAAAATTCGATAAGCATTAATGATTTGTTTCCTAATACAAATTATGACTTTTATGTTCAAGCACTATGCTCCATTGAAAATATTAGTATTGAAAGTGTCATAAATTCATTTATTACTGATGTTAGTCCTGTAATTCCAGAGTTTTTACCAACTCTGTCAGAAATGAATTTATTTACAGGAAACATTGCTGAACTAAACATAAGTCCAAAGGCATTTCTCTACGAGATAAGCACACCTCTTCATACAGATTATGCTCATAAACAACGTGTAATTTCACTACCGAGTGGGACCAGTATGGAATATCAGGACGATGGGTTACCGATTTTTCCTGATGGTGCTTTAATAGCCAAAACGTTTTATTACAATCATGATGAAACAAATTTAGATTTAGGAAGAAAAATTATTGAAACTAGAATTCTCATCAAACAAAGTAATGTTTGGCATATAGGTAACTACCTGTGGAATGAGAACCAAACTGATGCTGTTTTAGATGAAGATGAGCACATCGTTCCCATTTCATGGATAAATGAATTTGGTGAAGAAATGACGACCAATTATGAAGTTCCAAACTACTTATCCTGTGTCATGTGTCACCAAAACAATGGAAACAGAACACCAATTGGTCCAAAAATTCGTTCAATGAATTTTGATGTGAATGGAAGTAATCAACTAACAGAATTCACAAATAAAAATTATTTGATTAACACTCCTGACCCAAGTAGTATTAGTTCCTTACCAAATTGGAATGATACGAGCTACTCAGATGAAGAACGCACCAAAGCATATTTCGATATGAATTGTGCCCATTGCCATTCTCCAGGTGGTTTTCATAATAACAACTACTCTGGCAATATGGATTTCAGGTTAGAGACATCCTTTGAAGATTCTCAGATTTATGAAAATAGGTTTAGTATTAGAACTCGATTTCCTTCCTCAATACCAGGCTATAGTATGCCATACATTGGGGTGACTATTCCACACCAAGAAGCTATTGACTTAATTATTCCTTATTTAGAAACTTTAGAATAAACTTATTAAGTATTTTATTTGACACTACTAGTTAGCGATAGATTTAAGTGAAAAATGTTAATTTTTCATAAATAACCGTGAATAATTGTTCTGTTTGTTATTTTCACAAACAATAAAAAAAATGACATTTTGAAACACTCTACCACTACCTTTATACTAAGTGTATTTTTATTAGGCTTGGCATCTTGCACTACAGCTAAAAAAGCACGAGAAATTGAAATTACAAAACAAAGCACCTTAAACAAACCAAAGCAAAAACCTAAATTAAAAAAAGGGGATATTCAGCCCTACAATAAAGTGATAACTGACAATGCTCAAACAGATCATGGGCTTTTTAAAGTTCATAATGTTGACGGTGATTTTTATTATGAAATCCCAGATTCCTTATTTGACAGAGAAATGCTCATGGTAACAAGAATTTCAAAAACTGCATCGGGAATTGGATTTGGTGGGGGTAAACAAAACACTCAGGTATTACGCTGGCAAAAAAAATCTAAAAAAGTCGTTTTACGTGTCGTTTCACACGCTATAGTCGCAGCTGATTCTTTACCAATTCACGAAGCTGTTGTTAATTCAAATTTTGAACCCGTGCTTTACACATTTCCAATTAAAGCTTTTGGAAAAGATTCATTATCAACAGTAATAGATATCTCTAATCTATTTCAAAAAGATGTAAAAGCACTAGGATTACCTGTTTCAAGAAGAAAAAGGTATAAAATAACTCGTCTTGAAAATGATAAATCTTTTATCGAAACCATTAAAAGTTACCCAAAAAACATCGAAGCGCGTCATGTAAAAACATATGCTTCTGGTGCACCCCCATCAAATTCAAGTACAGGAACTATCTCTATCGAAATTAACAACTCCATGATTTTACTTCCCGAAGAACCAATGAAACGACGTTATTATGATGAGCGTGTTGGTTGGTTTGCACGTGGTCAAGTTGATTACGGTTTGGAGGACCAAGAAAGTAAAACTGTTCGATATCTAGACCGTTGGAGATTAGAAGTGAAAGATGAAGATATTGATAAGTTTAAACGTGGTGAATTGGTTGAGCCAAAAAAGCAAATTATCTACTATATAGATAGAGCTACACCAAAAAAATGGAGAAAATACATAAAACAAGGTATTGAAGACTGGCAAATTGCTTTTGAAGAAGCAGGTTTTAAGAATGCTATTATCGCAAAAGACCCTCCTAGTATTGAGGAGGATCCAGAGTGGACACCTGAAGATGTCAGATACAGTGTAGTGCGCTATTTGGCCTCTCCCATTCCCAATGCCAATGGACCGCATGTTAGTGATCCGCGATCTGGAGAAATACTAGAATCTGATATTAATTGGTATCACAATGTTATGAGTCTTTTGCAAGGTTGGTTTTTTGTTCAAACAGCTGCTATAAATCCCGAGGCTCAGCGAGTAGGCTTCAAAGATGAAGTCATGGGTGAATTAATTAAATTTGTTTCGTCTCATGAAGTTGGACATACGCTCGGTTTACCACATAATATGGGCAGTAGCAGTGCCTATAAAGTGGAGCAATTAAGAGATCCTAAATTCACCAAAGATTATGGAACTGCTCCATCCATAATGGATTATGCTCGTTTTAATTATGTAGCACAGCCAGGAGATACAGGGGTTGCATTGATGCCAAATATTGGAATTTATGATAAATATGCTATCAAGTGGGGTTATCGA
This sequence comes from uncultured Flavobacteriaceae bacterium, assembly GCA_905479065.1. Lineage (GTDB taxonomy): Bacteria > Bacteroidota > Bacteroidia > Flavobacteriales > Flavobacteriaceae > CAJQLB01. Next base: position 69,470 of record CAJQLB010000010.1, on the reverse strand, counting down.
CCAATTCTTAACGCCATGACAGCGAATGATGAAAAGAAAACTCTGGACCAATGGATATTACAACATGCAGATGACCCCATGTACCGTTTTGGTCAGTACCAAGGTATCGATCCTTCGGCACAAACAGAGGATCTAGGGGATAATGCAATCACCGCAAGTATCTATGGTATCAAAAACCTGAAACGGATTGTTCCAAATTTAATTAAATGGACCTCAAAAGATGGTGAAACTTATGGTGATTTATCTGAAATGTATGGCCATGTTGTAAGCCAATTTAATCGTTATATGGGTCATGTGACGACAAATATTGGTGGTGTTTATAAATACAGTAAAACAACTGACCAGGCAGGAGATGTTTTTACAAATGTTGAAAAATCACATCAGAAAAATTGTTTAAATTTTATTAATGAAAATTTATTTAAAACACCATCTTGGCTTATAGATAAAAATATTATCAATAAAACAGAGTTTAATGGAGTGACTGAGCGTATAAGACGTATCCAAGTACGAACGCTCAATAATATTTTAAATTTAAATAGAATGATGCGTATGATTGACAATGAAACGTTGAATGGTTCTGATGCCTATTCAGTAGTTACAATGATGTCTGATTTAAGAAATAGTCTGTGGTCTGAGGTGAGATATGGTCGCTCAATTGACACTTACAGACGAAATTTGCAAAGAGCACATGTTGAACGACTAGCACAACTAATGACAGCTAAAGATGTTTCAGGAAGAAGGGGAACCGTCACAGTAAAACAATCGGACATCATACCCATCGTAAGAGCTGAGTTAAACAACCTTAAGCGTTTGGCCATTAAAGGCACAAAAAACACTAATAATACCATTTCAAAATATCATTTACAAGATATTATTGAACGTGTTGATCTTATATTAGAGCCTAAGTAAACCTGTTTCTTTAACATTTCCGTGCAATCTTTTCATGATTAAATAATAAAAAACAAAACATTGATTAAACCATTTAACATGAAGACTGTCTTATTATTAAACAACTTAAACAATGAAAAAAATACTAATTATTGTCTTGATATTAAGCTCTTTTAGCATCGCGGCTCAGGAACGAAAAAGAGACGTTAAAATGTCTGAAAGACCAGAAAGAATTCATGATTTAAAAGATTTTTCAGTAGAAGAAATTGCTACTATTAAAAGTAAAAAGATGGCGTTACAATTGGATTTAGATGCTTCACAACAAGCAAAAATTAAAGCCCTATTATTAGAACAATCTAAACATCGTAAAAACAGAATGGAACAGCGTCAAATGCAAATGGAAAAGACAAAAAATGAAAAGATCTCTAAAGAAGAACGTTTTAAAATGCTGAACAATGGCCTCGATGAAAAAATCGATATGAGAAATAAAATAAAAGAGATTTTGACCAAAGATCAATTTGAAAAATTGATGGAAACTGATAGGATGATGAATAAAAAGAAATCAATGACACGAATGCCAAGGAAAAAAAATCAAACTCCAAATAATTAAGACTATTGATAAAGGAGATGTATCCCAATAAAATGCATCTCCTTTATTTAGTTTTTCACGTCTTAAAACTAGAATTTCATTTCTGTTATCGTGATTTTATTTCAAGTATTTGACCAATTTTAAGGATGTTATTCTTTAAATTATTAGAACGTTTTAGTTCGTTAATTGACATTCCGTATTTTTTTGAAATTGAATAAAGAGTATCTCCTCTTTTCACCTCATATTGACCACGTTCAAATTTTTTATCTGATTTATTCACCCTTTTACTTGTTTCCAATTGATCAAAGCGAAACAACTTATACCTCTCAATTAAACTAATTAATTTTTCGGGATATTTTTTATCAGTAGCATACCCAGCTTTTCTCAATTCTTTTGCCCAATTCTTATAGTCTGTAATCTTTAATTGAAATAATTTTGAATATCGAGAACGATGGGCTAAAAATTCAGAATGATCTCTAAATGAGGTTTCTGCATTTTGATATTTTCTAAAACATTCTTGTTTCTCATCATCATCATGATAAATTTTATCTCCCTCCCATTGGTGGCACTTAATTCCGAAATGATTATTTGCTTCCAATGCGAGACGGCCTTTACCAGATCCCGACTCCAAAATTCCTTGTGCAAGGGTAATACTCGCAGGAATCCCAAATTCTCTCATTTCAGAAATAGCGATATCTTTAAACACGTCAATATAATGTTCTGTATTCTTTATAATCGTATTAGTTGATTTTGGCTTTTTCAACTCATTCGTTGAGATCTCTTTTTTTGTGGATTTCTCTATGTTATTTAATGATTTATCAGTATTCATTTTTTTTGTTGAACGACAAGAAAAACAAAATAAGCTTAGGTACATTGATAAAATTAAGATTCTCATTGTTTTAGAATTAATGGCCAATTTTTACGCTTTAATTTCAAATTCATTCCATCGACACCTTGAATACCACCCGTATGTATTGCTAATATTCTAGCGCCCTTTGAAAAATAATTATTGTTAATTAAATCAAGCACACCAAACATCATTTTTGATGTGTAAATGGGATCTAATAAGATGTCATGTTCGCGCTTAAACCCATTGATAAAGTTAACCAATTCATGATTGATTTTAGCATATCCTCCAAAATTATACTCATTTAAAATTTTCCAATTAGATGTTGATACGAATTTACGAATATCATTATTTAGAAAGTCGCCATTTAAAGCAGGGAACCCTAAAATTCTTTGATGTGACTTTGACGCATTTATCAAACCACTCAGAGTACCTCCAGTTCCCACAGAACAACATATAAAATCAAATTGACTATCATTATCTGTTAATATCTCCTCACATCCTTTTACCGCCAAGGCATTAGTTCCACCCTCAGGAATTAGATAAAAATTATTAAACTGATTATTAAGTTCTTCTAAAAACGTGTTTGACATTTTATTTCGATAGGATGAACGTGACAGAAATTTGAATTGCATACCATGTTGCTGAGCAAACGTTAATGTTGGATTATTCGGTATCTCTGCAGCTAACTCATCACCTCTAATAACACCGATTGTTTTAAGACCATTAATACTTCCAGCATATGCGACAGCGGCAATGTGGTTAGAATAAGCACCTCCAAAAGTTAATAGACTTTCGCAATTTTGAGTTAGAGCTTCTTTAATATTGTACTTTAATTTACGATACTTGTTCCCCGAAATATAAGGATGAATCAGGTCTTCTCGTTTTAAATATAACCTGATATCTTCTCTGTTAGTCTTAATAAATTCGTTATGCGAAGTAACTTGTAACAATACTAAAAATTTAGCGCTAAGATATAAATTCATAGGGATGCATTCAATTACTTTTGTGTTTAACATTATGTCGTTTTTGGTATTTTATTTATTTTACTTACCTTGAGCAATACCTAATATTACATGAAAAAACTACTTGAAGCAATATAATTACATTGCAGAGGAAAATTTTATATAGTTATTTAGGTGAATTAAGGATGATTTTATTTATCCTAATCGCATCTGTTTGTTTCTCAATTTTAAATGCTCAAGATATCCTCTTTGAAGAAAATTTTGAAGCTGCATCAGGTGCAGAAAACATTCTAGATAATTATTTAGGATGGGAAAGTGGTGAATTTGATAATACTACCAATAACAATTACTTTTGGGTATTTGATAACACGAGAACCACGGTTATTTCCGGCAGTTATTCCATGGCCGTTAGTGAAAACAATCCTGTTAACTCATCTACTACAGAATACAAAGATAATCAAGCAGCCTCTACATTAGTTTATCATACTACGCCAATTGACGCCTCAAATTATATAAATTTGACCTTAGATTTTAAATGGATAGGACTAGGAGAAACTATTTTTGATTCTGGAAGAGTAATGTATTCTCTTGATGCCAATACCTGGACTGAACTTGCAGTTTATGAGGGAGAAACCACTGTTCAAACAATTACCAATTTAGATTTGTCTGATGTTGATCAGGAAAGTTTTTACATCGGATTTGGCTGGGAAAATGACGGATCTATCGGAGGATTTCCAGGGTTTATTGTTGATGACATTATCGTAAAAGGAACATTCACCACTAATACAACATGCCAACCATCAACTGACTCATCCGAAGAGTGTTATATTGATGATGTACAGTTTGTTGGAACTTTAAATGATGTAAATACCCTCAATTCTAGTTATGGCAATAGTGATGGTTACCAAGATTGGACGGGTGAAATTAAGTCGATACAAGCACAGGGTGAAGGCATTAATATTATTGCTGATGCTGGTGGAAGGAGAGGCGCATGGAAAGCGTGGGTCGATTGGAATCAAGACGATCAGTTTGATATGAGTGAAGAAGTCTATGGTCCAGAAGGTTCCTACGGTTTATCTGCAGTCTTTGGATTTGTGATACCAGATAATCAACCTCCTGGCGACTATAGAATAAGAATTCGAATAGGAATTAATATTTATCTTGGCTATGAATACTTCTATGATTTTAATGCCTGCGAAGACTTTAACAATACAACTTATTTTGGTGTGCCTGATTACTATTTTGGTGAAGCCGAGGATTTCTTGTTTACAGTTATCGAAAAATGTGATAGCTATATTTCAAGTGTTACAAATGGCGAGGCCTGTGGGAGTAATCAATCTATAGATTTAAGTTTTATTGGAACAGGAAATACAACTGTGACAGGGTTTAATATCTATACAAACGAAACAGGTGGGGCTCCATTAACTCCAGCCCCAACAATTTCTGGAGTAACAGGAAGTTGGACCACTCCAAATATTAGTGAAACAACAACTTATTGGATAACTGCAACAAGTTCTTGTTCTAATGGAGAATCTCTAGTAAGGACTCCCGTCACTGCCTATATATCTCCAGTACCAGAAATATCAATTACACCTTCAAATCCAACTATTTGTGGTGGGGACAACATTGTTGCAGTTTCCGCAAGTGGTGATTTTGAAACAGTATATCTTATTAATGAAAAATTTGAGTCGGGCTTAGGAGATTTTGTAAATATCAATAATGATTCAAATACCCCAGCCGTAGCCAATGTGACTCAATGGCAAACAGAAACAAGTACTTTAAATACCTTTTCTGGAAATGTATGGTCTCCTGCCATTAGTTCAGGTATCAATAACAATAAATTTGCCCTAGCAACATCTGATCATATTAACTCGAGCACTTCATCAGCAGACATTATCGACAACAGCATCACATTAGTTAATGCTGTGAGCACTGAAAATTTTGAATCCTTAACCCTTAGATTTGACATTTTTTATCTAAGATACTTTGAAAATAATTATGTGCATCCAACATATGATGAATATGTTGATATAGATATCTCAATTGATGATGGAAATAACTGGATTACTTTAGAAAGACTAGAAGAAGATATCGGGTATGGAAATAACTTCATCAACAAGTCGTATGACTTGTCTGGATACTTGAATGAAACACAGATAAAAATTAGGGTACGTCATTACTCTTGGGCAACTGATGATGATGGCCTCGGATGGCTCCCTGATGGAGTTGCTATAGATAATGTAGAGTTATTTGGCACAAAACCTCTAAATCCAATGTTCTCTTGGACTGGAGATATTGATGTTTATACAGACGCATCTGCACAAACAGAATACATCGATGGTGAAATGGTAGAGACGCTGTATATAAAACCAAGTGCAACTCAATTAATGGAAACAAATTTTTCATTTACCGTACATGCTACATTGACAAATGGATGTGAAGTTGAAGAAAATATTCCAATCATTAATAATACCAAAACTTGGAATGACGCTGGAGAGGTTGACTGGTTTGATGGTTCCAAATGGATTCCTGCTGGAGAGCCAACTATTTACTCATGTGTCATTATTCACAATAACGTTGAGCTTCCAGATACTGCTGTTAGAACAGGATTTGCAAAAAGTGTTACCATTACATCCTCAGGCAATTTAGAAATTACAGAGGGTAAAACTCTAACGGTAGTTGACCAGATTGAAATTGATTCTGGAGGTGAACTAATAGTTAAAGATGATGCCAGTTTAGTACAAGTGACAGATGTAGCTAGCAATGAAAATGAAGGAACTATTACAATGGAAAGAAAAGTTGAAAATGTTGACAACTTGGACTATGTCTATTGGTCTTCATCTGTTGACGCCTTCAATGTTGAAGAAATTTCATCCAACGCCACATCTGAACCAATATATGAATGGATTCCAACAATTGGAGATGCCTATGGAAATTGGCAAGCAGCGTCGGGGACTATGAATATTGGCAAAGGCTACATTGTAAGAGGACTTTCTACTGTATCACCAGCTAATACAGCAATTTTTCAAGGTGTAGCAAATAATGGTATTATAGAAGCACCTATCCAAAGAGGTTTGTATAATGGCGAGGGTTATATAAATCCTATAAACGGTGTCGAGGTTTTAGCCACAGATGATAATTGGAATTTAATTGGAAATCCATATCCCTCGTCAATATCCGCAAATAAATTCACAAATGATAATACAAGTATTGATGGCACTATTTACTTGTGGAACTATAATTCATCACCGAGCGTAGACAATGATGACCCATTTTATGATGATTTTACTTATAATTATGATGAAAACAACTACATCGAACATAATAATACAGGTTCAAATCCACCTGGAACAGATGATTTATTCATTGCGTCAGGACAAGCATTCTTTGTGCTTATGTTAGAGACTGCTCCTCAAAGTGGTGTTGTGACATTTAGTAACACAATGCGTAAGTCTACATATGACAACTCCAATTTTTATGGACCAAATTTTGAAACTGATGATATTCTAGAAAAACAAAGAATATGGCTAGACCTCATCAATTCTGATAATTTAGCTCTTTCCATATTAATAGGGTATGTCGAAGGAGCAACAGATAGTAATGATCGTTTGTATGACGCTTACGAAATGGCAGGATCCGCGTTTAGTTTTTATTCTTTAAGCAACTCTGAAAAAATGTCAATTCAAGGTAAATCTTTACCATTTAATATTTCAGATTACGTCACACTAGGTGCTAATTTCCCTGAAAACGGGAATTATACCATTGCTATTAATACGTTAGATGGAGTTTTTGAACAAGGAAATCAAAATATCTATCTACAAGATACTTATTTAGATATTATTCATAACCTAAAGCTAACACCTTATAATTTTAATTCAGAAAGTGGATCCTTCGATGATCGTTTTGTATTAAGGTATACTAATACTACCTTGAATACAAAAGATTACGATACGAAGACCCAAATCGATGTCCTTGCTTATCATAATAATCTCAAAGTTGAATCTGAAACCATTCTGATAAATAAGGTTATTATCTATGACACTCAAGGGCGATTAGTTCAAACTTTCTCAAATATCAATTCATTAAGTTTTAAAAAGAAAATATTAAATTTGAATTCGAGTAGTTACCTTGTCAATATCATCTTAGAAAATGGTCAAGTCTACAATAAAAAAGTAGTTTTTAACTAAATTAAATCGTTGTTTTTTCTTCTTGAATTTATTTTCATGACACTCGTTTTTTAAAGTCAAAAATGATTGTTAGTCTCTTTAAGCATTTTTTATTTTCCTTTATCTTTGTATCATATGAAAAAGATTATCCCCATAGAAGAAGGAGATTATTATATGTCTCCAAAGGGTTTTAAAGTTTTTACAGAACAGTATCATACAAAACGCGGTTATTGTTGCGAAAGTAATTGTAGACACTGTCCTTTCGGATTTAACAAGAAGCACACAAAATAACGTAATTTTAGTCCATGACATTTCAAAATCAAATATTAGAGGGTATTCCAACGAAACTTCCAAAAATCAAACCTTTTAATCGTTTAATTAATCATGCGCCAAAGCGTAAAGCTATATTAACACATGAGGAAGTGAAATTAGCATTAAGAAATGCATTGCGTTACTTTAAATCTGAACACCATGCAGAATTAATATTAGAATTTCAAAAAGAACTACAAACCTATGGTAGAATTTACATGTATCGTTTTAGACCTGACTACGATATGTATGCCAGGCCAATTGATGATTATCCTGCAAGATCAAAACAAGCAGCAGCCATAATGCTTATGATCCAAAATAATTTAGATCCGGCAGTTGCACAGCATCCTCACGAGCTTATTACTTACGGCGGTAATGGTGCAGTATTTCAAAACTGGGCTCAGTACAGACTGACCATGAAATATTTGGCTGAAATGACAAATGAGCAAACATTGGTTATGTATTCCGGTCATCCAATGGGCTTATTTCCAAGCCATACTGATGCACCCAGAGTCGTTGTAACCAATGGAATGATGATTCCTAATTATTCTAAACCAAACGATTGGGAAAAATTTAATGCGCTAGGAGTTACCCAATATGGACAAATGACAGCAGGAAGTTACATGTATATAGGTCCTCAAGGAATTGTTCATGGCACCACTATCACAGTTTTAAACGGTTTTAGAAAAATAAATAAAGTCCCCAAAGGACACTTATTTGTGACCTCAGGATTAGGAGGCATGTCAGGTGCACAACCAAAAGCAGGGAATATAGCGGGGTGTATCACAGTTTGTGCAGAAGTTAATCCAAAAATCACCCAAGTACGACATGAGCAAGGTTGGATTGATGAGAAAATATTAGACCTAAACGTCTTGGTTAATCGGGTTAAAAAAGCACAATTAAACAAAGAAACTGTCTCATTAGCATATTTAGGAAATGTGGTTGATATTTGGGAAAAATTTGATGAAGAACAAATACATATAGATCTAGGGAGTGACCAAACATCACTACACAACCCATGGGCCGGAGGCTACTACCCTGCTGGCTTAACATTTGATGAATCAAATAAAATGATGGTGAATAATCCATCTCTTTTTAAAGAAAAAGTTCAAACCAGTTTACGTCGTCAAGTTAACGCCATAAAAAAACATACGGATAAAGGCACCTATTTTTTTGATTATGGTAATGCTTTTTTATTGGAAGCATCACGTGCAGGAGCAGACATCATGACTCAGAATGGTGTTGATTTTAAATATCCTAGTTATGTACAAGATATTATGGGACCAATGTGTTTTGATTACGGTTTTGGACCATTTCGTTGGGTTTGTGCTTCAGGGAACGAAGAAGATTTAGAAAAAACAGATGCTATTGCATGTCAGGTTTTAGAGAGACTTAAACGTAATTCTCCTAACGAAATCCAACAGCAAATGGCTGATAATATTCAATGGATTAAAGGAGCTCAAAAAAATAAATTAGTTGTGGGTTCACAAGCAAGAATACTTTACGCTGATACGCAAGGTCGATTAGAGATTGCAAAAGCTTTTAATGCCGCAATAAGAAATGGAGGTCTTGGACCCATTATTCTAGGACGTGATCACCATGACGTTTCAGGAACAGACTCCCCTTACAGAGAAACAAGTAATATTTACGACGGTTCACGTTTTACTGCAGATATGGCTATCCAAAATGTCATTGGAGATAGTTTTAGAGGCGCTACGTGGGTGAGTATACACAATGGTGGTGGTGTTGGTTGGGGTGAAGTGATAAATGGAGGATTTGGTATGATTCTTGATGGTTCATTAGATGCAGACCGCCGTTTGCAGTCAATGCTCTTTTGGGATGTAACCAATGGCATCGCAAGAAGAAGTTGGGCAAGAAACAAAGAAGCTAATTTTGCTATTAGAAGAGCTATGGAGTCGGAACCTGATTTGTGTGTAACATTACCAAATATTGTTGATGATAATCTATTGAATAATTTATAAGTAAAAAATAAAACCATGAAACATTTTGTAAAAATTTCACCAATTTTAATTATCATTTTTCTTTTAACTTCTTGTACGTCAGTGAGAGTTGCTTCAGACTATGATAAAAATGTCAATTTTGATACGTTTAAAACATTTGCCTTTTACAAGACAGGTATTGACAAAGCAGAAATAAATGATTTGGATAAAAGAAGAATTATGCGTGCAATTGAATCTGAATTATTGGTGAAGGGTTTTTCAAAATCATCAAACCCTGATATATTGGTTAGTATTTTCACAAAGTCAAGAGAGAAAATTAACGTCTACAGCAATAATGGATTTGGACCTTATGGATATGGATGGGGATGGAGCCCATGGTATTGGAATAACAATAGCTATACTAGTAGCTCCACAGAAGGGTCTCTATACATTGATCTCATAAATGCTAACAAAAAGGAACTCGTTTGGCAGGGAATTGGCAGGGGTTACATTAGTGAAAACATGTCAAATAAAGAAGAGCGTATCAAGGAGTTTGTATCAAAAATAATGGAAAAATATCCACCTGAAAACAATGATTAAAATTATTGTCTAAAAAAGAGATGTTGTAACTATTGTACAGGCGAATAAACCTACCCCATCTTTTTAATTGACATAACAATTATGTTTAATCTTTAACAGTGGCTACTTTTTTTATACTGTAAGTGTTTTTAAGATCATTCAAAACATTCAATGCTTCTTCGATATAAACATCTTTTGCCAAACTTTGATGCCATCTTTGACGCTTCATCTCTAAGACTGAATCTTGAGCCATTTGCGTTATTTCATATGGTAATGAATTAAAGGACAAGTCTGTTTTATATTCAGATATTTTCTCGAAACGTTTTGCTTCCCTTTCATTAGCGTCTAGCTTTGCACGGTAATCATCATAATTGAGAGAAAAAACATCTCGGTCTCTTATATTTTTAATCCACTTAGCATTTTCATTTATTAACTTTAGTTGTTCACTACTATCCATTCGCTTCTTACTCTTGGCTATAGTCGCATCGTAATCAAAATAGCTATCCCATAAATCATATTCAGCGGGCGCAATTTTGTCCCATGCTAACGGATTTTCTTGATCTCTTTCACCAATATCAATATAACTGTACCTGTCAGGAACAACCACATCACTCTTCACTCCTTCTAACTGCGTAGATCCTCCGTCAATACGATAAAATTTTTGAGTGGTAAATTTTAATGCACCCATATCGCCATTTGTGTTGTTTCTAACCATACGATTGAGATCCAGGACAATTTGTACTGTCCCCTTCCCATAAGTTTGTTTACTACCTATGACGATACCTCGTTTGTAGTCTTGTATAGCTGCAGCTAGAATTTCAGAGGCAGATGCTGAAAGTTCATTCACTAAAATTACTAAAGGTCCATCCCATGAAATTGATCGATCACGATCTCGCAATACCTCCCTAGGTTCACCTGTAGATCTCACTTGAACCACAGGCCCTTCCTTAATAAATAAACCTGCCATATCAACAACTGTCTTCAATGAGCCACCACCATTGTTCCGAAGGTCTAACACCAAGCCCTCCATACCTTCACTCTTAAGGCGAGTAATTTCTTTTTTGATATCTCCAGCAGCATTTCGTTTGTTATAATCTGCGAAATCAGCGTAAAATTTAGGTAAATTAATGACACCGTACACGACACCACCTTTTTCAACATATGCTGATTTTGCATACGTTTCTTCTAATTCAATCACGTCTCTTGGAATCGATAAATCAACAACACTTCCATCTACTTTCTTTAAGGTTAATATCACACTCGTTCCCTTAGGACCTTTTATAAGTTTAACAGCATCATCAGTTCGCATACCCACCACATTCACAGCTTCCAGATCATTTTCTTGTCTAACTTTTAAAATTTTATCACCTACCTCTAATTTATTTTGCCTCCATGCCGAACCTCCAGATATTATCTCAACGATTGATATATAATCCATTTTTTTTTGCAAACGAGCACCAATACCTTCATAACTCCCCGACATATCGACATCAAATCGATCTTTAGCTTCGGGTGCGAAATAATATGTATGAGGATCAAATTCAACAACAACGGCATTCATAAAAACAGCAAACCAATCTTTGCGTTCTCTGTCGTCAATAAAATCATATAGTTCATTTAATGAAGTTAACGTTGATTCTCTTGACTCAATTTCCATTTCAGATCGTGATTTTTTTTGGAACGCTTCCTCGGCACTTTTCGATAATGTATTTTCGTCTGATAATTGTTCAATTTCAATTTCTTGCGTTCTCATTAAATCATGGAAGTTAGCAATGGCTGAGAATTTTAACTGTTGACGCCATCTTTCTTTCATTTCTTTTTTAGTCTTGACATAACTCAGATTCTCATAGTCCGCTTTGAACTCGTCTTCATTATTATAATCAAAAGGCTTATCTAAAACCTCCTTAAAGATAAGTTTAGATTCGTCCATCCGTTTTAATAAGCGCTCGTGAGTCAAATTAAAAAATGATAAATCATAGTCCATTAATTGATTGTCTAACTCATTTTTATAAACTGAAAACTCGTTGATATCACTTTCATAAAAATAGCGTTTGAATGGATCTAGTTGATTTAAATAATCATCAAAAACATGTACTGAAAATTCGTCATTCATGTCTTTTGGCTCAAAATGCCCTTGTTCCAGCACATAAGTGACTAGCTGAATCAGCAGCTTATCCTTGTCATCTGAATTTTCGAAAGTTTTAGTAGTAAAACTACAGGACGCGAAAGCTAACAACAACGTTATCAAAAATATATTGATATTTCTTTTCATAATTTAAACACTAATTTTTGTCTAAATTAAAGAAAATTCCATGCCAAAATTGAGATGGGTCTACTAATTTTTTGTTAAACAAGATAAAATTTATATGTGAATCTGATTTTGGTTACTTTTGTATCGGATAATTCACTGTACATGGTAAAAAAACCTTTAATTTTAGTAACTAACGATGATGGAATAACTGCCCCTGGAATAAGAATGCTCATTAAAGTAATGAATGAGATTGGTGATGTTGTAGTTGTCGCTCCAGACAGTCCTCAGAGTGGTATGGGACACGCCATCACTGTTAATGCCACGATTCAATGTAAAAAAGAGCTTATTGACAACGGGCCACAAACTGAATATAGCACCTCAGGCACACCAGCCGATTGTGTCAAACTTGCACGACATGAAATTTTAAAACGAAAACCAGATCTTTGTGTTTCTGGCATTAATCATGGCTCTAACTCTTCAATAAATGTAATTTACTCAGGAACAATGAGTGCTGCAATTGAAGCCGGAATTGAAGGTATTCCTTCTATTGGATTTTCTTTAATGGACTACAGTTGGGATGCACATTTTGACATGTTTGAAGATTCAATTAAGACGATAACGACTCAGGTCCTAAATCATGAATTATCTCAGAGTATTGTTTTAAACGTGAACTTCCCAAAAGTGACCACTAAAAAACAAATAAAAGGCATAAAAATTTGCAGACAAGCCAAAGGTAATTGGATTGAGAAATTTGATAAGCGTCACAGTCCAGCGGGACAAGAATATTATTGGCTAACAGGTGAGTTTGTGAATTTTGATAATGGTACAGACACGGATGAATGGGCTTTAGAAAATCAATATATTTCCATTGTCCCAATTCAATTTGATCTTACAAATCATCAACAAATTGAAGAATTAAATTCATGGTCACTAAATGATTAAAAAACAAGTATTTATCGGCTTTATTGTGGGTCTTTTGGCAAACGTTATAGGGTTGTATTTTTCAGCCATGCTCTTAGGAGGAAATGATAATTTCACAGACCTTTTAAAATCTGCACTCTCAGAGGGTTTTTTAGGTAAACTTATTAGTCTTGGTGCCGTGCTTAATTTAATTGCTTTCTTTATCTTTATACAAAAGAAACAAGATTATCGAGCTCGGGGTGTTTTATTTGCAACCGTTACTGTAGCGATCATCACCTTCATTTTAAACTTCTATTAAATCGTGAAATATTATATCATCGCTGGTGAGGCCTCAGGAGATCTTCATGGCTCTAACCTAATGAAGGCGTTAGTTAAACAGGACTTAAATGCCAAGTTTAGATTTTGGGGAGGAGATTTAATGCAAAATGTAAGCAACACATTAGTGAAGCATTACAACAGCTTAGCATTTATGGGGTTTTTGGAAGTGTTGTTAAATATTCGAACCATAACCAAAAATCTCAGTTTTTGCAAAAAGGATATTTTGAAATTCAATCCTGATGTCCTTATATTTATTGATTATCCCGGATTTAATTTAAGAATAGCTAAATGGGCGAAACAACAAAGATTTCGAACTCATTATTATATTTCACCACAAATTTGGGCTTGGAAAGAAAATAGAATCAAATCGATTAAAAGAGATGTTGATAGCATGTATGTTATTCTCCCTTTTGAAAAAAAATTTTATGAAGAGAAACATCAGTTTCCAGTCCACTTTGTAGGTCATCCACTCATTGATGCCATTGCTAATCGTCATCCAATTGATGAACTAGAATTTAGAGAACTCCACCAGCTATCAAAGAAGCCCATAATTGCTTTATTACCTGGAAGCCGAAGACAAGAAATCGATAAAATGCTTCATACGATGCTAAGTATCGTTGACGATTTTAAAGAGTATCAATTTGTAATCGCTGGAGCACCAAGTCAAGGTTTGAATTTCTATAAAAAATATATCGACAACAGTAATGTTCACTTTATTAGCAATAAAACCTATGATTTATTAAGTGTTGCCACCGCAGCATTAGTGACCTCCGGCACAGCAACATTAGAGGCTGCGTTATTCAAGGTTCCTGAAGTCGTATGTTACAAAAGTAGTTGGCTTTCATATCAAATTGGTAAGCGTCTAGTAAAACACATAAAATACATTTCACTTGTTAATTTAATCATGGACAAAGAGGTGGTGACAGAGTTGATACAAAATGAATTTAATACAGTAAACCTAAAACGTGAACTTACCAAGATTCTAGATCATTACCAGCGTACTAAATTTTTCATAAGTTATTATGATTTAGAAAAAGTATTAGGAGGTAAAGGGGCTAGTGAGTCGGTAGCAAAGCATATATATCAGAGTTTATTGTAAATTTGTAGTATGATTCTATGAGAATTATTTTCTTTAGTTTAATAGTAATCCTTTTATCTTCCTCATGTAAATCAGCTCACAACCCATACGGAATTTCAAAAAAAAACAAGCCTTACCACAGTTATACAAGAGCTGATAAAATTATCAATTATGCGAAAAAGTTTCTAGGCGTCAAATATAAATACGGAGGAACAACTCGCAAAGGAATGGACTGCTCAGGACTCATACAAACCGCTTACAAAAGTGAGTCAATACAATTACCCAGAACTACAGGAAATCTCGTTAAAACTGGATCATGGATACCAATAAAAAATATTAAAAAGGGTGATTTACTTTTTTTTGCGACATCCAAGAATAGTCGAAAAGTAAATCATGTCGGCATAGTGACTACAATTACTGGTACAAATGTTTCATTTTTACACGCTTCCTCAAGCAAGGGTGTCATGATTTCAAATTTATCGCAACGCTATTGGTATTTTGCATTTGTCCAAGCAAGACGAGTTCTTTAATTTTTGTATATTAATTATCTGTAAATCAGTATTTTAATACAAAAAATCTTGTTATAAGTAACTAGGACTATACGTTCAGACTCTATGAAAATTTTAAATTTCCCCATTATAATTTTGACTCTGTGTCTCATATTTGGGATTCTCTTTGAACATTTTTTCCCAATAGACTTAACAACTACGATCGTTTGTTTCATACTGTCTTTTCTGGTACCAACCCTGTTATTTCTCAAATTAAAAAGTACTATAAATAATTCTATTGTATTTGGAATTTCCATTTATCTCTGCATGTTCACGATTGGTGTTTTCAATGCTAAAGTTTACACAAACAAACAACTAAACAACCATTACAAGAATCAAATAGTTCTTGATGAGTCTGCATCAAAGATAATAACGTTTAAAATTCGTGAAGTTTTAAAACCTAGCCGTTATTATGATAAATACCTCATTCGTGTTCTACAGGTAGATTCATTCATGGTGTTTGGTAAAGTCTTGCTGAATGTAGAAAAAAATACTTCAAATGAATTGCTAACAGTTGATGATATTATTACAGTAAAAACACCATTTAAAGCTATTCAAAGCCCCTTAAATCCAAATCAATTTAATTATAAATCCTACTTAAAAAGAAATTATGTCTTCCATCAATTACATGTCAAAACCTCTCAATTATTTTTGATTTCTAAAAAAAAACACACTGTATTGGGTTATGCTGCAAGAATCAGAGAACACATTCAAAATAAATTAAAAACCACTTCTTTCGGTGATGATGAATTTGCCATTATTGAAGCCCTATTTTTAGGACAACGACAAAACGTATCAAATAATCTATATCAAACTTATTCAAAAGCAGGCGTTATTCATATACTAGCAGTTTCTGGATTGCATGTTGGTATTATTTTACTTTTGCTAAACACATTATTCCAACCTTTAAACCATATCAAAAATGGACGCTACATAAAAACATTGTTAATTGTAATTATACTATGGGGTTTTGCCATTATAGCTGGCCTATCTGCATCAGTTGTTAGAGCTGTAACCATGTTTAGCATCATAGCACTTGTCATGCACTTAAAACGTATCACAAACGTCTACAATACACTGGCAATATCAATGTTATTACTTCTCATTATAAATCCAAATTTCTTGTTTGATGTGGGTTTTCAGTTGAGTTATTTAGCAGTGATTTCTATCGTTTTATTTCAACCAATATTATTTAAACTTTATCATCCCACGTATTTAATAGATCGTTTTCTATGGAATATTTTAACAGTCAGTATCGCAGCGCAAATAGGTGTTCTACCTTTAAGTATTTTTTATTTCCATCAGTTTCCAGGATTATTTTTTATATCTAATATGATTATAATTCCATTTCTTGGTATCATTTTAGCCTTGGGTATTACGGTTATCTTTTTTGCGTCCATAAATGCATTACCCAATAGTCTCCTCATTGCCTATAGGTATATTATCAAAGCTCTTAACCAGATCGTAAAATGGATTTCAAGCCATGAACAATTTATATGGGACAATATCCCATTTGATATAGTGGAAGTGCTCTTTAGTTATCTTATAATATCGGTTGGAATTTACATTATCCATAACAAATCATTTCGAAATATCTTGTTAGGATTGATTGTTGTCATTATGATGCAATTATACCTTATTTATAATACACATCTACGACAAACACATGAATTAATTATCTTCCACAAAACCAAACACACACTTATTGGAATAAGAAATAATTCATCATTAATTATACATCATAATCTACATGATTCAATATTAAAAAAAGAAAATACCATTGTAAATTACAGCAGAGAGACTGGGTTGAATAGAATACACTACGATGGTATTAAAAATGTCTATAAAATAAATGAGGATTTACTACTTGTCATTGACAGCCTCGGTATTTACCAAGGAACGTCATTCAAGCCAACACACATATTGTTACGAAACTCTCCTAAAATTAATTTAGAACGACTAATCGACTCATTTCATCCTAAAGTAATTATAAGTGATGGCAGTAATTACAAAACGTATCAGACTAGGTGGGAAGCAACGTGTAAAGCGCAAAACACCTTATTTCATAAAACAACTAAAAAAGGATACATCGTTTTAAAGTTTTAAATTTATTTTTCAATAAACTTTGGCTTAAAAGCTTTGTAGTATTCATTAAACGCTTCTTGAGTCTTCATGTTTTTATGATCATCATTCCTGAACATTTTCAAATACAATTCTAACTGCCTTGGTGTCTTATAACCTCTAAGCGGAAAAATAAACCCTCCGTTTTCATCGATAAAAACCATTGTTGGATATGCCTGTACCTTAAAATACCGCGTCAATTCATGTGCGCTATTTCTTCTATTTGCTAAAGCAGGATTATAACCAGTGTTTTTAAACTCTTTACCATTAAAGTTTATGATATCATTTCCTTCAGCATTAAATTTAACAGCGTAGTAATTGTCATTTACATAATCGACAACACTTTTATTTTTGAAGGTATTCTTGTCCAATAATTTACATGGACCACACCAATTAGTGTAAACGTCCATCATAATTTTTTTAGGGGTTTTCTTTTGAAGTTCTACAGCATTCTCTAATGACATCCAATTAATTTCTTGAGCTTGGACAAAAGCTACCATCGTTATTAAAACACAAATAATTAACTTTTTCATTTTTATAAATTTAGGTTTAATATAGGGCAATTAGCGTTCCAAATTACAAAAAACGCTTCAAATTGAAGCGTTTTGTATATATTTTAACGCATTCTAAGATTATCGAATTCCGTGCATGCGCTTTCTTATCACGGGCTGCATTACAATTGAAAAAACTCCTAAAATTGCTGCAATTAACGTTAACATCCAGAAAAAGTAACTAATTCCTTTCTCATCAGCTATTTTATCCACATTTTCTCCAAAAATACCCGCTAGCTTCATTCCAATAGCAACGGCTAAATAATAAATTCCAAACATAAAAGCAATCATTCTTGCCGGTGATAATTTACTTACCAATGAAAGTGCTACAGGAGAAATGCATAATTCACCAAGTGTGTGAAATAAATAAACTAGAACTAGCCAAATCATACTTACTGATGCTGTTTTAGCTCCTATTTCAATACCTCCAGCTCCAAAAGCAACACACGCCATCCCTAATGCCAATAAAAACATGCCGATTCCGTATTTGACATTCGCTGTTGGATTGTATTTACTCTCCCACCATTTAGAGAACAATGGTGCAAATGTTATGATGTATAAAGAGTTCAATACTCCAAACCACGAGGCAGGAACTTCAGTTAAAGGCTCTAAACTCTTTTCTATTAATAAGAATTCTCTGTAGCCGTCAGATAATTCAATAAAACCTGCTTTGTACCACTCGTTTGTAAGCATCCAGAGCGTTATTATCCAAATAATAACAAAACTAATTGCTAAAATAATATTTGCTAGACCATATTTTTTGAATGTTTGTTTAAATAATCTTAGCAAGACCCAGTTTATAATGGCCAAAGGTACCACGGCCACTAGAGTGTTAACTATTAAAAATGTCAAACTAGCACTTCCCGTTAAAACTCGATTAGTGTAATCACTAGCAAAAATGGTCAGAGTCCCAGGAGCTTGTTCAAAAATCCCCCAGAAAAAAATAATTAAGAAGCAAAAGAAAGCGATAGCGATCATTTTATCTCTTGTGATTTTGGAGTACTGTGTTAGTCTATAAACTAGTAAAAAAATAAAGATTGTAAAGGCTGAAAGAATGGCCACATCGTTCCCACTCAATCCAGCAATTTCAAAATCAAACATATTGAAACTTCCTCCAGATATTTTTGAAGCCGGAGAATTAATTAACCATAAAAGACCTAGTAAAGAAGATAATCCTACTAAAACAATTTGCCATGTCGTAAAAGGGTTTCTTTTATCAGTGTCTTCTTGTAATTGAGCTGCTTTCGATGCAGCAGTGGGTTTTAACCCAATATTTCCAAATATATCTTGAGAAAACCAAAACTGAAGCAATCCAAATAACATAAATATTCCCGCTAATCCAAAACCGATACTCCACCCTACTTTTTCACCTAAATAACCACAGAGTAATATGCCTAAAAAAGCACCTGCATTAACTCCCATATAAAAAATAGTGAATGCACCATCCTTTTTATTTTCATGATGCTTATACATTTCCGAAATAATGGAAGTCATATTTGGCTTAAAAAATCCACTACCAAACACTAATAACGTCAGCCCCAAATAAATAAAAAACTGTGTTTCTAGTGCCATACAAGCATGGCCCAATGTCATCAATAAAGCTCCAACTGCAATCGCATAGCGGAAACCAATAATTTTATCGGCAAAATAACCACCTAACATGGTTGATAGATAAACAAGTCCTGTATAGGTGCCAAATAAAGCTAAGGCGTATTCTCTTGGCCAGCCCCATCCCTCATCAAGTATAGATGCAGTAAAAAATAATACCAGTAAGGCACGCATTCCATAATAAGAAAAACGTTCCCACATTTCAGTAAAGAACAGGACAAATAATCCAGATGGATGTCCTAAAACTGTACTTTTAAAAAACTGTTCAGTTGAATTTTCAGTCATAATACCCTAATAATTGCTTTTGGTTATTAGCAAGATTAAATCTTTCTGCTTCCTAGTGCATGGAACGCTCATTGTCTTCTGCTCCATGTGTTAATGCCTCTAATTTTTTACGAAATAATAAAACCAAACCACCAAAAATCATACAAAATGCAGCGATTCCTGTGAAAATCGTGTATTCGCCCAAGCTATCAGAGGCTTCACCTAAAACCCCTGCTAGTTTATTCCCAAAGCCTGTCATAGCAAAATAAACTCCCATCATCAAAGACGCATATTTTACAGGAGCAAGTTTTGTGATATAAGACAATGCAACCGGAGAAATACATAATTCACCAACCGTATGAAACAAATAGGCTAAAACTAACCAATACATTGCAGAAGACCCATCACTTTCGTATTGTCCCGCAGCAGCTGTCATAAAAAAGAACCCTGAACCCATAATAATTAAACCAATAATCATTTTGAACAAGGATGTTGATAGTTTTCCCTGTAATTTTCGCTTTGCCCAGAATACTGCAACAGATGTTCCTAGAAAAATAATAAACATCGCATTTAATGATTGAAACCATGAGGCTGGCACAAGCCATCCCATAAGCATTCTATCTGTTTTTTCGGAGGCATAAATATTCATTAATCCTCCCGCCTGTTCAAATGCACCCCAAAACACAATAACGAGTAAAAATGAAATAAATAAAACAACTATCCTATCTTTCTCGATTTTGGTCAATGGTTTTTTCATTGCCTCCTTATCTGACACATCATTTGAAGCACCGAGAAAATTTCCAACATTTTGCAGATGTTTTTGACCTAACACATACTGAATCAGTCCGGCAGCCATACCAATTCCAGCTAAACCAAATCCATAATGCCATCCATAGTTTTCACCAACATAACCTACAATTAATGCAGATAGAAAGGCTCCAACATTAATTCCAATATAAAATATTGTAAATCCTTCATCTCTTCTTATATCACCTTGCTTATAAAGCCCTCCAACCATCGTAGAAATATTTGGCTTTAGTAAACCAACTCCTCCAATAATTAATCCTAAACCAGTGTAAAAAGCCCACATTTCTTCAACAGCTAAAATACTATGACCAGCAACCAATAATATTCCTCCATAAAGCACAGACTTCTTTTGTCCCAAGAATTTATCTGCAATCCAACCACCTGGTATAGATGCAACATAAACAAACATCGTATACCAGCCATACAAGGCCAGTGCTTCAACATTGGTCCAACCTAATCCCGCATTGCCATCATTGGTGGCAGCAACCAAGTATAAGACCAAAATTGCACGCATACCATAATAAGAAAAGCGTTCCCACATTTCAGTAAAAAACAGGACATAAAGTCCTGTAGGATGTCCAAAGATTTCTTTTTGTTTTATTGTAGCTTCGTTTGCCATAATTAGGGTTGTTAGTTATATTTTAATTAATTTTTTTTGTGAGTAAGAAACGAATCAAAGGAACTTGTAGTAATATCAAATGTGAGATATATTCGTTTCATAAATTTAAATAAGATCGTCTTATTGTTAACGCAATGTAAAAAAACACATTGATTATTACAACCATTTTATAGCATTCCATGAATAAACTAGAGATATCTCGCAAGATTTTAACAATTTCATGTGTTATCATTCAAGAATAGTATCTTTGTTTCTTATTAACTATCGCACATGTCCAAAAACATTTCTGGTTTTTCTAAAAAATCAAAATCTGAAAAAATTAATTGGGTTATTGATACCTATTTTAAACAACATAATTCAGCAAGAACTATCATTGAGCAGTACTGGAATTCTGATAAAAAATTGCAACAATTACACGACGAGTTTATTGAAAATACGATTACCAATTACTATCTACCACTAGGCGTTGCTCCAAACTTTCTTATAAATGGGAAAAACTATACAATTCCAATGGCCATAGAAGAGAGTTCTGTTGTAGCTGCAGCCAGTAAATCAGCAAAATTCTGGTTACATCGAGGAGGTTTTAAAACCAACGTGATTTCGACCACCAAAATAGGTCAAGTACACTTGATGTACTCTGGGGATTTTAAGGACTTAAAGACCTATTTTACACATATTAAATCGCAGCTTCTAACTGATACAAATGTCATTTCTCGCAATATGGAACAGCGTGGAGGTGGTATCTTAGATATTGAACTTATTGATAAAACCGCAGTCTTAGAAAACTACTATCAACTTCATGCCACATTTGAAACGTTAGATGCTATGGGAGCTAACTTCATAAATTCGTGCTTGGAGCAGTTCGCACAAACTTTTGAGGAACACGCCATTCTTTTCACTGAAATTGATTCTGAAAAATTAGATATCGTTATGAGCATCCTATCTAATTATGTTCCAAATTGCCTGGTGCGGGCTGAAGTTAGTTGTCTTGTAAGTGAATTAAATGACGACGAAGACATACAATCCCATGATTTTGCAAATAAATTTTTACAAGCAATTCGCATTGCTGAGGTTGAACCTTACAGGGCAGTTACACACAATAAAGGTATCATGAATGGAGTTGATGCAGTTGTATTGGCTACAGGAAATGATTTTAGAGCTGTAGAAGCAGGTGTTCATGCTTACGCATCAAAAGAAGGGCACTATCAAAGTTTGACAAAAGCAACAATTAAAAATGGTGTTTTTAGATTTTGGATGGATATCCCCTTGGCCCTCGGTACGGTTGGTGGACTAACCAATCTACACCCTTTAGTGAAATTATCGTTGGAACTTTTAGGGAAACCCAATGCTAAAGAATTAATGCAAATTGTTGCGGTCGCAGGATTAGCTCAGAATTTTGCTGCTTTAAAATCTCTTACTACAACGGGAATTCAAAAAGGACACATGAAAATGCATTTAATGAATATATTAAATCAATTTCATGCAAATGACTATGAAAAAAAGACACTCATAAATCATTTCAAAACCACTAATGTCACTCATACTGCAGTTAATATTGCTCTTAAAAAGCTCAGAGAAATATGACAACTTTTCGCAGTAACGGTAAATTATTATTAACTGCAGAATACCTTGTTCTTGACGGTGCTCGAGCAATAGCTCTTCCTACAAAACTTGGACAAAGCCTCACTGTAGAAAAAATTGATGAACCTCATATACATTGGAAAAGTTTTGATGTCAAAAATGACATTTGGTTTGAACATGTTTATGCTATTGACTTGCTGTCAACTAAACTTAGTAATCATCAAAGTATTGTTTCAAAACGACTAAAAGAACTCCTCATTTGTGCAAAACAACTAAATAAAAATTTTCTAGATATAAGTGATGGTTTTTGTGTTTCGACAAATTTAGAATTTCCAAATAATTGGGGACTAGGTAGCTCATCCACACTCGTGAATAATATTGCACAGTGGGCCAAAGTAAATCCTCATACGCTTTTAAGAAACACATTTGGAGGTAGTGGCTACGACATTGCATGTGCTAGAAACAATCATCCTATTTCTTATTGTATACAGCCGTCAGATGGCACAGTCTCTACCACATCTATTATATTTAATCCCTGTTTTAAAGAGGAATTATTTTTTATTCATCTAAATAAAAAGCAAGATAGCCGAGAAGGTATTGAATATTACAAGACTCGTCGTCAAAATTTATCGTCCTTTATTACAGATGTTAATAGTATCTCGGATCATATGGTACATTGTAAAAATCTTACCGAGTTTGAAGCACTGCTAATGAAACACGAGTCTCTGATGTCAAAATTACTTAATTTACCCACAGTTAAGTCGTCATTATTTAATGATTATCCAAGAGCCATTAAAAGCCTCGGCGCCTGGGGTGGAGATTTTGTCTTAGCTACGGGTTCCTCAACTAGCATGAACTATTTTCATGATAAAGGTTATAACACCGTTGTTCCCTATAAGGAGATGATATTATAAAAAAAGCCCTAGTATCCCCAGAGCTCTTTTTTAATTATAATTTTATTTTTCTAGTAAAATGTCGCGCGGTTATCATTGATTTCTGCAGCGTCCTTTAAAGCGCTAAACAATGTCGAACTTACAGCATTAACTTTAGATGAACCAACTCTATTTGCTGCTGCTTGATAACTTGGTAGTTCAGCAGCATTTGTTATTTTGGTAACGTTGACCATGTACATCCCTAGGTTTCCAGTAAGAATACCTGACGTACCACCCTCTTTTAATCCAAAAGCGGCACCAATAATATATGGCTCTCTACCAGCACCGGACAGCGTCGGGTTTTTCATATTTACAGCAAGTGCTGTTTTAATAGGCTGTCCCTCACTTACAGTCACTTCCTCAAGAGTACTTCCAGAAATTCTTTCTTTTATTAATGCTGCCTTTTTTTCCTTTCTAATAGCAGGTAACGCTGTTACAGATGCTTTTTCTGTTGTCATCAAACCTGCCTCATTAACTGACGTTATTACAGCAACAGCATATCCTCCTCCTTGAATATTAAACCTTTTTACACTTCCAACTTCAATATTGTCTTCAAAGGCCCAACGAATCATGGCACGTTGAGCACCCAATCCAGGTATCGTCTCATCTAACACCTTAATATTACTGACTGGTTTAACTGAATATCCATTTTCCTTTGCTACATCCTGAAAAACACCGTCAAGTACCGCTATTTCAAATTTAGACGTTTTACTGTAAACATCATCTATAGTTTTCTCAGAGGGC
Source organism: uncultured Flavobacteriaceae bacterium (assembly GCA_905479065.1). GTDB lineage: Bacteria > Bacteroidota > Bacteroidia > Flavobacteriales > Flavobacteriaceae > CAJQLB01. Next base: position 44,844 of record CAJQLB010000010.1, on the reverse strand, counting down.
TCAATTGGGAGAGCCAAATTACCCACCTTGACCGCTTTCTGTAACGTTCCTTGACTTAAGATTTCGATAATATGATAACCAAAAGATGTCTTTACTACATCTAAAGCTCCAACTCTATTACCAAATGAAAAATCTCGGAATTCTGGTGCAAAACTATCTGAATAAGCAAATTCAATGACACCCTTCTTTTCGTTGCTTACTTTATCAGATGATAAATCTAAAAGACGGTCAAATTTAGAACGATTTCTTTTAACTACTTTATATATACTATCAGCTGTTTTTTTAGCTTCCTCATTAGATTTAGTCACTAAAGCATCTGCTCTCGTTGCACCGACATAAGGAATCAATATATGACGTACTTTTGCTGAGTCAGCAATTTGTTTTGAAGCTATCAATTTAGTTGCTATGTAAGCATTACCATCTTTGTAAGGACCATAAATATCTCCAACTTGAAGTTTGAAAACACTGTCAGCGACCGTTGCAGGAAGCGCACTCTTAAATAAATAACTATCAAATAATTTCATCGCTGAGTTTTCAGCTAGGAAAGTCTGCTCATCATTTGTTTCCTTGAATCCAATCTCAGTTTCATCGACTGTGGTAGTGGTAAGATTATCTTCTTTACCTGCGATTAATGCCAATAACTCATCTTTAACCGCAGCTTCATCTTCCAAAGAAGGTTCTTCAGAAAATTTCACAAAATACATGTCTCGAGATTCTTCAACCTCGTATTTCTCTTTGTGTTCATTAATGTATTTTTTGACATCACTTTTAGTGACGGTAATAGTACTGTCTGGTATAGAGCTAAAAGGAATTTGTATAAACTTAATATCAACCTTATCATTTTCTAATTTATAATTCTGCTCACCATCAGCCAAGGTGCCAACTAAGCCCGCCTTTACCATCGATGTGTACATTTGTTCCTTGCCCGTCGCAGCAACATTTGCCTCAAAGTTTGTCCATGCAGCATAATTAATTGGAGAACCATTGAGTAAAGTCGTTTCAGGTTGTATCGCTTTTAAATTTGCTATAAATTCATTTAATTTATTTTCATCAAAAAGACCAAGGTCATTTTTAAATTCTTCAAATCCAGATAAACTCTTTTCTAGGAGACTTCTAATGTAATCTCTTTCAACTGTCAAACCGAGATCATTGTATTGCGTATCAAATACGGCATTTCTTACCTCTTGATCCCAAACGTTATTCATCGCTTGAGTACTAGACATTGAATTGCCATACTGCCTCTGCGCATTCTCCACTTTATTCATGAATTCATCTCGCTTGATATCTACGCCATTAATTGTTGCAACAATGTTCTGTGAGCTACTTGAAAATCCACTGCTGTTTTTAAACAAATCTGCTAAAACAAATGAAAAAAGTGCTAATGCAATAACTAATATTAAGAATAATGAACGCTGTCTAATTTTATTTAAAATTGCCATTGGGTCTTTAAAATTTTGTTAAATATAGTGGGCGAAAATACCATTTTCTATTAACTTATAAAAGCAGTTCAACGTAATAATTCATCCTTTGTAGGAAAATTACTCATGATCTAGTAATTCTAAGGAAACAAGGTCGATTTTTGTGTTTGAAACTTCTAAAATTGTACATATAAAATTTTCAAATTTCAATTGCTCATTTTGTTCTGGTATTCCCTCCCTAAAATTCACAATTAAACCGCCAAGCGTTTCATATGTTTCATTTTCTGGAAGATTCATTTTGTAGGTTTCATTGAGGTAATCGACCTTAATTCGAGCAGATAACTTATAGGTCTTTTCGTCAATTTTTTCTTCAAACAACGCTTTGCTATCGTGCTCATCCTCAATTTCACCTACCAACTCCTCGACGATATCTTCAACCGTGATGATTCCTGAAGTACCTCCATACTCATCTACAACAACAGCAATACTTTTACGCTTTCTGGTTAATGTATTGAGAATATCTTTTATGAGCATCGTTTCTGGGACTAATTCAACTGGCATAACCATAGATTTGATACTTTTTGGCTTTTTAAACATGTCAAATGAATGCACGTAACCCAAAATATCATCAACAGTAGTTTTATAAACTAATATTTTAGAATATCCTGTCGATGTGAACAATTGATTTAGCATCTGCATTGAGTCATGAATTTCAACAGACACTAGTTCTGTTCTCGGAATCATGACTTCACGCGCTTTTACGTCTGAAAATTCCAAGGCATTTTGAAAAATCTGTATTTCACTATCAACATGGTCCATTTCTTCAATAGATTCCATTTGTTCACTGATATAATTTCCTAGTTCTACTTTTGTAAATGCAAGTTGTATTTGATCGCCTTCAGTCTTAAAAAAATACTTTAATACGAGGTCTGACATCCAAATAACAAAATCAGAAATAAATGAAAACAACACGTAAAAAAGATATGCTGGAATTGCAAAAATTCTGAGTAATGTATTTGAATATATTTGAAAAAATACTTTTGGCAGAAACTCTGCTGTTACCAATATAATTAAAGTCGAAATAATTGTTTGAGTAAGTAAAGTGAAATCTGTTAAAGCAAGATTGATCACCTGATAATTTGATGGCAACAGCGTTTGAAACCAGTTTAAAAGCACATCGCCCATAAAAAAACCATAAATAACAAGTGCCACATTATTGCCAATAAGCATTGTCGCAATGAACTTTGATGGTTTTACAGTTAATTTAGAAAGCGTTTTCGCTAGGAAGTTATTTTGCTTTTTTTCAAGCTCAATATGAATTTTATTTGACGAAACATAAGCTATTTCCATACCCGAGAAAAAAGCAGAGAACAACAAAGACACAAGAATCGTGAGCCATTGATAGGTCATGGTTATAATTTTCCTCGATCCTTAAATCGTTTTCTATATTTCTTTCGAAAGAAAAACATAAAAGTTGCTAACGCAGCAAATAATAAAGATATGTAAGGACTGCTTCCATCTTTCCCCCAGCTATTAACGGCATCAAATAAAAAAAGTAAGGCAAACACTAAATAAACGTATTGGAAATACTGAAGTAATTTCATTTAAAAAAACAACTATAATTATAAACAAATATACAACTTATTCATCGATATATATGATTCCAAAAGTTTCTAAAACTTCAGCATTTGTAAAATCACTATTAGAATCAAAACCATTACCGTTTATTATTTCATTATTAGTTCGAAACCTCACAGGCAGGTTTGTAAATAACCACTCACGGTTTTGATCAAAATATAATTGCTTTGCGAACAGTGTATCGTTATTGTGTGTTGTCAAAACTACGTTCCCTCGAAGATCAATAAGGTTAGTATTGTTGTAAACTAAACCGTAATCTGCAATAACGTTGCTTTTATTGCTGTCTTCATCAAAAAAGTCTAAATCTACCCCATCAGGAAACTCAAAAAAAGCAAATGCTCTATTAGAAAAGTCAAGCATTTTATCACTTTTTAGATTCATTTTAAGTCCTTCTAAATTGGTGTATTTCGTGTTGATATCATGAGCAATAGACAATGGCTCGCCGTCAACTGAGCTCATATTTTGAACTTGTTTAAGATTATTTTTACATGAAAAAAACATAGTCACAGTAAATACCGTGACTATGTTTATGATTATTTTTTTTTCTGCAATTGAAGTCATTAGAGTTTTGGTACTTTCACGCTTCTACCAATCCAACATCCAATTTTTAATGTCTCTCCTGAACGACCAGATTCAAATACCTCTCCTTTACTTGGCGCTTTGGCCATGTAATTGGCAGCGGTATTACTAGACGCTTTTCTTAAATTTGAATCAACTCTTCCAGCTTTTCTTGCTTCTTGTGCGGCCAGCCAATACACAGCCCTTTTGGAAAAATTATCTGTTCCACAATTTTTAGCACTACTCGCATACATTTGAGAAATAGCTAAATAGGCCTTCCCCATTGATGGATTTGCTGATAAGGCTTTTTGATAATAAGAACGAGCCTGACCATAGCGCCCTTTTTTCTTAAACCCTGCTCCAATTTTATACAAAATCTTACCCTTTTCGTAATTATCTGTCTGCAACTCCACAGCCTGGTTATAATATGCCAATGCTTCATCGTCATTGCCATTTTTTTCTTTCAAAAATCCAAGATAATAAGCGGTATCTGCATTGGGATCCAAACTATTTTTTTGTTCTACAATTTTCACAAATAAAGGATCATCAGTACACTCCTTTTTTGCCATTCTATTCATGGCTCTTTGTAACCATAGACCATCATTTTTATTTTCCTCATAGTTACGGTTGTAAAGCGGTATCAAATTTTCACAGTTGGCCCTGTCGCCTAAATCTTTATCCATTCCAGATCTAATTTGATCATAGGCCCTTAAAAAACTTGTATAAGATTTTACAGCTTTTTGTTCTTTGGAACTTAAACTTTTTCCTTGTTCTCCTTCTTCAATTGATACATATCGGTTTAAGGATTGCGTATAGTTTTTAACCTCTGACTCTACTTTTTCAGAAATCTCATCATACTTAGTAAACAATTCCTCAGCCGGCTTGATTCCTGAATCATAAAGGTTGACCATTAATTTAAAGTATGTATACAAAGATTTTGGATTTGTAAATGTCTTTTCATCCGTTTTGTAGGCATCATCATAGCATTCATACAACTCATTGTCTGACATGTTTAACACCTTTCTGTTATCATACTGCAATTGACAACCCATTGCCAAAAACTTACCTTCAGGTGTTTTACTTGCAAAATAAGTTCTTCTTTCACCCCACATTAATACTAAATCTTCTATAAACGATACTTGTTCAACACCAGAAGAATTTTTGATTTTATACTTTAAGATTTTTTCTCCATACGTAAAAATAGCTCTATTGAATTTGGGATTACGCTTTCTAATTTCCATCCATGGCCCATAAGCCGCATCATAATTTTTAGCTTTGGCATACTCACTAAAAATAGAGAGCGTATTTAAATCTTCCTCGTTTCCTTGAGCTTTTAAAACATTGGAACCTAAAAAAACAAAGGCTATCAAAAATGTAATTTTCGTTTTCATAATTATGTTAATTAGTTAAATTTTCTTTTCTCAAACCATCTGTCGTTCAGGGATAAACTTATTTGAAATTTGATAAAATTCTCTTGTATTAAGTTCTGTTTGGTTGTTCCACGCTGTCCAACTTCAAATCCAAGATTTGCATTGGAAAATACACGCCCTACAGGAATTCCTACTCCAAAAGATATGCCAAACTCATTGATAGTTTCATTATTAATTTTTAAACCTGTTTTTTCAAAACGAACCCCAGCACGGTAAACCATTCGTTTCCAATACTTATTGAAGGAGGTGTATTGAGGAATTACAAAACCACCAATAGCAATTTCTGAGGCATCTTCAAAGGTTGCGTTTTCTATACTAAATATTGGATTAGAAAATTGACTTGTTTTCAATGCTGTATATTCACCTCCAATAAACCACTTTCTTGGTTGTCCAATACCAACACCAAATGCCATTTTTGCAGGAAGCGTAAGTACCGTTGTTTTAAGCCCTCTAGACTCTAAGTCTTCTGGAATTTCATTAACTGGAAAATCTTGACCGGTAGTTGGATTAATTACTATCGTAGAAATTGTACGTTGATTTTTTGAAGTCAGTTCACTTTTTGGGGTTAGGGTAAATGCCGTTGTTAATTGTAATTTTTGTGTTATCATTGGAGTGAAGGTCATTCCAAAATTAAAATTTAATCCACTAATATCGGAACGATTAAATTCTTTACTTTGATATTGCAGTAATTCATCATCAGCATTATAGAGAAATTCAATTACCGAATTTTGAATATTTCCAAAATTATAACTTGCATCAACGCCAATACTCAAGTTTTTTGTCAATTGGTATCCTGCTCCAAAAAAAGCCTTATTCACACCTCCTTCACCCGAATATCTGTTCGTTAGTAAATCATCATCGTTTAATGCTTGTAAATTATACCCCACTGAAGTGAAAGGCATTAAACCAAAACCAATTCCTAATTTGCCAATAGGCATGGCCATTGCTAAATAATCAAATGTTGACGCACTTGCGTCTTGTGAAGTTGTGGATGTTTCTAACTTCGTATTACTGTGGGAACCTCCCACTGTAAATTTAATAGGCCTTCCTTCTTCGTTGTATACTTTTAAGTTGGAACCGCCATAGGACGCAGGGTTACGTAAATTCATATGGATGCTGTCTGTATAAATACTCAATCCTCCCATACTAATATTCTCGGTGGTTCCTTTAAATTTCAAACTGCCAATTCCATAAAAAGAATACGGTGAAGTAGTCCCTTCTTGGGCTTCAATGTTCAAGGCAACAAAAGCCAATAACACTAAGCAAAACTTTTTTATCATTCGTTCTTATTAAATTCTAATAAATTATTCAAACCCTCCAAAAGGAAATTTGAGTTTGCAAATATGCTACTTTTTAATTGCTTTGACAAAAAATTACCATCTCCGCCTGTTAAAATCACCTTTAAGTCATTGTATTTTTTTTCATAGGCATTAATAACACCTTCAATTTCCTTTAAAACTCCGTTAACAACACCCGAATGTATTGAATTATTGGTCGAGTTTCCAATTAAATAGTGTGGTTGAGTCATGTTTAACAAAGGTAGATTGGCTGTTTGTTCGTGAAGCATCTTGTATCGCATCTCAATACCTGGTGATATGGCTCCTCCTAAATAACGATTGTCATTTGTAATGAAATCAAAGGTAATGCAAGTTCCAGCATCAATAATTAAGACATTTTCATTTAAAAATTTCTGTGTTGATGCACTCACTAAAGCAATGCGATCAGTTCCTAATGTCTTGGGTGTTCGGTAGTCATTTGTAAAGGGCGTTCTAATGCAACTATCTACAATTATGAGATTGCATTGAGATTTTAAATTTTTTACAACCTTTTGAGATGGGATACTAACTGATGAGAGAATGATCCATTGAATTTCAGAAAACTCAGTTAACAAGCCCTTCGCGTGTTTTAAAATCTCATCGTTCAACACTACTTTTTTGCTAATAAGCTCAGTTTTTTGAAATGCAGCTATCTTTGCTTGGGTATTCCCTATGTCAATGACTAAATTCATTATTTAAATAAAATTTGAAAAATAAAACTGCGCGGTAATATAAGATAATGATTCAATCAAAATAAAGAATTGTGAATTGCTTAACATATCTATAAAAATTGAGTTCACGAATTCAGTAAATTTTATAATTTTCTTTTGGGAATAACAAAAATGCACATATATTTGCATCCGCTTTGCGAGGTACCTTAGCTCAGTTGGTAGAGCAACGGACTGAAAATCCGTGTGTCCCTGGTTCGATTCCTGGAGGTACCACAAAACCCTTGACATACTTGTAATGTTAAGGGTTTTTTTGTTAGTACAACAGGTGAATGTATTGTTTATTTCTCCAACCAGCCTGTGACTTGTACTCGACAAAATAAATTTTCAAATCTGCTTGTGACTCGTAATCAACAACAAAGATTTTTTTATCTGCTTGGCTAGAATATTCTGTAAAATACCATAACCCCTCATTTCCTTTAGCTTGTGATTGGTAATCAACCTTATAGACCTTAAGATCACACTGTGACTCATACGCAACCACATAAATTTTTATTTCAGACTGCGATTCATAAGCAACAGCATGCATTTTTTGTGCATGTATTTGATAACTCAATAAAAAAATAAAAATTGCAATGATTTTTATTTTAACATTCATTTCTGAGGGCTTCATTCTAGTTTCTTAAAACTTGCATTCATTAAAACCCAATAATGAGGGTCTAGGTGAATTTGCACCGGTTCACTTTCAACTTTAAGTCTCACATTGGTTTCAGAACTAGTAATTTGAATTAATTTTATTTGCTCCTCACCATTGGCATAGTCAATTTTAACTTCGATTGGCATTTCAAAAAGACTACCATCAGTTTGAACTTGATTCAAATTAATAACAATTTCATCATCTTGCTTGACATAATTCCAGCTCCCTTCCAACGTTAGAATACCTGGCTCATATAGCCATTGTCTAAAAAAAGTGTCTAAATTTTGATGCGACACCTCTTCCATTATCCTTTTAAAATCATCTGTTGACGCTGATAAATCTTTATATTTAGTGTAATATTTTTGGATCCCTTTCCAAAAAACATCTGTACCTACAACACCCCGTAACATGTGTAAAATCCAACTTCCCTTTTGATAAGTCTGAGAACTCGTAACATCTTCCATATCCTTGAGGTTATTGTGTACAATCGTGTATTCAGGATTTTCGTCATAAAACGTGTCAACTCTTTTTTGACTGGACATGAGTCCACGAACAAATTCTTCACGACCATATTGGTGTTCAATAAAAAGTAAAGTAAAATAAGTAGCAAAGCCCTCACTTAGCCATACATCATCCCAATCATACTCTGTCACTGAGTTTCCAAACCATTGATGAGCAATTTCATGAATAACAACATTTCGCCATCGTATATTCCTATCACCTTTCACAGAATTATCACTGTATAATATAGCTGAGGCAGCCTCCATACCACCACTTACACTATTTGATTGTATGTTTGCAAGTTTTTCATAAGAAAATGGACCAATATAATTACTGTAAAATTCTAATACCTTTTTAGTAGGTTCAGCAAAATCAAAAAAACCTGCGTCTCTGTCTTGTTTGAACACCCATGTCTGAATCGATTTACCATCAAAATCACCAACGTATTGTACTGCAAAATCTGCAACACCCAAGACATATAACCATGACGCAATTGGCACAGACTGCCTCCAATGTGTAAGCTTTTTATCATCATTAAGATTGGTTTCCTCCACCTTTAGCCCATTGGAAACCACTTGATAATGACTTGGTGCGGTAACAATAAATTCACACATTGCCTTATCGTAAGGATGGTCTATAATAGGTAACCAGTGGCGGCCACGATTGGGCCAATTGTCACTAAAAAATGTTCTATCTCCATATTTATTATTTCCAATTTTTAATCCTGTAACGGGAACTCCTCGATATTTAATAACAATTTTCAAGCGTTGATGGGGTTGTGATAGCTCAGGCAGTGATATCACTAATTCATCATTGGTATGACTGTATTTTAATTCTTGACCGTTACTCAAGACATTACTAACCTCCATCCCCTTACCGTTCAACTCGTCTGTACGTTTAACAAGGTCTAAGCGTATGGTTGTTACATTAATATCTAAAAATTCAACATCAACTATTGTTTCGCATAAAATCTCATCAGTCACATCTGATAACTCAAGATTAAAGATATAATTAAGAACATCGATTTTTGGGTTTTTTGGGTATCCGTCAGTTACTGCAGAAACTGTTGATTGCATCACCAACAAACCGATGATAATTAGCGTGTTTTTTAAAAAATTCATGTTTAAGATTAATTTATGCTTTTTGGTAACAATGACTATTTTTACAACTCTAAAATAATGCTTTTATGTTACATTAAAAATTATTGTAATTTTAAAGACCGAGGTTATTTATCGTGTCAAATATCTAAATTCACTATCTATGTTAGTTAAAAAGATTTTATTTCTAATAACAATAACTCTACTCAATAATCCTATTCTATCAGGACAAGAAAAACACTACTTTCAAACTGACTTCTCAATATTAGAATTTGAAAATCGCAGAAATATGATTTTCGATGCTATCGGTGAAAACGCGATAGCGCTTATTCAAAGTGCACCTAGTGTTGCAGGCTTCAAAGTCTTTCGGCAATCAAATACGTTTTATTACTTATGTGGCATTGAGGAAGCACATGCCTATTTGTTATTGAACGGGAAAAATCGATCTAGTATACTTTATTTACCACACAGGGACAAAGAAAGAGAACTAAGTCAAGGAAAAATATTATCAGTAGAGGATGCAAAATTGGTCACTGAATTAACGGGGATAAATCAAGTTCGTTCTATTGAATTACTGGGTAACGACCTGATTAGAACTGGTCTTATTAATGGTCTGACTCCTCAATTATACACCCCTTTAAGTCCTGCTGAAATAGGCAACGACAGTAGAGATGAAATACTATATGGTCATGCCAGAGCAGCTGCAGATCCGTGGGACTCAAATGGTACTCGAGAATCAAGATTTAAAACCTTATTGGAAGAACGTTTTCCAGAATTTCAAATAAAAGATTTATCGCCACACTTAGATGCGATGCGTCTCATTAAAAGTAAACAAGAAATTGAAATTATTCGGAAGGCAACCCGAATTGCTGGACTCGGGATTATGGAAGCAATGAGATCTACTAAACCAGGAATTTATGAGTATCAGTTAGATGCTGCGGCAAAATACATATTTTACCAACATGGTGCCCAAGGTGACGGATATCCATCCATTATAGGTGGCGGAACAAACGCTTACATGGGACATTACTTCAGAAAAACTGATCTCTTAAAAAACAATGATTTAGTTCTTATGGATTACGCCCCAGATTATCATAACTACACAAGTGATGTGACAAGAATTTGGCCTGTAAATGGGACTTTTAACAAAAATCAAGCTGCTTTATACAACTTCATTGTTGCTTACAGAGATGCTCTGTTTAAATATATAAAACCCGGTGTGACCTCTAACAATGTGTTAGACAATGCCGCTCGAGAAATGGAGGTCTATTTAAAAAATAATCCATTTGAAAAAGCAGAACATTTAAAAGCAGTTCAAAATGGTGTTAAATTTAGAGGACATTTTCAACACCCTGTTGGAATGGCTGTACATGATGTTGGACGTGTTCATGGAATACCTCTAAAGCCAGGAATGGTTTTCACCATTGATCCAATGATTTGGATTCCTGAGGAGCAACTTTATATTAGAATTGAAGATGTAGCCGTGGTCACTGAAAACGGTGTTGAAAACTTAAGCCAATTTGTACCATCAAATTTAAAAAATGTAGAGGCGTTAATTCAGGAAAAAGGACTCACTGAATTTAGACCCGCTGAGAATATCCATGTTACAGAACATTAAGACGTTCGCTTTTTTCCAATTGTTGAAGCATATTTTGTGAAATCATACTAATGTCATAGGAATGCTTCCAATTCCAATCCTGTCTCGCTGCAGTATCGTCAATGGAATTTGGCCATGAATTTGCTATTTGTTGCCTAAAGTCTGGTTTATAAGCAATTGTAAATGAGGGTATATTTTTTATAATTTCTGAAGCTAATTGTTTTGGCGTAAAACTGATAGCAGATAGATTGTAGGATGATCTAATTTTGATATCGCTATTTTTAGCTTTCATAATATCTAATGTTGCCTTTACCGCATCCTCCATGTACATCATTGGTAAAGCAGTATCTTCTGTTAAAAAACATTCATAATGACCATCTTTGAGCGCCTTATGAAAGATGTCAATGGCATAATCTGTCGTACCTCCACCGGGTAATGTTTTCCAGCTAATAATTCCTGGGTAGCGAATACTTCTCACATCAACACCATAATTTTTATGATAATATGCGCACCAACGTTCTCCAACTTGTTTTGTAATTCCATAAACGGTGGTTGGCTCCATAACGGTTTGCTGTGGGGTGTTTTTTTTAGGGGTAGATGGTCCAAAAACTGCAATACTTGAAGGCCAAAACACTTTTTTAATGTATTTCTCTTTCGCTAAATTAAGAATATTTAATAATGAGGTCGTGTTTAAATTCCAGGCTTTTTGTGGAAATTTTTCTCCAGTTGCACTTAACAAAGCTGCCATTAGATATACCGTATCAATGTCATGCTTTTCGATACAATTTTTTAATTGTTTCTTGTTTTTTGCATCAATTATTTCAAATGGCCCAGACGTAACTAAATCCAAATTTCTTGCTTTAATATCACTTGCTATAACGTTGTTGACACCTAGTTTAGCCCTTAATTTATGGGTTAACTCAGAACCTATTTGTCCGCAAGCACCAATAATAAGCGTTTTTGATTTCATGTCTATCTTCGTAATTATAATGTCAAAAATAGAAAGAAAATATAGTTCTACTCGCAATTATTTATCAAAAAAATATTTATGATGCACAGAAAATTAATGTGGAATAAGTTTGAAAAGATGGTAGATACAATATATTTGTATTTATAATCCTATCTGTCATGATTTCATCTTTTATTGTCATTAGAAATTCTGTAGTTTATTGCTTACTATCACTTCTTTTTGGATGCCTTAACACTGAGAAACTTGAATTAAATCCTATTCCTGAAATAAGTTCTATTGATTCTTCACAAGTAACAATCCAAAACATTTCTAATTTAAAATTTACTGAATACGTATTGAGTGACATTTCAAAAACTAAGGTAAGGGATTGGCAAAAGTTTAATGAATTAATGGGTATAATTGAAGAAGTTCATCTAGGAAATTTATCATTTTTAAACAATGACAAAGTGATTTTAGATTCATTTTTTACTGATTTAAAAAATGAAATTCCTGAATCAATTAAATCTACCTCAATCTTGGTTCGTTTAACTGTCATTGAAACCTTATTTTTAAAATTAGAAGGGATGATTTCATTAAAGTCTACCGAAAAAGATAATTTATTGCAGAGTATTAAAGACATTCTAGTGTCTCATTCGAATCTAATCTTGCAATTAAATAAAAAGTTTGAAAAAGAATCTCAAAAGATAAAAAAACCTAATTAATAAGATTAAATTTACACGTCCCTAATACTAATAACATAACCAATTTTTTAATCGTTAAATTATTTTTACCGTAAAATCAGAAAAAATGAAAACTAACCGAAGTACACGATTATTTGTTAGTGCCTTTTGTCTCCTAGGGTTCTTAGCATGTAAAGAAAAAACAATAGTAGATGCAAATAAGTCCCCTGGCATCATTTTGGATAATATGGATGTTTCCATAGATCCAAAAGATGATTTTTACAGTTATGTCAATGGGAATTGGGTGAAATCAAACACCATTCCGGATGATGAATCAAGATGGGGAGGCTTTGGGGTTCTTCGTAAATCTACAAGAGCAGATGTCCTTGAAATATTAAATACGTCAAAAGAATTAGGAAAATACGAAGCTGGTACTGATCAAAGAAAAGCCTTACTGATATTTGAGTCTGAACTCGACACTCTTGCACGAAATAAGGCAGGGATTGAGCCCTTAAAACCACTGCTTAAGAGAATCAACGGCATTACTAATCTCTTTGACATGCAAACAGTTTACGCAACCACTATCGGTATTGCAGCACCTTTTGCCAGCCTTACATCATTTGGTGATTTGAATGACAGCAGTATGAATACTGCTTACATTACCGCAGGGGGTTTAGGCTTACCAGATCGAGATTACTATCTCCTCAGCGATGATAAATCTAAAGAAAGAAGAGAACAGTACACTGATCATATCACGACAATGCTTCAATTTATTGACTATAATGAAGCGGATGCAGCAAAAGCTGCAGAAATGATTTTAAAACTAGAAACGAAGTTGGCGAGTCCAAGACTTGATAAAGTTGCAAGTCGGGATGTTAGAAATTTTAATAATCCAAGATCTCTTAATCAATTAGCTGAAATGACCCCTTCGATTAATTGGAACAAATTCATTTCAGATTATGGTGTTACCAAAGAGTTAGACACCATAATGGTATTGCAGCCAAAGTACATGATAGCACTCGAGGGTATTTTATCCTCTACAAATATTGAAGATATTAAAACTTTAATGAAGTGGAGTACTTTGAGAGGCGCTTCAGGTTGGTTGAGCTCAGACATTGAACGAGCAAATTGGGAATTTTATGGAAAAACTTTAAATGGGTCCAAAAAAATGCGTGCGGCTGATGAGCGCGCCATGGGCACAGTGAGTGGGACGGTTGGCGAGGCTATTGGTAAATTATATGTTGAGGCTAAATTTCCGCCAGAAGCAAAAGCAAAAGCTGAAAAAATGATTGCTAACGTCATTGCTGCATTTCAAAACAGAATAAATAATCTTGATTGGATGGGTGATGAAACCAAGAAAAAAGCCATTGAAAAATTAGATAAATTCACCGTTAAAATTGCATATCCAGATGAATGGGAAGATTATTCCTCTTTGATGGTCAAAGAGGGAAACACATACGCTGAAAATATGATGGCTGTGAGTGACTGGAGTTTAAAGAAAAATATTTCGGAAATTGGTGAGCCAGTAGATAAAAAAGAATGGGGAATGCCTCCTCAAACTGTAAATGCGTATTTTAACCCACTTAATAACGAAATTGTATTTCCAGCTGCTATATTACAACCTCCATTTTACAATTACACTGCAGATGAGGCCGTTAATTACGGTGGAATTGGTGCTGTAATTGGTCATGAGATTTCACATGCTTTTGATGACTCTGGAGCACGCTTCGATGCCAATGGTAATGTGAATAATTGGTGGACTCCAGAAGATTTAATTGAATTTGAAAACCGCGGAAATGCTTTAGCCGAGCAGTACAGTGCTATTGAAGTTATGGACAGTGTTTACATCAATGGTAAATTCACGTTGGGAGAAAATATTGGTGACCTTGGAGGTTTACTTGGAGCTTATGATGGTTTGCAACTTTTCTTTGATGAAGAAGGACGTCCCGAGGATATTGATGGCTTCACAGCCGAACAACGTTTTTTCATGTCTTGGGCTACTGTATGGAGAACTTTAACCAGACCAGATGCCTTAAGAACTCAAATCAAAACAGATCCTCATTCTCCTGGTATTTATAGAGCTACTCAGCCTTTAAAAAATATTGATGCTTTTTACGAAGCTTTTAATATTTCAGAGGGTGATGCCATGTACTTATCTCCTGATAAACGGGTAAGAATTTGGTAATTTTTGATAAGACTAAAATAAAAAAGCAGCTTAAAAGCTGCTTTTTTATTTTTATGCCTTACAATTAATTTTTTAAGTCTTCTGCCTTTTTGGAAATTAAAGCATTTTTGCTAATTGTAGCTAAATTAAATCCCGGCTCAATGCCAATCGCCTCGTCTAATATTGCAATGGCTTTATCAATATTTAGAGACATATTTTCTTTATACTTAGCCAAGGCCTTTAAATACAAAAAAGCTGCTTTTATTTTAACTTGATAAGGTTGTTGTGCTTCATAAAAAGTTCGCAACACGTCATCCTTAGAATTTGCAATACCGTAGGTGATGTTTAAACTTGCTCCAACCAAGTCATTCATCTGAACTTTTAAATCTGCCAATTCATATGCGACTAGAGCATTTGGTTTTCTTTTAAATAAAACTTCGTACTGTTCCAAAGCCCTTTCAGGTTGATTTAATGCTTGTAATGAAACAGCTTTAACTTCGACTGCCATATCACTATCGTCACTTTTCAGTTCAATACCAATAGTGTTTAAAGCTTGAATGTGGCGGCCTTCATTCATGTAAAAAACGGCTAAAGTATCTAATCTACTTTGATTTGGCTTTATGACATTTAAATGAGTTAGCGCATCTATTACTCCTTGAACATCTCCTTGTTTTTTCATTTGTTTATAATACGCTTCATAGTGCGTTGATAAGGCATCAAAACTTTGCCCTTTTGCTTGAAATGCAACAACAAAAATTATTAGGCCAATTAATTTCTTCATGGTTTTATATTTATAGTAACATGACAAATCTAAAAAATTAAAGTACTTTTTAAACTATCATAGGTGAAATATTATTCCACTCTTTTTACAAGGGCATAATACTCATTTTCGAGTGGTAAATAGCCTTGATCGTACACGAAGTAATAGATGGTTCCAATTTTTGTTTTGTAGATACTTGTGAAATAATTAAAATCAAATCCTTTCTCAATGAGTTTTGCTCTTGAAGTTTTAGTTTTTTTATTTGGATTAAGCCCTTCTAATATCCTGTAGTTTTTTCGAAGTCTATTATTTGTATTTCGAATTAAATTTTTTGAATCTTTATTCACCCTATTATTAAAAGAATTTCGACAAGCATCACAACAAAACTTTTTATCAATACGGCCCACAATGTTATCACCACATTCAGAACATGTCCTTTTCATAATTTTCTTTTTTTAATTCATACCAATTAATCCTTTCTTTTTTAAAGAAAAATTCTTCCACAAAATTTAATCCTATTTTACGCAATACTTTGTTTGACCCAATATTATCAATGTCGGCTGCTCCGAAAACCGTATCAATATTTAATTCCTCAAATGCCACACGCAACATTTTATGAGACGATTCAGTAGCGAACCCAAGACCCCAAAAGCGTGGTAAAAATCGATAGCCAATATCAAAAAAATTTTCTATCCCATTTAACGCTTCTTTTTTACCTGCATTATATTTTAACCCTGACCAGCCAATAAAACTGCCTGAAGATTTTTCTATTGTGGCAAGTCTTCCAACTCCATAAGTACGGTATTGATTTCTAATAAAATGAATAGCCTTTAAGGCATCCTCTTTTTTTTGAATAGGATTATTTCCTAGGTATCTGTGAACTAATGTGTTTGAATCTAATTCAAACATGGTTTCAATATCTGATTCTAATACTTCTCTTAAAATGAGCCGTTCTGTTTCATAATAATTGGTCATGAATATATCATTTTTGATGCGAGTTCCTTAAATAATTTATACGCCAACATCGCGGTCATGTTATGATTATCCCGTTTTGGATTTAATTCAACAATATCAGCACCAACAATGGGAGTTTCAATCTTTTGAATAATATCGATGAGTTGTCGGGTAGACATACCTCCTGGTTCATGGTGGGAAATACCGGGCGCATAAGCCGGATCAAGAACATCCAAATCGAGTGAAATATAAAGTGGATTTTTTAACTCTGCTATAAAATCTAAACTGAAATCTTTCATTTCTATGATCTTAACATCAAACCGAATCGCTTGTTGTTTTTGATGGGTATTTAAAGTTCTTACACCCACTTGAGTTAATGAGTTTAAAACTCCTTTTTCCAGTATCCGGGCAAACGGCGAAGCATGCGAATAGGGGTTATCTTCAAAATTATCATACAAATCGGCGTGAGCATCAAAGTGCAAAACATTTAAGTTAGGATACTTCTTAGAAAATGCACTTAATACAGGGAAAGAAATTGAATGATCACCACCAAGACTTATAATTTTACTATCATTCTCTAAAAGTTGCGAAATGGCATCTCTAATTGTGTTAAACGCAGCACATGAATCGGATGTTGACAACTCGATATCGCCACAGTCTTGATAATTTATTCCATCAACCAATTCTCTTCCTATTTCGGAAAAACGATTGACAGAACCCTCTTTTTCCATGAGACGAATCCTTGAAGGTCCCAAAGCAGCCCCTCTCAAAAAAGAGGAATTACTATCATGAGGAATACCGATAAGCTTTAGTTTATGCATGGTACAAAGATACTGTTTTAATCGTTTACAAACGACTACAAATGTTTACAAACGATATTAAATGTGTAACAACCGGTTTTAAATATTGACATTAATAATCTTTGCAACGTCGACATAAACTATGCGATAGTATTAACTGTTTAACACAAAAAATAATATTATGAACACACTTAAAAACAAAGTACAGTTGATTGGTAACCTTGGAAGTGATCCAGAGATAATCAATCTTGAATCAGGAAAGACATTAGCTAAATTTACGTTGGCTACAAATGAAAAATTTAAGAATAGTGAGGGAGAAAAACAAACTGACACACAATGGCACAATATTGTAGCCTGGGGGAAAACCGCAGAAATTATAGAAAAATATGTTCATAAGGGAAAGGAAATAGCTCTTGAAGGTAAACTAACTCATAGACGTTATGAAGATAAAGATGGGAATGAACGTCATAAAACTGAAATAGTTTGCTCGGAAATATTAATGTTTGGAAAGTAATTTATGGTACAAAAAAAAGCTTTGGAATTCCAAAGCTTTTTTTTAATTGTCAGTTCTCACATCAATAGCAGAAGTATTGATAACAACAAACTTAGGGTGATTTAATTTTTATATTTGAGACAATCTTTAAAACCATTTTAAAAAAGGCGTATTCACTAAGGATGAATTGTAATATTTACTAATTCCTGTCACTTCCTCTCCCAACCAATCTGGTTTTTGGATATTGTCATTTTCGTGTTTCAATTCAATTTCAGCAACTATTAATCCTAAGTTACCTTCATGGAATTCGTCTACTTCAAATAATTGCTCAGCATACCTAACATAATATCTTGTTTTTGAAATTACTCCAGGCTCACTTATGTTCAATAAGTCTTTAGCGTCATTCAATGATATTCCTTTTTCCCATTCAAATCTTGTGACTCCTTCATTGTTACCAATTCCTTTAACAGTAATAAAACCTTTGTCTTCAACTACTCTAATTCGAACAGTTCTCTCAGGAACCGATGACAGAAATCCTTGAATTATATGAACCTTTTTAAAAGACTCTTTTTTAAAATCATCGTTTTTTACTAAATATTTTCGCTCAATTTCTAATGCCATCTTTAATTTCTTGGTGTTTATTTTTTAGGGGCACTATCATAAATTGTCTGTACCTCAGCTAATTTTCAAACCATTTACACCTTTCTCACTATTCTCAGGACTCACAAAAACTAGGTTTCCGTTCGTGTCTTCTGTCATCAAAATCATTCCTTGACTCTCAACACCACGAAGTGTTCTCGGAGCAAGATTAACCAAAATAGTTACCCTTTTACCAACAACTTCGGTAGGTGAATAGCTTTCAGAAATACCTGAAACAACCGTCCTCACATCGATACCTGTGTCTACTTTTAACACGAGTAACTTTTTAGTTTTTGGCATTTTTTCAGCACTTAAAATTGTCCCAACACGGATGTCAAGTTTTGAAAAGTCCTCATAACTAATAGCTTCTTTTTGAGGGTCAAGTTGTTTAGCTTCAGCAGTATTTTTATTTTTTCTTTCTTGAAGTTTATCCAGTTGAATCTGTATTTCTTGATCCTCTATTTTTGAAAATAACAACTCCGGTACTCCTATTACATGGGGAGCTCTCACTAATTCTAACCCTTGAGAAATTCTATCCCAAGTATGGTCACTATTATCACCCATTTTTAAGATGTCTTTCAACTTTCTTGACGAAAATGGCAAAAATGGTTCTCCTAACACTGCTAAAGCTGATGCAATTTGAAGTGCCACAAACATCACTGTTTTTACACGATCCTCATCTAGTTTTATAACTTTCCAAGGTTCCTCATCTGCTAAATACTTGTTGCCCAGTCGTGCTAAATTTATTAATTCTTGGCTCGCTTCTCTAAATCGATAACGCTCAATTGAACTTGAAATAACCCCGGGAAAGGCTTTCAGCTTAGCAAGTGTTTCTATATCTACGGACATTAACTGATTCGGGCTAGGAACTTTACCCTCAAAGTATTTATTAGTTAACACCACAACTCGATTAATAAAATTTCCAAAAACTGCGACTAACTCATTGTTATTTCTAGCTTGAAAATCCTTCCACGTAAAATCGTTATCCTTACTTTCAGGAGCATTCGCTGTTAATACATAGCGTAAGACGTCTTGCTTATCTGGAAAATCTTGTAAGTATTCATGTAACCAAACCGCCCAATTTTTAGAGGTTGACAACTTATTTCCCTCTAAATTTAAAAATTCATTGGCTGGGACATTTTCAGGTAAAATATAACTGCCCTCAGCTTTTAACATGGCAGGGAAAATAATACAATGAAACACAATATTGTCTTTTCCAATAAAGTGTAATAACTTTGAATCCTTTTGCTTCCAATACGTTTTCCAATCTTTCCCCTCTCTTTCAGCCCACTCTTTTGTCGCTGAAATATATCCTATGGGAGCATCAAACCAAACGTACAGTACTTTGCCCTCTGCCCCTTCTATCGGCACTGGAATCCCCCAATTCAAATCACGAGTTACGGCTCTGGGCCTCAAGCCATCATCAATCCAAGATTTACACTGCCCATAGACATTAGGCTTCCAGTCTTTTTTATGATCTGTTAAAATCCATTGCTTTAAAAATGATTCATGCTTATCCAAAGGCAAAAACCAATGTTTCGTTTTCTTGAGTGTTGGCGTAGCCCCCGTGATAGCTGATTTTGGATTAATCAAGTCCGTTGCATTATGGCTGGTTCCGCAAGCTTCACATTGATCGCCATAACTTTCTTCATGACCACATTTTGGACAGGTCCCAACAATAAATCTATCTGCCAAAAATTGATTTGCATCAACATCATAAAATTGCTCGGTAACTTCCTCAACAAACTCATCTTTATCGTAAAGAGTTTTAAAAAATTCTGAAGCTGTTTCATGGTGAATTTTCGCAGACGTTCTTGAATAATTATCAAATGAAATTCCAAAATCTTTAAATGATTGCTTTATGATTGCGTGATATTTATCAACAATGTCTTGAGGACTGACTCCTTCTTTTTTTGCTTTAATTGTAATGGGTACACCGTGCTCGTCACTACCGCAAATGAAAGCAACATCTCGACCCTGCAATCTTTGATACCTTGCATAAATATCTGCAGGAACATATACTCCAGCTAAATGTCCAATATGAATTGGACCATTGGTGTAAGGCAATGCTGCAGTAATTGTATATCTTTTTGACATTATTATTTCTTTTGAAGATTCAAAAATACACAATTTGTAAACCTTTGAGAAACCAAATTAATTAGAACTTCGTTATATTTACAAAAAGCCTCTTAAATGAATTTTAAAAGCTTATTAATTACAACATCGTGTGTGATAATCTGCTGTCAAAACTTAGTTTTCGCGCAGTCTTCAGATAATCCCAATTCAATCAAAACACCGGAAACATTGTTGCAACCACCTTATTTAAATACTGGAGACACAATTGCTATAGTTGCGCCATCTGGAGTTTTAAATAATCGCACAAAAGAAATAAATGAATCAAAAAGATTGCTCCAAAGTTGGGGTCTCAATGTTATGATTGGAAACAACGTTTATAAGCAAGCAAATCATTTTGCAGGAACAGATTATGAGCGTACGTTAGATTTTCAAAATGCTTTAGATAATCCCAATATAAAAGCAATTTGGTGTGCTAGAGGTGGTTATGGCACGGTTAGAATACTTGATCAATTAGATTATACTGAGTACAAAAAAAACCCTAAATGGATTATTGGATATTCAGATATTACAGCGATTCACAATCAATTAAACAATTTAGGAAGTGAATCGATTCATGCTATGATGTGTACAAGCTTAACTGACGATTTATCAGAAACTGATGAAACTATTAAATCGTTTAAAGCCACATTGTTTGGAATAGTCCCAAATTATGAAATACCGAGCTCTGAATACAACAAAATTGGGGAAGCATCAGCACCTCTGGTGGGTGGAAATCTAACCTTACTACACACGATGTTAGGGTCAAAAACAAGTCTTAACGTTTCTGGAAACATTCTTTTCATCGAAGAGGTTGGCGAGTATAAGTATCATATTGATCGCATGTTGTATAGTTTAAAACGTGCAGGATATTTTGATGACTGCAAAGGTCTAATTGTGGGAGACATGAGTAATATTCGTAAAAATACGACATCCTGGGGCTCAAGTATTGAAAAACTCATCCTTGATGTCTTACAAGAATATGACTTCCCGATTTTATTTAATTTCCCCGCAGGTCACGAGCAAGATAACAGAGCTCTCATTTTAGGTAGAACGATTAAATTAACCGTTGATGAAGAATCCTCATCAGTGATTTTTCATAATTAACGATGGCACGACATAATGACCTTGGTATTCTTGGTGAACAATTGGCTGTAGAATATTTAATTAAAAAAGGTTATGTTATTTTAGAGAAAAATTTCAGATTTGAAAAACATGAAATTGATATCATTGCAAAACACAAACAAGTTCTTATTGTAGTAGAAGTTAAAACACGCTCAACTTCAAAATTTGGAGAGCCACAAAATTTTGTAAAACCAAAACAAATCTCAAGACTAGTTAACGCTGCAAATGCATTTATGCTAAAAAATAATTTGGATGAAGAGGTTCGTTTTGATATTGTAGCAATTATAAAAACTCAAGACTCTTTTAAAATTAACCACATAGAAAATGCTTTCTACTATTTTTAATACCTAAAATACTCCTTGAGCTCGTCAAGACTATCAGGCTTTAATATGATTTCTTTATCCTCATTTAGAATAAAATAAGTTGGTGTACCACTCACGTTATATTTTAAAGCAATTTCATTTGTCCATTTTCCTAATCCTAAAACATGTATGAAGTTAGGGTAGTCAAGAATTAAGTTGCTCCAATTAAATGAGGTCTCCTCTAAGCCTACAGCGATAACCTGAATTTTTTCTTCACTTTTTGACTCTAAAAACCTTCTCAATTCTGGTATCTCTTCCTGGCAATGACTGCAACTGCTACTCCAAAAAACAATAATATATCTTTTTGCAACATTTAAGGATTTTAAGGTTATTTTTGAACTAGTATCTTCATTACTTTGTTGCCAAAAAAAATCTGGAGCAATCGAACCAAGAGAAATGTTTTGAAAATTCTTAAGAAGACCTGCTAGCTCTGAATTGCCATGATTATTTAAAAGATTTAATAAATATCGATTAGATATATAGTTTGCCGTAGCATCTAACCCAAAGTCTACCATTTGTTGCCATAATTGGAATAATAATGCTATTTTGGTGTTAACTTTTGCTTTCTTCAAGGCCACATAGACATCATCAACACGGTTTTGATACTTAAGCATGTCACTAGTTTTTACATCATCGTTTTCAAAAATATAATGGCTGATTCGGTCAATCAAAAAGTTTGAACTTTGTAAATAAACATCACTGAAATCTACATGAATAAAATAATCTCTTTTGAGATTTTTATAATAATCATCAAGCGTTGTGTAACTGTCAGGCACATAAGATTTACTCGATTTAATAAATGACAGTGCAATTGTCTCAATTGCATTATTTTCATAAATATCTTGAATTTCTATTTTTTTTGAAAATAAATTCCTCAAAATAACACGATCTAGAGATTTTGACTTAGAAAAATAAGCGTCTATCTCCTGATTAACCATATTCATATCTCGGGTGTAAGAGCTCACTAACATATTTTCAGAAGACTTAACAAAACGAACACCTGTTTCTTGATCAAAACTAAATTCTATGTCTTCTTCCGCACTGTAAATGATATCAAAATTATAGTCCTCTTGCGGTAAAGCATAAACCAATTTATAAATGCCTTTTGGATTTGTGGAGTCTAATTCAAAATGAAATTTACCATTCTTTATTTCTGCATTCCCAACATAATTGTGAGCATTTGGCGTTACTTGATAGATCAAGACGTAATTGTAGGACTCTGCAGGTGAAAACAAACCTTGAATAGAGAATTGCGCCGATATCGTAACCGGTACAAAAAACAAAAACATCATTAATTCTTTTAACATCCTTTGTTCCAATTTACATAAACATACAACCTGTAACTTTAAGAGGTGATTATTCCAATATTGGCTGTAGCACTTTTAACGCTTCTTCAACAGATTTAACTTTATCAAAAATAAGAAGTAACCTCAACCCTTGACGTGTTTCCTTCTCTTTCATTTTGCATGTGCTTGAATGACTTTGTACATAGCTTAATATTTTAGTAAAATTAGAACTTTGATAGAAACTACTTTGTTGATCTTTTATAAAATAACCAATAGTTTTGTTTTGTTTCATTACTAATTTCTCAAAACCTAGTTGTGTACCAACCCATTTTATTCTTACACTATTGAGTAAATCTTCAACTTGAACAGGTAATTCTCCAAAACGATCGATTAATTTTAATTGAAAATCTTCTAAGTCTTCTTCTGTTTTCAACCCGTTTAACGCAGTGTATAAGTTGAGTCGTTCAGAAATATTATTGACATAATCATCAGGAAAAAGCAATTCAAAATCTGTATCAATGGTAATGTCGTTCACATATTTTTTTTCGTTGCTGTCGTTTTCATAAAGCTCTTTAAACTCTGTCTCTTTCAATTCTTCAATCGCTTCATTTAATATTTTTTGATATGTTTCAAACCCTATTTCATTAATAAAACCACTTTGTTCTCCTCCTAATAAATCACCCGCTCCACGAATTTCTAAATCTTTCATGGCAATATTAAAGCCACTGCCCAACTCTGTATGTTGCTCTAATGCTGTTATTCGTTTTCTTGCATCATTGGTCATGGCCGAATAATCAGGGGTAATAAAATAGCAAAATGCCTTCTTATTACTTCTCCCGACACGTCCTCGCATTTGGTGCAAATCACTCAATCCAAAGTTATTGGCATTATTGATAAAAATTGTATTGGCATTGGGCACATCTAATCCACTTTCAACAATTGTTGTACTCACAAGAACATCAAATTCACCATTCATGAATGCGAGCATTAACTGTTCTAATTTTTTTCCTTCCATTCTACCATGACCAATACCTATTTTGGCGTCTGGAACTAGGCGTTGAATCATACCCGCAACCTCCTTTATATTTTCAATTCGATTGTGAATAAAGAAGGTCTGTCCTCCACGCTGTATTTCATAACTTATTGCATCTCGTATAGTTTCCTCATTAAAACGAATAACATGACTTTCAATTGGAAATCTATTTGGAGGTGGAGTCGTAATTACAGATAAATCTCGAGCAGCCATTAAACTAAATTGAAGTGTCCTAGGAATTGGTGTAGCTGTTAGGGTTAAAACATCAACATTTTCTTTTATTGTTTTTAATTTTTCTTTAACCGCAACTCCAAATTTTTGCTCCTCATCTACAATTAGTAATCCTAAATCTTTAAACTTAACGGTTTTGTTGACTAATTGATGAGTCCCTATAATCACATCAACTTTACCATTCTCTAAATCTTCTAATGTTTCCCGCTTTTGTTTTGTGGTCCTAAATCTATTCAAATAATCAATTGTTACAGGAAAGTCTTTAAGACGTTTTGATAACGTTCGAAAATGTTGGTATGCTAAAATGGTTGTTGGGACCAAAATAGCTACTTGTTTTCCATTATCTACAGCTTTAAATGCTGCGCGAATAGCAACTTCCGTTTTACCAAATCCGACATCTCCACATATGAGACGATCCATGGGTTGCTCACTTTCCATATCTGATTTAATATCAGCAGTTGCCGATATCTGATCAGGAGTGTCTTCATATACAAATGAAGCTTCTAATTCATGTTGCATATAACTATCTTCTTGATATTGAAATCCTTTTTCAAGCTTGCGTTTTGCATAGACCTTTATAAGATTAAATGCAATTTCCTTAACTCGTGATTTGGTTTTTTGTTTTAAGGTTTTCCATGCCTTACTTCCCAACTTGTAAAGTTTGGGAGGCTTTCCATCTTTTCCATTAAATTTGGTGATTTTATGAAGAGAATGAATACTTAGATATAATACATCACGCTCACCATAAATTAACTTTATTGCCTCTTGCTTTTTTCCTTCAACATCAATTTTTTGTAGACCTCCAAAACGACCTATCCCATGATCAATATGAGTGACATAATCTCCAATATCTAAATTAGTCAACTCTTTTAGGGTGATCGCTTGTTTTTTTGCATAGCCATTTTTTAAATGAAATTTATGATACCTCTCAAAAATTTGATGGTCTGTATAACAAATAACTTTATTATCGTGATCAATAAATCCTTTATATAACGAAAGTACAATAGTCTTATGATGAACATCATGACCTCCGTCTGCTATAATATCATCGAAACGTTTTGCCTGCTGTTCGGAAATACAAGAAATAAAATTACAATATCCTTTTTGGTGATTTAGCTTCAAGTTCTCTATCAACAAATTAAATTGTTTATTAAAAGCCGGCTGAGGAGAAGTGTTAAACACAATTTCTGTTGCAGAAATATCCTTTGACAAGGAGACATTATTACCATATTCTATCACACTAAATAAATCTAATTGCGACCTCAATAGTGCGGCATCACAAAACAATTCATTAGGCTTTGCATGATTAATGTCAGTACTTAAATTTTTAAAAGCTACTTTAGCTTTCTCGAAAAACGACTCTATACGAGAAAAAGTCAACCCCTTGTTTTTAATAAAAACCATCGTTTTCTGGGGTATGTATCGTAAAAAACTTTGTCTTTTTTCCTCTAAAAATTTATTCGCTACATTAGGAATAATTCCAATTTTTTTAACATGGACTATTGAGAGTTGCGTTTCAACATCAAAAGTTCTTATACTGTCAACCTCATCACCAAAAAACTCGATTCTATACGGTTCATCGTGAGAGAAAGAAAACACATCAACAATACCTCCCCTAACAGAAAATTCTCCAGGTTCAGTTACAAAATCAACACGTTTAAAATTGTATTCAAAAAGCATTTCATTTACAAAATCAATTGAAATTTTATCACCAATTCGAATTTTTAATGTATTTCGTTCTAGTTCTTTTCTGGTAACTACTTTTTCAAAAAGCGCATCGGGATAGGTAACTATTAGCGCAGGCTTCTTACGTGAATTAATTCGATTTAGGACTTCTGCTCTCAAAAGGACATTCGCATTTTCGGTTTCTTCAATTTGATAAGGTCGCCTGTAGCTTCCTGGATAAAACATCACATCCTTTTCAGACACTAATGTTTCCAAATCATTTAAGAAAAATGCAGCTTCTTCTTTATCATTAAAAACCAGTAAAAATGGGGTCTCACTTTGTTTGAACAACTTCGCAATAACGAATGACAGTGATGAGCCAACAAGGCCTTTTAATAGAATCTCAGAATCATTTTGACATAGAGACTCCCTCAGTTTCTGGAACTGCAGAGACTGTTCAAAGTTTTGAGAGATAAGAGTTCTACTCACTCAGAAAAAATTTTGTCAAATATAAAATAATTGTTTGTTAGAATTCTAATTTTTATGTTTTTAAAAACGTTATTAGTCTTATATTTGTATTTGTAAAAAAATCAAAAATATATGTCAATTTCAGATTTATTCGATAGTGGGTTTAAAAAGCGAAATGAAGATCATTTTGCTGCGATTGTGAGAATTGCTATGAGCGATGAAATTATAAATGATTCCGAGAGAGCATTTCTAGATCGATTAGCACGAAATCTAAATATTTCAGAAAATGATTACACTCAAATACTGAAAGACTTTAAAACCCATCCTATAAATCCACCAACCTCCTATGACAACAGGCTTGAACGTCTATTTGATTTAACTAGAATGGTATGGGCAGATCATATTGAAGGTGATGATCAGTTAAAAATGTTGAAAAAATTATCTATTGGTTTAGGATTCAATCCTGATAACGTAAATTACATAGTAGATAAGGCTCTCAATTTAGTTCATAACAACATATCTTTAGATGATTTTATCGAACAAATGAAAACAATGAATCAATAGTCCCTATTAAGTTCATAAACACCTTTTTGATTCAAATAGTGCGATAAACAGCACCATCGTTTCGAAAGGGGTTTGACATCATGGCGCTATTTACGTCATAAACTCCTCTGCCTTTAAGACCATCTTTTTACTGCCACAAATAAAAGGAACACGCTGGTGTAATTCTTTTGGTTGGATATCCATGATTCTAGTATAACCATTACTTGCGAGACCGTTAGCTTGTTCAGCTATAAATGCCATTGGATTACACTCATACAGCAGTCGTAATTTACCATTTGAATTTTTAGAGCTTTTGGGATACATATATATACCCCCTTTAATCATATTCCTATGAAAATCGGACACTAATGATCCAATATAACGACTTGTGTAAGGTCGGTCACCCTCTTCCATTTGACAGTATTTTATATAATTTTTAATCCCTAGTGGAAAGTGAATGTAATTACCCTCATTAACTGAATAAATTTTTCCGTCTTGTGGAAATTGCATGTTTGGATGGGATAAATAAAAGGTGCCAATCGCAGGGTTCAGAGTAAATCCGTTAACCCCATCTCCCGTTGTATAAACCAACATCGTTGAAGTACCATAAATCACATAGCCTGCTGCAACCTGTTTATGTCCCTTTTGTAAAAAGTCATCAATAGTTACTGGCGTTCCCACTTCAGTTACACGTCTGTAGATAGAAAAAATAGTTCCAACAGAAACATTGACATCGATATTAGATGATCCATCTAATGGATCAATTAATACAACATATTTATTTTGATTATTTTCGTCTTGACTATTAATAGCAACAAAATGGTCTTCCTCCTCACTCGCTATTCCACAGACGATATTTCGTCTAGTCATGGCTTTTATAAATAAATTATTAGCGTAAATATCAAGTTTTTGTTGGTCCTCACCCTGAATATTAGTATCACCCGATGTTCCAATAATATCAACTAAACCAGCCTTATTAACTTCATGATTGACAACTTTAGCTGCAAGTCTTATGGCATTTATTAATCGAGATAATTCTCCTGAAGTATACTTAAAAGAATTTTGATTTTCAATGATAAATTCTCCTAAAGTTTGATTTCTTTGAGACATGTGAATATTATGAATTAAGATGCTGCAAATATCGTCTTTTTTGGTCAACTACAACGATTTCGTAAAAATATAATTGAACTAAAATAATCGCTTTCGTTATATTTGAATATGATTTTCGTTATATGAATTTTAAGATTAGAAATGCCTCTTCAAAAGACATGTCCGCCGTTTTGCAATTAATTGTAGAACTTGCTGTTTTTGAAAAAGAGCCCAACGCAGTCGAAATTACAGAACAATCTCTCATAGAGGACGGTTTTCAAGGCACCCCAGCCTTTAAATGTTTTGTCGCTACAGTTGATGACAAGGTTGTTGGCACTGCCTTAATATATAACCGGTTTTCAACTTGGAAAGGGAAAATATTACATCTTGAAGACTTAATTGTAACTCAAAAAATGAGAGGCCATGGTATTGGTACAGCATTACTTGATGAAGTCGTTAAATATGGTTATCATTTAAAAGTAAAGCGCATCAATTGGGAAGTTATAAGTTGGAATAATGGTGCCATAAAATTATATGAGCGACAAGGCGCTAAAGTTTTACGCAATTGGAATGTTGTTCATTTAGATGAAAAAGGGATTGAAACTTATATAACAAAATTGAATTAATGCGCGTCTTTAAATTTGGTGGAGCATCAGTTAAAGATGCTGAGGGTGTAAAAAATTTAGTCAAGGTTTTAAATGAAACTGGCCATGAAGATATGTTGATTGTTGTTTCTGCCATGGGAAAAACCACTAATACTTTGGAACGAGTGATTCAAAACTACTTTGATAATTATTCAGAATTTAAAAATTCCCTACAAGAAATACATACAAGTCATAATGAGATTTTATCTCAATTATTTAAGACAGAAAGTCATCCAATATTTTCCAAAATTAATAATCTATTTATTGAGTTAACGACTTTTTTTAGTAGTAATAAATCGCCAGACTATAATTTTGTATATGATCAAGTTGTTG
Organism: uncultured Flavobacteriaceae bacterium; assembly: GCA_905479065.1. Lineage (GTDB taxonomy): Bacteria > Bacteroidota > Bacteroidia > Flavobacteriales > Flavobacteriaceae > CAJQLB01. The sequence goes on along the minus strand of CAJQLB010000010.1, from coordinate 15,594 downwards.
GTTTTGGAGAGTTAATTTCCACCTTAATTATAAGTGCCTATTTAAATGAGATTGGCATTAAAAATCAATGGTTAGACATTAGAGAATTCATAAAAACAGATAATTATTATCGAAATGCCAAAGTAAATTGGAAAGCAACACAAGCTTTAATTTCAAAACAAATTAAGACGAATACATTAAATATCACACAAGGTTTTATTGCAAGTGATTCCAATAATTTTACGACAACTTTAGGCAGAGAGGGAAGTGATTATACAGCTGCAATTCTTGCTTATTGTTTAAACGCTAATAGCGTCACTATATGGAAAGATGTTCCCGGAGTGTTAAATGCAGATCCCAGATATTTTCAAAACCCTCAATTATTAAAGGAAATATCATATCGTGAGGCAATAGAACTTGCCTTTTACGGTGCTTCTGTAATCCATCCCAAAACATTACAACCTCTGCAACAAAAGGAAATTCCATTTTTTGTAAAATCCTTTTTAAATCCCAAAGAAGATGGCACTTGCATTGGTAAAAGCAAAAAAATAGACCCCCTAATTCCATGCTTCATCGTTAAAAAAAATCAAGTACTTATTGAACTATCTTCGTTAGATTTTAGTTTTATGTTAGAAGAAAATATTAGTGAAATTTTTCAATTGTTACATTTATACAAAATGAAAGTAGATGTCATTCAAAATTCAGCCATTAGCTTTTCTGTCTGTATCGAAAATAATTACAACAATCTCAACAAACTTGTCTTACATTTAAAAGCAAAATTTAAAGTCATCTGCAATACAAATGTCGATCTTTATACTATTCGCCATTATAATGATAATGCCATCACACAATTGGAAGAACAAAAAACAATTTTACTAAAACAAATTCATAACGAAACTGTTCAAATTGTAACTAAATAAATGTGTAGTTTTGATAATCTTTTCAATCATATAAAATGAGCCTCGTTACCGCTAAGGAAGTCGCAAAAGCGATACATTTTGACAAATATGGATTTATTGGAACTTTCTTTGGATGGTTATTAATGAAGTTGCTAAATATCTCAGCAATAAATAACATATACAATAGGAACAAACACCTAAAAGACACTTCTTTTTTAAATGCATTAATTAATGATTTTCAAATAAAATTTGAGATCCCTGAAGAAGACCTAAAAAGACTTCCTAAAAATGGTGCGTATATCACTATTTCTAATCATCCCCTTGGAGGTATCGATGGCATACTTTTACTAAAGTTAATGCTTGAACAACGGAGTGACTTTAAAATTATTGGAAATTTTTTATTACACCGGATTGAACCATTAAAACCGCATATCATTCCTGTCAACCCATTTGAAGACAGAAAAGATTTGAAATCAAGTATTACAGGTTTTAAAAACTCATTACTTCATTTGCAAGACGGTAAACCTCTTGGTATTTTTCCTGCTGGAGAGGTATCTACTTACAAAGATGGCAAGCTAGTGGTTGATAAACCGTGGGAGGAACCTGCAATGAAATTAGCTAAAAAAGCGAAAGTCCCAATCGTGCCAATTTATTTTCACGCAAAAAACAGTCAATTATTTTACCAATTATCTAAAATAAACGACACCTTTAGAACTGCCAAATTACCCTCAGAATTACTCACACAAAAGCGACGTGTCATAAAAGTGAGAATTGGAAAGCAAATTTCAGTGACTGATCAAGAGGAACATGATACATTACAAGGTTTTTCAGAATTTATCCGTAAAAAGACATATATGTTGTCGCATGCCTTCGAGGACAAACCTAACCGTCTAGAGCACATTTCGTCTACCTTAAAAGTTCCAAAAAAAATAAAGAAAATTGTAACGCCGGTAGAAACAACATTAATGATTTCAGAAATCAGCGAGCTCAATAAACATAATTGTCGCTTATTAACAAGTAAAAACTACGAGGTGTACCTTGCACCTGCACATAAAATAGAACATACCTTGAGAGAAATAGGTCGTTTGAGAGAAATCACATTTCGTGAAGTTGGAGAAGGCACGAATGAGGCAATTGATTTGGACAAATTTGATTCACATTACCACCATATGTTCCTCTGGGATAATAAAGCAAGAGTATTAGTGGGTGCTTACAGAATGGGGTTAGGTTCAGAAATTTTTAAAAAATTTGGAATTGACGGTTTTTATCTGCAAGATTTATTCCGATTTGAACCGGAGCTTTATAATATGATGAGTCAATCAATTGAATTAGGCAGAGCGTTTATCATTAAAGAATACCAACAAAAACCCATGCCCTTATTTTTACTTTGGAAGGGCATAGTGCATACGACATTGCGATTTCCTCAGCATAAATTTCTCATTGGAGGCGTAAGTATTAGTAATCAATTTTCCAATTTTTCTAAATCGTTGATGATTGAATTTATGAAATCCCACTATTACGATCCTTACATCGCGCAATATGTACATCCAAAAAAAGAATTCAAAGTCAAATTAAAAGATGCTGATAAAGACTTTGTTTTTGATGCAACTGCTGCAGACCTTAATAAATTTGATAAAATAATCGATGAGGTTGAACCAGGAGCCTTAAGACTTCCCGTTTTATTAAAAAAATACATTAAACAAAACGCACGATTGGTTGGTTTTAATGTAGACCCCTTATTTAACAACGCCGTTGATGGCCTTATGTATATCAAAATTTCTGATTTACCCGACAGTACTGTTCGTCCTGTAATGGAAGAATTTCAAGCAGAGTTGGAGCGTGATTTTTCAAATATTACAACACAAGAATCAGATTAAATTTTCAATTACAAAGTATTTAAAATACTCTTTTATCTCATTTCTCGCTTTTAAAAACGCATCGTGTTTTTCGATTTCTGTTCCCTTAACTTTTGAAGGATCAAAAAAATTATGATGCAATCTAACTGCATTTTTACTTGGTATGTAGGGACAGTTCTCATTGGCATGGTCGCATACAGTTACTATGTAATCAAAATTAATTGTTGCATATTCATCAACATGATTTGATGTATGTGTTGAAATATCTATCCCATCCTCTTTCATGATAGATACGGCTCCTGGGTTTAAACCATGCGTTTCAATACCAGCACTAAATACATTTACTCTTTGTCTTTCCGTAAGATGGTTTAAATAACCGTGTGCCATTTGACTTCTACAGGAATTCCCTGTGCATAATACTAGGATGTTTTTCATCATTGACTATTTTTTTTAAAATTACCTCGGACTCATAGATGTCACAAACTTTAAAAAGATTATTTGACAAATAACCTGATTTTATTTTATTGGCAGTAGTTAGTGTCCGATGAATTATAGGCCATATTTTTTTTAATTATAATGGTATTAGTATCCTGAATGCAACAAATATTTTTTGTCTTACAATCAGTTTTTACAACGCCGAACTTAAGAATTAAATTATTCTCAAATGTTTCATAATTGTTAACAAACAATTACGCTATTCTAAATGTAACGTTGCCAAATTCAAATTTAATTTCTGATTCTAAATTAAATGATTTTAGTTTCCCAACTTTTTTAATAAACTGAGTGCCTTATAAACAGATATTAATTATATTTCATTGAGTCCTGCAGGAATCTAATTGATATAGTTATTTGGGGAGTCCTCTTTAAATAACATGATGACATTGTTTTAACATGTTCATTAAGAGTAAAATTTATCTTTAATTTTTGCGACTAAAATTTGTGCTAAAGATTCCTTACTTTGGTGAGTCCATCCTGCAATATGTGGCGTCAACAACACTTTATCTGAGTTAATTAGATAGTGAAATGCCTCAGGCATTTGATTTACAAATAAATTTTCAAATGATGATTTTTCATATTCTAACACATCCAAAGCTACTCCTAAAATTTTACCATTTTTAAGTGCAACAACTAAATCTTCGGTGACCAAACTTTTACCTCTTGCTGTATTAATTAACCAAAAAGATTTTTTGAATGCTTTTATAAATTCAGTGTTAATCATATTTACAGTTAGCACTGTTTGCGGTGTATGCAAACTCACAACATCAACTTTACTCCTAAATTCTTTCAACGTCACTTGACGAGCATAATCATCTCCGACATTAGGTGCAATATCATAACATAACACTTCGACGTTAAACCCTTTTAATTTTTGAGCAAAGGATTTTCCCATGTTCCCATAACCAATGATTCCAACTGTTTTACCATCGAGTTCTACGCCACGATTTGACTCTCGATTCCATAATCCCATTCGAACTTCAGTATCCGCCTTTTTGAGATTATTGAATAAGGACAACAACATTCCAAGTGCGTGCTCGGCGACAGCATTACGATTACCTTCAGGGGCAGACAACAACGTGATGTCTTTTAATTGAGCATAATTAGAATCAATATTCTCTATTCCAGCTCCCACGCGTCCAATAAACTTTAGTCTCGTTGCTTTCTCTATAAATTGTTTGTCAATTGAGAAACGACTTCTTATAATAAGACCATCATATTCAGAAATTTTCGTTTCTATCTCACCTTTTGATGATGTGTAATCTTCATGGTTTACAAAACCAATGGCATCTAATTGTTGGATTAGTAATGGATGGTTGGTATCAAGATGAAGGATTCTCATCTAAATTTTAGGGTAATATGATTTTGTTTTCTCGTGCGTGACATTACCTGTGTGAGACGTTGTTACTTTTTCAAACAACAACACATGTACTTCATCACCATTTTTTGTGCTTGGATTGTGTTCAACTCCTTTTGGAACAACAATAATTTCACCTTCATTTACAATTTCTGTTCTATCTCTAAATTGCATATACAAGGTACCTTTAATGACTTGAAATAGCTCATCTTCGTGCTCGTGGTGATGCCATACAAATTCTCCTTTAAGTTTCGCTAAAATAACCTGCATATCATCAACAATAGCTAGTTGACGAGGATGCCAATATGCATCAAATTTTGTGAATTTTTCTGAGATATTAATTGCTTTCATGAATAAACAACATAAGATTAAATCCCTAAAATGAATTTAGATATTATTAAGTAGATTACAATTCCAAAAATATCATTACTCGTTGTAATAAACGGTCCCGTAGCAATCGCTGGATCAATATCACGTCTGTCTAAAAATAATGGAATAAATGTCCCTACTAAACCGGCAATGATAACAACAGCCACAAGAGATACAGAAATTGCTAAAGCCAATTTTACATCGAACTGCCAAGCATAAACAAATAGAAATAAAACAATAGAAAGAATGACACCATTTAAAGTAGCTAAAAGCATCTCTTTAATTAAACGATTATTAATGCTCCCTTTCACATCATCATTCGCTAGACCCTGAACAATAATGGCGCTTGATTGCACCCCTACATTACCTGCCATCGCCGCTATTAATGGCGTAAACAAAAATAAAATGACAGCTTCTCCATGTAATTTCTCTTCAAAAAAATCCATAATAATAAAAGCTCCAATACCACCTACAAGTCCTAAAAAAAGCCACGGTAGTCGCGCTTTTGTAAGTTCAAGAATGCTATCGTCTGCTTCTACATCTTGGGTAATACCTGCTGCTAATTGATAATCTTTTTCAGCTTCCTCCTTTATAACATCCACAATATCATCAATGGTAATTCTCCCCAATAAGGTCTGTTGATTATCAACTACTGGAATGGCCTCTAAATCGTACTTTTGCATCACTTTTGCAACATCCTCGGCATCGTCTTGAACATTGACATAATCAACATTGCTATTAGAAATTTCGGCAATTTTAGTATCGCTTTTTGCAACAATTAAGTCTTTTAGTGATAATCTACCTATTAATTTTTCCTCTCTATCTACCACATATATGGAATGAACTCTTGTCACATCTTCCGCTTGTCCTCGAATTCTTCTCATGCAACCTGCAACTGTCCAAGTTTCATAAACCTTTACAAGTTCTTTAGCCATCAACCCTCCCGCCGTATTCTCATCATAAGTAAGTAATTCTTCAATTTCTGCCTTGTGCTCTTCATCTTCTATTTTAGAAATCACTTCCTCTTGACGCTCTTCAGACAACTCTGAAATCATGTCGGCGGCATCATCCGTATCTAATTCTTCTATTTCCTCTGCAATTTCTTTAGCTGATAGATTTTCAAGAACTTTCTCTCGAATATCCTCATCAAGTTCCATTAAGACATCGGCTGTCGTATCTGAATCTAATAATTTAATGATGTAAAGCGCTTGATCTTCATTTAATTCGTCAAGAATTTCGGCAATATCAGCGTAGTGATAATCATCCAAAAATAATTGCAACTCCTTATCACGTTCATTAGCGATTAAATGCTCGACACGCTCAATGAGATGTTCCGTTAGTTGAAACTGTATGTTTTCTTTCTCGTCTAACATGGGTCAGATAGTCTGTTAAGACAGCAGATGATTTATTTTTCTGTATCGTTCTGAATTAAATTGGTCAATTTCACAAATGAATTTACACTCAATTGTTCTGGCCGTTTGCCAAATATAGCATTTGCTTTTAAATTATCAGATAGATTAAAGGTTTTTAAACTGTTTCGAAGAGTTTTACGACGTTGCTGAAATCCTATTTTTACCACTTTAAAAAATAAGTTCTCATCACAAGACAAACGGAAATCCTCTTTTCTGGTTAATCTAAGAACACCAGAATTTACTTTTGGCGGAGGGTTAAATACCTCGGGGGGAACTGTAAATAAATATTCTGCATCATAAAAAGCTTGCGTCAAAACAGAAAGGATTCCATAAACTTTACTTCCTTCTTTTTCGCAAATTCGTTGAGCAACTTCTTTTTGAAACATTCCTGCAAACTCTGGGATTTGAAATCGCATTTCAAGAGTTTTAAATACAATTTGTGTGGAAATGTTGTAAGGAAAGTTACCAATAATTGCAAAAGGCTTATTTCTAAAAATTTGATTCAAATCAAAGGTTAAAAAATTTTCCTCAATAATATTTGAATGTAAGTTTACATAATTCAACTTTAAATAAGCCACAGAGTCTGAATCTATTTCAATAACATAGGTTGTTGGCTGTTTTGTAAGGAGATATTTTGTTAGCACACCCATACCTGGCCCAATTTCTAATATAAAATCGTATCCAAAACCTTGTAGCGTATCTGCTATTTTTTTTGCAATTGTTTCATCTTCTAAGAAATGTTGTCCTAAATGTTTTTTTGCTCGTACTGACATTTATTTTAAGTATCTAAATATTCGTCAATAACTTCTAACTCTGTTCTGAATGCCAACATTTTATCAGCAAATTTGAGCACTGCCTCCTTACGAAGTCGCTCTGCATCTTCTTGGTAGTACAAAGTTAATGCCTGACGAGATTTTGCTGTGTATTGAATGGAGTACGTGACACCTCCAAGGTCCTCCTCAATCAATACTCGGGTAAGTTTAGCAGATAAAAACTTTCCTGTAGCCAAAACCTCCAGAATATGCTTTTTTATCCAAAACTTCCATTCTTCATGAATGCTTTCATCAATGTTTACGGTAACGTTATAGATTATTTTAGGATTCATTTTGCTTTGTTATCAACTTCATTTAAAGACATCTTGTCAACAATATAATCATAAAAAGTTTCTTATAGATTTAAACATTAGTTTAAATCATCACCACGTAATTCCCTAAATTTCCTCCTAGCCTCTATAAAATGAATACTATCAGCATGATTAAAAATTATTTGCTCATAGTACCCTTGAGCCTCGATGGGCCTACTCAACACATTGTTGTATAACTCAGCAAGGGCAAAATAAGCGTCATCAGCCAAAATATCCTCTTTATAATTGGCTATTATGGCTTTATAATTCTTCTCTGCTTTTAAATACTCTTTTTGTTTCTCGTACAATTGTGCTTGTTTGTAAAGAGCTTGATCAACAATAGTTTCAGTTTTATGATTTTCTAAAATATCATCAAGCAATACAATCGCCTCAATAGTTTTATTTTGATATGCATACAAGTCTGCTTTTGCATATAATTTTAAAGCAGTTTGTGTAGAATCTTCGTACTTGTTGTCCGATATTAGTAATTTTAAATCTAATGCATCATTTGCTATGAGCTGTGAAGTGGAGGCCTTCAGTACTTTTAATTGCGATTCTGCCCATTTAAAATCTCCCTTGTAGTAACTCGTCTTGGCTACTCGAAATCTAGCCTCCTGAGACAACACACTGTTTTTTAAATTAGCTTGAATCTGAGAATAATAAATTAGTGCTTCATTGAACTTCTGTTGAAAAACTAAAATATCACCTAATTCTAGCTTTATTCTGGCATTTTGAAAATCATTAAAATTCATTTTGAGCATCTTTTTGAGATACGTTATCGCTTCTAATGATTTGTTTAAATAAAATGCTTTAAAATGAGCATGAGAAATCATGATATCAATTACTTCTTGTGAGTACTCGTAGGTAATTATAATGTCATGATATTTCTGGTTAATTTCCTCATATACTTTTGGTTCTGCAAATTGTATTTGAAGTTCTAAACGTTTTTTGTGAGCTTCTATAATCGTTTCAATATCATCAGCGTTGTCGATCAAGTAGGTTAAAATAACCTGAGAGATATCTGGATAATTTTCTTTTAAAGTTACATTACCCAATTCTAAAATACCGCTTAATGACCCCTGTTCTCTTAAGTAAATTGCTTTTTCTTGTGCAAATGCTTTAGAATAATCTCGCTGTTGTATGTACAACCAACTCAACAATTGATTCCATAAAACATTTGGTTGTGATTGCATCTTCTTTATTAGAATTTTGCGCAACATGATGTTGTTATTGCCATCAGCGTTTTCAGTGATGTAATCACTAAATGACCGTTTAACCTGACTCACATAAGAACTTTTTATCTCTAGAAAGTCGAGGTAATGCACAAACATTTTTTCAAGGAGACCTTGTTCTCCGTAAATTCTAGCAAGTTGTGCATGATAATTGGCATCAGGGCGTAGCTCCATTGTTCTTTCATAAGCACGAGCTGCAAAATTGATTAGTGCATAAGCTTCAAAACGTCTGGCAACATAATAACCATAAACTGGTCGATCTTCAATTTTTAAAACCGCTCGTTCGTAATGCTTTTCTGCCTCATTTTGAAACCCTTTTAAATAAAAATTATACCCTAAATCAACCAAGTATTGTGGATTCGAATTTTTCTTAGATTTACCGACAAGAAGTTTCTCTGAAATATCATAATTTTCTAATTGTTGATGAATCTCCACAATCTTATTAAAGTAGTTAGAATTACCCTTCTTTTCCTTGTATAATTTTTCATAAGACAATAAGGCTTTCTGAAACTCTCCTCTATCAAAATACTCCTTTGCCAACTCTTCATTTTGCGAAAAAGACTGGAATCCAAATAATGTGATAAATAGATAAAGAATGTATTTCATGACTGTAAATATAAGTAAACTACATTTTTTAAATTCGTTCGATGATAGTCAAAATTTTTCTGGAACTGTGAAGCTGTATCTAAAAACAAATTTATCTTTAAATATCCATCAATGAAAATGGCTTCTTTAAGATCGTCTTATTGAATCATTGAAAATCCTGTGTAAGGAATAAGAACATCTGGTATTTTTACGCCCTCATCAACTTGATAATTTTCTAAAATTCCAGCTAAAATTCGAGGCAAAGCTAAAGAACTTCCATTCAATGTATGAGCTAACTCGCTTTTGCCTTTACTATTTTTAAAACGTAATTTTAATCGGTTTGCCTGAAACGTTTCAAAATTGGAAACAGATGATACTTCTAACCATCTTCCTTGTGCCGTTGAAAACACTTCAAAGTCATAGGTTAATGCCGAGGTAAAACCCAAATCTCCTCCACACAATTTTAAGATTCTGTATGGAAGCTTTAAATCCTCTAAAATATCCTTGATATGAGATACCATCGCATCAAGTGCTTGATAGGACGTTTCAGGGTGTTCAATTCTAAGAATTTCTACTTTATCAAATTGATGTAATCTATTTAATCCTCGAACATGCGCACCATAACTCCCGGCTTCTCTTCTAAAACAAGGTGTGTAAGCTGTGATGGCTTTAGGTAGGTCTTTTTCAGATAATAAATCATCACGGAATAAATTGGTTGCAGGGACCTCGGCTGTCGGTATTAGATAAAGATTATCACCATTACTATTAACGTGATACATTTGACCTTCCTTGTCGGGTAATTGTCCAGTCCCATACCCCGATTCTTCATTAACTAAATGTGGAACTTGTACTTCTTTATAACCAGCAGCCACATTTTTATCTAAAAAATAATTTATCAATGCTCTTTGTAGTCTTGCTCCTTTATCCTTGTATACTGGGAATCCTGCACCAGCAATCTTATTCCCTAATTCAAAGTCAATGATGTCATATTTCTTAGCTAAATCCCAATGTGGTAAGGCATTTTTAGACAACTCAGGTGAACTCCCCCCTTGAAAAACTATTTCATTATCTTCTTCAGTATTTCCACTTGGAACTATCTCATTTGGCACATTTGGAATCATGTAAAGAAGCTCCTTCAGCCCTTCTGATGTCGTGTTTAAACGTTCTGTTAAATGCTTACTTTTAACCTTTAATTCAACAGTCTTTTCCTTAATTAAGTTGGCCTCATCAATATTACCAGTTTTGTATAATAGACCAATTTCTTTAGACAACGTGTTAGATTCTGCAAGAGTATTATCTAGTTCTGTTTGGATCTGTCTTCGTTCTTCATCGAATTCGATAACATTTGCAATCATTTTTGAAGCATCAATGTTGCGCTTTTTCAAGCGATTAACAATCAGTTCTTGATGGTCTCTGATAAAAGGTACTTGTAGCATTAAATGGTTATTTAAGTTACAAACTTAAGGAATTACTTAGTAAAATAATCTTGATTTGAAGGTAAAATCCATGTATTGTGTTTTAAAGGGTTCCATTGAACAGACGCCAAATCAATTGTATTGTCAACAAAGACTTCCAAAGGCCTACCATTAACACTAATACGGCAGTCGACATAGACAGCGATGTCTTTATTCTTTAAACTAAATTCGTTTTTTAAATACTGAGCAAATTGCCAAATAATATCTGGTCGAGAACTTGCTAAGTTTTTTTGTTTTTTTGTCAAATAATCATCTAAATTTATGATTGTTTTCTCTTGTGTTTTCTTATCAACAACCGTGTAGCGAGCTACACCATATTTAGAGCGTAACATCATACGCCAAGATAATCGATGAGCTTCCTCTGTCCATAACACATTATCTTCTATGAACCAATGTCGCAATGGCAGCCCAATTTGAATCAAAAAAAACAAACTCAACACAAAAATCATTGGTGATTTATATTTTGGAATTACTAATTCTAATTCAGTGTAATAAGTCTTATTTCTAAAAAATAGTTGTTGTATGAACTTTGAGTCAAAAAAGAACACGCAAAGCGCTAAAGACATGTAAGGAAAAATGCCTATTTGAAAGACTATTGAATTAAATAAATGAAAACCTACTGCGATACAAAAAGACCATTTACGAGTTGGTTTCCAGAGTAATAATGGAATAATCAACAAATCAAACAAAATACCTCCGTAGGCTAAAAAAGTATGGATCCAAGGTTGCTGTAAAAGACCACCAATTAAAACATAATCTTTTTTATTTCGCATCAGTATTTCCATGACGGTTGTATCCAACCAATCAGGATATAATTTTGCTGCTGAAGCATACACATAAACAATGGTTAACTGAACTATAATTATGAGACGACACCAGTTTGGCATACTATGTTTTAATAGCGAAGGGTTTTGCTTTACGTCTAGTGAAAAATACCTATTAGCTGGTAGAAAACACATGAATAAATTCAATAAAACCAATAAGTAATAATGATTGTTGTACGATGATTTTTGCATAAAATAAACACCCGCCCAAAGAACGGTAAAGGCTATCATACTCAACCTATATCTGTAGCCGAGCATAACAGCGATACCGCAAACACCCATTATAATAAAGTAGATATACATCCCATTCCCCGGAAGAGGTTGTAACCATGAAAAATTAATAAATGAAAAAGTGAAGCTTGGCAGTACTAAGGTTTGTTTTACCCAACCTGTTAAAATAGCCCCAAAGGATTCGAGAGTGATTAACAGCCCAAAAAATATTCTAAACACACAAAGCGCAGAATTGTCAATATGTCTGTAAAGCCAGTCGTTAACCATTTATTTGTTGTAAAAATTGCTTGGAAACAACTGCATCTTTAAGTAGCTGTTTTTCGAGTTCAGCTAATGAATCAAACTTTTGTTCTTCTCTAAGACGTTTTAAAATTTCAATCTCAAGATAGACTCCATAAATATCTTGTGAGAAATCAAAAAAATGAATTTCAATAGATCTTAATTTACCATTAACTGTGGGATTAACACCGATGTTCATCATTCCAAAAACAGTGGTGTTCAGAATTCTTGTTTTAACCACATAAACACCATGTTTTGGAATTAACTTATAGGACTCACTTATCCTAATATTAGCCGTCGGGAAATTAAGAGTCTTACCTATACCTTTGCCTTTTACAACTGTCCCTGAAATCATAAAATTATATCCAAGAAAGGTGTTTGCAGTTTTGACATCACCGCTATTTAACGCCTGTCTTATTTTGGTAGAACTTATGGTGACTTCATCAATTTCTTGAGCTAAAATTTCGGTAACTTTAAAATCATAAATTTCACCAAATGCTTTTAAGTCATGGATATTTGCTGTTCTATTTCTTCCAAAATGATGGTCATATCCAATAATTATATGCTTGACATGAAGTGTTTCAACCAATACTTTTCTGACATACTCCTGTGCAGAAAGTCGTGAAAAATCTTTTGTAAACTTTTTGATAACTAAGTGATCAATTCCTTGTTGCTCGAGTAACTTATTTTTTTCGTCAATGGTATTTAACATTTTTATTTTAGTATCACTTTGCACCACCATTCTAGGATGCGGAAAAAACGTCAAAACTACCGCCTGTAGACCCTCTTGCTTTGCAATATTAACAAGGCGATTAATTATCTTTTTATGCCCGATATGGACACCATCAAACGTTCCAATTGTAACGACTGAATTAGAAAGTAATTTGTAATCTGATGCAGCTTTTATCTTCAAAAAATATTTTTATTTTCCGTTAAACGTATTCATTGTGTTGTTCACTCCAGACAGTACAAACGACTTAATAATTTCAGTGCATTTGTCAAGACGTTCTTGCAAGGATGCTTTTTCTTCAACAGACCACTCTCCTAACACGTAGTCAACTTGTTTGCCTTTACTGAACGTTGCACTAATTCCAAATCTCAAGCGATTATAAACTGATGTATTTATTTTTTCTTGAATATCCTTTAAGCCATTATGACCACCATCACTCCCTTTCCCTTTAACACGAAAATGTCCAAAAGGCAAATTTAAATCATCCGTAATAATCAATAAATTCTCCAACGGTACGTTTTCTTTTTGAAGCCAATACTTTACCGCCTTACCACTTAAATTCATGTAAGTATTTGGTTTGATAAAAATGAATTTTCGTCCTTTTAAATTATACTCTGCTTTAAATGCCAGTTTCTCATTGACAAAATTTATTTTTTCCTTGGAACAGAAATAATCAACAATTTTAAATCCAATATTATGTCTTGTATGTTCATACTTTTCACCAATGTTTCCAAGCCCAACAATTAAATATTTTTTCATTTTAATATTCTCTTCTAGGAGTTTGGTGTCTTTCTTAAATAAACTCCTTATAATTTTAAACATGTTACATCTTTATTATGTAAAAGTAAAAAAGCATCCTGAATTAACAGAATGCTTTTCATTTTATATAATAAGTTTAGCTTACTCTTGAGATTCTGCCGCCGGTGCTGCCTCTGTAGCTTCTGCTTCACCTTCTTCTAATTCATCTTCATCATCGTCTTCAGCAATTGCAGTTCTTGCCGTCTTAACTTGACATACCACGGTATTATCAGTATGTAAGAATCTGTAGTTCTCTTGATCTAAATCGCCAACATAGACTTTTCCACCAATCTTTAAAGGCGTAATATCAATTTCTATGGTATCTGGTAAATTAGATGGCAATGCTTTCACTCGAAGTTTTCTGTTATTTTTTCTAAGAACCCCTCCATTTTTAACTCCTCTTGAATTTCCATTTAAACGAACAGGAATATTCATTGCAATTTCTTTATCTTCAAATAGCTGATAAAAATCTACATGTAAAATTCTGTCTGTTACAGGGTGAAATTGAATATCTTGTAATACAGCATTCAAAGTTTCTCCACTATCTAAAGCAATTACAACTGTATGCGCATTCGGCGTGTATACAAGTTGAGAAAATGCCAATTCAGTTGCTGAGAAATGTACTGGCTGATCTCCTCCGTATAAAACGCAAGGAACCTCTCCAGCATTACGTAAGGCCTTTGTTGCTTTTTTGCCTACGCTTTCTCTTTTCGATCCATTAATTGTAATTGATTTCATTTTAAAAAATTATGGTTAAATATTAATTTACATTATAAATTGAGAACTTATCGATTCATTGTGATGTACTTTTTTCATGACATCAGCGAACAAATCAGCACAGCTCAGAATTCTTATTTTTGAACTTTTTTGTATTACTGGAATAGAGTCTGTAACTATCAATTCTTCTAACTTTGAATTTTCTATTCTCTCATAAGCATTCCCAGATAAAATAGGGTGTGTACAAATTGCTCTAACACTCAATGCTCCTCTTTCCATCATCAAATCAGCTGCTTTTGTAAGTGTGCCAGCTGTGTCTACCATGTCATCAACTAGCACCACATTTTTACCTGTCACATCACCAATAAGTTCCATATGAGAAATTACATTGGCCTTCGCACGTTGCTTGTAACATATCACCACATCACTTTGCAAAGCTTTTGAATATGCATAAGCACGTTTTGAACCTCCCATGTCTGGAGATGCAATCGTTAAATTTTCCAAATTCAAGTCCCGTAAATAAGGTAAAAATATGGTCGAGGCAAATAAATGATCAACTGGTTTTTCAAAAAATCCTTGAATTTGATCAGCATGCAAGTCCATGGTAATGATTCTAGTAGCTCCAGCAGCCTCTAGCATTTTAGCCACTAACTTTGCAGCGATAGGTACTCGAGGTTTATCTTTTCGATCTTGTCTCGCCCAACCAAAATACGGAAGAACCGCAGTGATGTGTCTTGCTGATGCCCGTTTTGCAGCGTCAATCATCAATAACATTTCCATCAAATTTCTTGGGCCAGGATTAGTAGAACCAATTATAAATAGTCTTGCACCACGAATTGATTCTTCAAATGATGGTTGAAACTCTCCGTCACTGTAATTTGACGTAATAACATTACCGAGACTAACACCAAATTTTGATGCTATCTTTGTTGCAAGTTCTTCACTTTGAGAACATGCAAATATTTTGGCTTCAGTTGCTGCGTTTGACATTGGTTTGTAACTTCAAATTACGTGTTTACCATTTTATTTAAATGGTGTGCAAATTTATGAATTTATTTGAACTGAAAAAGAATTAAAGTCAGTATTTTGTTTGTTTATCATGAATTAGTTGCTTAGCAAAAATTATTTTATACTTTTGCTATCCAAAATTGCTCAAGTGGCGGAACTGGTAGACGCGCTGGATTCAAAATCCAGTTTCTTCGGAAGTGTGGGTTCGATTCCCACCTTGAGTAC
>CAJQLB010000009.1 GCA_905479065.1 uncultured Flavobacteriaceae bacterium | reverse complement strand
GAAGATTTAGGCGATTATGGCCCTACTCCTCCAGTTGGATTACTTCCAGTTACACTTTGTGCACAATAGAAAATACATTCTATAATATTTGATAAAAAAAGAGCTTTATTTAAAGCTCTTTTTTTATTTTTATCAAACAAAATCCTCACTTGTGAAATTTAACGGCTTTACAATAATTCTATTTCTCGCAATAATCCTTAGTTGTGAAAATACTAATAACAATATTTCTACAAAAAAAGAATCTAAGTCTACAAAGGCAACACAATCGCTTACTTCATTTACAAAAATATCATCATCTCACAGTGGTGTCAATTTTAATAATACTATCACTCATGATTTAACAACAAAATCTAATCTATTTGATTATGATTTTTTCTACAACGGTTCGGGTGTCGGAATTGTAGATATCAACAATGATAACTTGCCAGACCTCTTTTTTACGGGTAACCAAGTACCAAATAAATTATATTTAAACAAAGGTGATTTTCATTTTGAAGATATCACCGAGAGCTCAAAAATTAATCAAAACAAAAACTGGTCGAATGGAGTCACATTCGCAGACATCAATAATGACGGTTGGATGGATATATATGTCTCGCAAGGAGGACCATACGACAAAGAATTACGAAACAACTTACTCTTAATAAATCAAAAAAATAATACCTTTAAAGAACAAGCTGATTCCTTTGGTTTGGATGACTCAGGTATCAGTACTCAATCTGCTTTTTTTGATTTTGATAAAGACGGAGACTTAGATTGTATCGTAATGAACGAAAATGATTATTTTGGAACAGATCCAAAGCAGTTCTACAACATTCTAAAAAACAAAAAACAATTAAAAAATAACTCAAGTCATCTTTATCGTAATGACAACGGATCCTTTACCGATATCACCGAGCAAAGTGGTCTACTTACACCCACTTTTGGCTTGGGATTGTGTGTAAGTGACATCAATAATGATAATTGGTTAGATATTTACATCGCCAATGATTATTATGTTCCCGATATGATGTTCATTAATAATAAAAATGGAACTTTTACCGATGTTATTAAAGACAAAACAAATCAGGTTGAGTTCTACGGTATGGGGTTAGATATTGCTGATATTAATAATGATAATCTAAGTGATATATTTGCCCTAGACATGGCTGCAAGTGATCACATCAGGTCGAAAACGCTTATGGCGTCAATGAACGTACCAGGGTTCAATTTATTGACTCAAACGCTCGATTTACAACATCAATATATGTACAACGCAGTACAACTAAATATAGGTAACGGACAATTCCACAATATTTCCCAATTAACAGGGATGTCAAAAACAGATTGGAGTTGGGCTTCGTTAATTTTTGATGCTGATTTAGATAGTAACGAAGATATTTACGTGACCAATGGCTACAGACGTTACGCTTTAGATAACGATTCGAAAACTAACATAGTTAACGCAAAACGTCAATTTAAAGGAAAGGTTCCTTTAACTATCAAAGAACAAATATATAATGCGTTACCCTCAGAGCGTTTAGCCAATATACTCTATAAAAACAAAGGTGACTTAAAATTTGAAAATGTTACATCGCTCTCTGATCTCAATGAACCATCCTTTTCAAATGGCGCTGCCTACAGTGATTTAGATAACGATGGTGACTTAGATCTTGTGGTAAATAATATGGATTCAGAGGCATTTTTATTTCAAAATATGGCTATTGAAAATGATACAGGACGTTATTTAAAAGTTATTACCAACGGCATACTCTCAGAAGATTTTGCAAAAATTCAAATTTCATTTAATGGTATCACAAAAACAAAAGAATCCAAAAGAGTTAGAGGCTACTTATCGGCAGTTGATACACCAATGATTTTTGGTTTAGGTAATGCTACTGTTATTGACACTGTCAGAGTATTTTGGCCATCAGGCAAATACGAAGAGCGTTACAAAATAGGTTCTAATGCAACCTTAACTTTTGATGAATTAAACGCAACAGATCAAAGAACCATTAATTTGGCAAATGAGACCCCATTAAATGTGAACAACCAATTATTGCAATTTACACATCGAGAAAATGATTTTGATGATTTTTTAAAAGAAGGTCTTCTACCCTATAAACAATCAACCCTTGGTCCACTTATTGCAAAAGGAGATGTGAATGGTGACAATAAGGATGATATATATATTGGTGGCGCAAAAGGCCAATCTGGTCAATTATTTATTCAATCGAATACTGGTTTTATACCTTCCAAAACAGATGCCTTCACCAGAGACTCTAATTATGAAGATATGGAAGCTATTTTCATTGACATAGATAATGACAATGACAATGACTTATATGTTGTTAGTGGTGGCAGTGAGTTTTTTGAACGTTCTCAAGATTTAAAAGATCGTTTATATTTAAATGATGGTAAAGGAGATTTTTCAGAGGCCCCTTCATCAGAAGTTGATTTTTATACAATAAGTGGTAAATCTGTGACAAAAATAGATTTTGATAATGATGGGGACCTAGATCTTATTGTTGGAAATAGAATTAAACCTCAGCAATTTCCCATACATGAGCCTTCTGTAATTTATCAAAATAACGATGGAGTATTAACTAATGTAACAGGTCAAATAGCTCCTGAATTTGAAGATTTTGGAATTGTCAATAAAGTTATTCAAACTGATTTCAATAATGATGGTTGGGAAGATTTTATAGCTGTAGGTGAATGGTCCTCCATCGGGCTTTTTTTGAACAATGAAGGTGTTTTCGAAAACGTTGCTCACAATAGTGACTTACAAAATACTTTTGGCTGGTGGTTTAATGTTACAGAAACAGATGTGAATAATGACGGTCACAAAGACTATTTGTTAGGAAATATTGGTAACAATATAAAGTTCAAAGTGTCTACTGAGAAACCACTACGCGTTTATGCTTCAGATTTTGATGTTAACGGTATTAACGATTTAGTCCTTAGTTACAAATACAATGATGTATTTGTACCAGCCAGAGGAAGAGAATGCTCCTCTCAACAAATGCCTTTTATTGCAGAAAAAATTCCAACATTTAATGAATTTGCAAACGCAAGTTTACAAGATATCTATGGTGATGACTTAAATAGCGCTTATAAACGTGAAGCCAATGAGTTTAAATCATTGCTGCTAATGAACAACGGAGATGCTACTTTTAAAAAGGTCTCTTTACCTGTAATGGCTCAAACCATGCCGATTCTTGATAGTGCACCAATTGATTATAATAATGACGGCTATGAAGACTTGGTAGTCGTTGGTAATATTTACAATACAGAGGTAGAAACACCACGTCTAGACAATCCCTACGGTTTGATTTTGGTATCAAACAAAAAAGACGGCTATAGTGTGATAGGACCAAAAGAGTCAGGTTTTTATTTGAAAGGAAATGCAAAATCAGTAGAAACCATATCGATTAAGGACAAAAACTTCATCATTGTTGGAGTTAACAATGGTGAAGTTGAAGTTTATGAATATTAACAAATGGTAATTTATTATAAGAATGAATAATGTCTCCAAAATATTTGGAATTCGAGCGGTCATTGAAGCAATAAAATCAGAAAAAACATTAGATAAAGTTTTTGTTCAAAAAGGTCTTCGAGGTGAGCTATTTCAGCAATTAGATCAATTATTGAGACAAAATAGCGTCAATGTCTCTTATGTGCCAATTGAAAAACTAAACAGATTAACAAAAAAAAATCATCAAGGAGTAGTCGCTCATATATCCCCAATTGAATATCATGAACTCGATAATTTGATAATGAATGTTTTTGAGTCTGGTGAAACACCTCTTTTTTTACTCTTAGACCAATTGAGTGATGTTCGCAATTTTGGAGCAATTATTAGAACTGCAGAATGCACTGGGGTACACGGTATTATCATACAAAAAAAAGGAGGTGCTCCTGTAAATGGTGATACGGTGAAAACAAGCGCTGGTGCTATTTTCAAAATACCTATCTGTAAAGTTGATCATATTAAAGACGCTATGTTTCATTTACAAGCTTCAGGGATAAAAGTAATTGCTGCTACTGAAAAAACAACTTGTTTGATGTATGATACATCTTTCAAAGAGCCTTGTGCAATCATCATGGGGTCGGAAGGAAAAGGAATTTCTCCTTCAATTTTAAAACTAGCAGATGCCTCTGCAAAACTGCCTTTGTTGGGTGAAATTGCATCCTTAAATGTTTCTGTTGCCTGTGGTGTTTTATTATATGAAGTAGTTAGACAAAGACGTTAATCCTTCTTATCCTCTTTAAAGCGATACACGAACTTAGAAATAGACACCTCTGATTCGCTTTCTCCTGAAGTATCAGGCGATTCAATAAAGTTCCCTTCAGAATCAAAGTGTCTGAGAAAAGAATCTTCATCAGCGTTAAAGTTTTCGTCCTCCCAATGGTACTTTTTAGGTTTAGCAATTGTTTTCTTAAAAAACAAGGCAAAAACAAAACCCACAATTAATCCAGAGAGATGACCTTCCCATGACATATTTTCTTTAATTGGAAAAACATACCAAATCATGCTTCCATAAAGAAAAACAACTAAAAGAGAAAGTGCTATTAATCTATAATTTTTAGAAAAGCTTCCTTTAAAAAGTATAAAACTCATTAAAACATAAATTAAACCACTTGCGCCAATATGATTTGCTGGTCGCCCAATGCACCAAGTCAAAAACCCAGATAATAAGATACCAAATATGATAATCTTCCAAGAAACCTCCCTGTAAAAATAAATTAGTGCAGTCGATAGAACCAACAAAGGAATTGAATTATGGTATAAATGTTCCATGCTACTATGTATGAAAGGACTAAAAATAATTCCACTTAATCCGTCAATCTTCCTTGGATAAATTCCATATTGACCAAAATTTAATCCAAATCTTACTTCAACCCAAAATACAATCCAAATGGCTAAAACAAAAAAAATTGGATAGCCGACAACACCTGTTGAATACTTAAACTGTTTATGTTCTTCCATACCTTGAATTTCAACTAATCACCACAAAATACAATCCAAAATAGTGTTGCTTGTAATATTGTCACCATGATACGAAAAAAATACTTTAATTTTACATTATGATTCCTCCATTAGCTGAACGATTAAGGCCCAAAAAATTAGAAGATTATGTCAGTCAAGAACATCTTGTTGGTCCCAAAGGTTCCTTAACTGCATCAATCAAACACGGATTAGTACCTTCTATGATTTTGTGGGGACCACCTGGTACTGGTAAAACTACTTTAGCCCATATCATTGCGGATGACTCTGAACGCCCGTTTTACACTCTTAGTGCTATTAACTCAGGTGTTAAAGATGTTCGTGAAGTCATTAATAAAGCAAAACAAAAAGGGGGGCTATTTACTATTAAAAACCCTATTTTATTTATTGATGAAATACATCGTTTTAGTAAATCTCAACAAGATTCGTTACTACAAGCAGTTGAAAAAGGATGGATTACTTTGATAGGTGCAAGCACAGAAAATCCAAGTTTTGAAGTTATTCCTGCATTATTGTCACGTTGTCAGGTATATATTTTAAATTCTTTCCAGAAAAGTGATTTAGAAGTGCTTTTGTCACGAGCCATCGAACAAGACATTTATCTCGTTAAAAAGAATATAATACTTCACGAGACAGAGGCTTTATTGCATCTATCAGGTGGTGATGCAAGAAAACTTTTAAATATTTTTGAACTCATTGTGTCGTCTTTTAGTTCAAATGATATCATCATTACAAATGATCTTGTGTATCAAAAAGTGCAAAATAATTCTATTCGTTACGATAAAGCTAGTGATCTTCATTACGATATTATTTCTGCATTTATAAAATCAATTCGAGGCAGTGATCCCAATGCAAGCGTATACTGGCTTGCAAGAATGATTGAAGGAGGGGAAGATGTGAAATTTATTGCTAGAAGACTATTAATTTTGGCGAGCGAAGATATTGGAAATGCGAATCCTACCGCCTTAGTGATTGCTAACAATACATTTCAAGCCGTTGCCGCTGTAGGATATCCTGAGTCACGAATAATTCTTAGTCAATGTGCCATATATTTAGCATGCTCTGTGAAAAGCAATACATCATATGAAGCTATTAATGCAGCACAACAGCTCGTTAAAGATACCGGTGATTTAAGCGTACCAATGGCTATCAGAAATGCCCCTACAGGTCTAATGAAAGAACTAGGATATGGACAAGACTATAAATATGCTCATAAATATGAACATAATTTTGTTACAACTGAATTTATGCCAAACGAAATAGTAAACACTAAACTGTATGAACCAGGAAATAACACACGTGAAATTGTTCACAAAGATTTATTGAAAAAACGCTGGGGGAATAAATATGATTATTAGAATTCAATATTGAGAACTTCTATTTTGGTCTCTCGATTGACAGTGTACTCAAAGATCCATTTATTTTTCTTCTTATAAACAATACCGCTTTTTCCTTTAACCGTGTAGACATTTTTCATTCCTGTTTTAATTAAGACGTACATTGTTTCCTTAGAATCGTTTTGAACCAAATCAAACCCACTGTCGTTGGCTATTGCTTTGTAATACAAAGTATCTTTTGTCTTGTTGGCGTCAATGGGCTGCACTAATTTCACACTTACATCAGTATTGACCAATGAAGAACTTGGGTCAAATTCATTATTCTTAGTTTTCAAATCTGCTATCTCAGCCTTCAATTTGGTAATTTCTTCCGATTTATCTTGAACCTCTGATTGCGTATTGAAAACAGACACGCTAGCTGTTTCAGCCTCTTTTGGATTATAATCGTAACTTATTTCATTAAAGTTTTCAAAGGCTAATCTCAAACCATAGGAATAAACTTTGTCAAAATTCTTTTCTTTTGTGGTTCCTGATGCCTCATACAAAATGTTGTTATTACAATCTTTTAAAGTGATGGATACTGTTGTTTTCAAAAACCCACTTGCTTTTACTTCTGATTGTAGTGCCAAACAATAATCAGATTTTAAATCATTCGGAAAAATATCACTTTCTAAAATTGGTCTGAATCCATTTTTTTTTAACAAAAATCTTGTTAATTCATTTAGGTTATATTGATTCGGTTCTGTTTGAAAGTGGAACTGTTTTTCAACAATTACATATTTATAGTCGTTTAAACTATTTTGAGCGTAAGTATTCGCGAAACAAATAAATAAAATTAATAATAATGCTTTTTTCATTTTAGCTTAATTTGTGCGTTATAACAATTATTAAAGATACATTGAGAATGCTACAAAAAACGTTTTAATTCTAAGAGATTATCAACAAATTTAATGTCTTCTACTAAGCATTCATTGTGATAATTAAAACAAATAGCCTCTAGACCAACATCCATTGCACCAAATATGTCAGCTTCGAGATTATCTCCAATCATAACACTTCCTTCAATAGTTGCTCGGGCTTGACTTAATGCATGATTAAATATTTTAGGATTTGGCTTTTTAACACCTACCATTTCAGAATTTGTAACAGTTTGAAAATAATGATCAATATGGGCGTTATTTAGCTTGCCCTGTTGCACTTCTTTAAATCCATTAGTTATAATGTGTAGTTGATATTTTGGAAAGAGATAGTCTAAAATTTCGGTGGCTCCATCAAATAAATTATTAAACGTTGACAAATGACAAATATATTGCTCAGATAATTTATTTATCATACTAGATTTTATATCAAAATTCAGAGCATCAAACGTATCACTCAAGCGATTGTATCGCAAAGATTCTTTATCAATTCTTTCTTGACGATATAATTTCCAGTAATTAAAATTAATGGGTTCATATATTTTCAAAAAGTCTTTGAGTTCAATATCTATGTTGTTTAACTTGAATATTTTGTTAAAAGTTAAGCTTGAATTTTTATCAAAATCCCACAACGTGTGGTCTAAATCAAAAAAAACATGAGTTATGTTATTTAGTTTCATCTACCGACTTTAGTATAAGGTTAAACAAATCTTTAAATCCAGTCCATCTATGTTCACTACTAAATGTATAATTATGAAAAATTGGGATAAACGTACCATCCACCGCTTGTATTTCTTGAATCATTTTTTCCACCGCTTGCTTTTTGTCTAAAAAAGATTTTTTCGATAATAATGCATAATCCATTACTTGAAATGAATGAATCATCAGAGGTGTTTGAATTTCATAATCAAGATCATAAAATAAAAATGGTGAACATGTACCTGCTCTAAACCCTATTTCATTAACATAGCCCATTGAATAATCCTCTTTTACTTCCAGATTAATTAAATTACGATAACAATTGGGTAAATTTAATTTATTAAATGAATTTCTTGAAGCTAATAACGATGTATTAATAATGGCCTCCATTTTGATTTTTTCTTTTTTAAGAATCTCAAAATTATCCAAGCCAAAATAGGACAGTTTTAGTCCTACCTTGCAATAATCTGCAACAGATTTTATTAAAGAAACAAAGACTTTTTTATTTGTGTTTATGTTTTTATCAAACGTAGAATAATCTCCAATTAGAAAAAACATTTGAAATTTAGGCTTAACTTTTTTTTGTTTATTTATCAACCATCTAAAGGTGTCATAAGGGTCTTTTTTAAATCCAAAAAGGACCAAATAGCGTTGATATAATTGTCTCAATTTAAAACGATAAATATCATTTAAAGTACCACCAATAGTTCTCATCAGCCCTTTATTTTTAAAATAATAAGCCATTGGAATATCAATCACGGGAGACACTTTGTAAACTCTTTCTTTAAATGGAAATTCTGGAAATTTTAATTGTAATTCTGCTTTGAATTTAAAAGCCCAAATATCAATAACTGGCTGATGCAAAAACTCATGTTTATGTGCTATGCTATCTTTGGCCATAAAACGTCCATATTGGTCCTTTACATGAGGTAGATATTCTTCATATCTGCTTAATAAATAAAAAGCTGCTCCGAAAATATCGAAAGGGAACCCACTCTTATCTCCATTAAAAAAGAAACATTTGGTACTATCCCAAGTATGCACGTGAATATCAATGTCTGAGAGTCCCTGTTCAAATAAGATCTGATGACTTTTTACATGAAATTCGTTACCTAACTGCTGGCCACAATAAGACATCTTTAGGCTGTCATGGGCTATGAACTCCTCAATTTTTGAAGTAAATGATACTGGTATATTTAAGACACGCGTACAAATATGTTTAAAGACGTAGTTTAAACGTGGTGTTATTTTATGAGTGTATACTAATAGCATTACAGCAGTTTTTCGTCCATGAAGCTAAAATATGCTTTTTCAGTAATAATCAAATGATCTAACACTTGAATGTCCAAACTTTTAGAAGCTATTATTAATTTGTCAGTTAATTGTTTATCTGATTTGCTAGGCTGTAATGTCCCCGAAGGATGATTATGCGCTAAAATAATACTCGTTGCTCCTACCTCTAATGCTGCTTTTAATACCAAACGAATATCAACGACCGTTGTTGTTATGCCTCCTTTACTCAACTGATTTCTTTGAATAACTTTATTAGAGTTATTCAAATAAATAATCCAAAATTCTTCATGAGGCAATTCACCAATCATAGGTTGCATATATTCAAATACCGATTTACTCGAAGTGATTTGTAATCTTTTGAGAGCAACTTCCCCTCTTCGACGCCTGCCTAACTCTAAAGCAGCAACAATGCTAATAGCTTTTGCTTCTCCAATACCTTTAAACTTCATCAATTGTCGAATAGAAAGCTTTCCTAATTCACTCAAATTATTATCAACACTTAACAGAATTCTTTGACACAAGACAACAGCACTCTCTGATGAATTCCCTGAGCCAATTACTATAGCAACTAACTCAGCATTAGACAATGTATTTTTACCTTGAACCTTAAGTTTCTCTCGAGGCTGATCACCTAGACTCCAGTGTTTTATCGAAAAAGATGAAGATTTAGTCATGACTTAGTAAAGATAAAAATTGTACATTTCAACCACAATTAAATATGTATTATTACATCATTTATTTTCAACAATATTGATGACTTATTTTTAATATGCATTCAACTAAACCGTCTTCGAAATGACCAAATATCCAATCCCTCAACACCAAAATAGCAATCGTCATCATTTAATTGAGGTAATAAAAGCTTATCCATTGGCTACAATAATTTCTGTAAATAATGGTAGTTCACTAATTAGTCATATCCCATTAATTTACAGAGAATCAGATCATAAACTGATTGGTCATATCGATGTTTACAACCCACAAACAAAATTTATGGCTGATAACAACCCAGTAACCATTATATTTTCAGGGCCTCAATGCTATATTTCACCATCAATCTATACGACAACCCAACTTCCAACATGGAACTACATCAAGGTTCATTTAAAAGGAGTTGTGAAAGCTATAAAGAGCACAGAAGCTTTACGCACATCACTTATCAAGATGACTGATTTTTTTGAACAACCTGATAACTCGTTTACTTTGGAATACGATAACCCAAAAATGGAAGCCGGTCTAAATTATATAAAAATGTTTGAAATAACGGTTACTGAATGGGAAGGCAAATTTAAATTATCACAAGACAAACATATGAGGGATAGAAAAGCTGCAAAACAAGAACTAATAAGAGCCAATAAACAAGATATCAATCCGTTTCTTAAAAAAGTATTTTAACTTTTGAAGTAGGAGAAATCTAAATAAACTTGTATTATAACAACATAGCATGATATACAATGGTTAGAAAATTAATTTTATTTACCGCAGTGATAAGTTTTTTTCAGGCATGTAACGATGAGCCTGTAGACAACTCCGTTTTTGTTGAAGAACAAGAGGAACAAGAGATAGAGGAATGGGGTTCGGGAACTTTCAAAGATAAAGATGGTAATCTTTTTTTTACCGGTGGAGACTGTGATCAAGGGTCACCTGATTATATAGTCGGAGAATTTGTTTTAGAAGATCTACAAATTAGCACGACCCTCCCAATTCAATTTGATTTATCTGAATTTTTACCACCGATAGATAGTCAAGGAACTATGGGGTCATGTTCTTCATGGGCCATTAGTTATTACATGAAGTCAATGCAGGAGGGAATTGAAGACGGTTTCACAACACGTTTAAGTCCAGCCTATACCTACAATCAAATTTCACAAGGTTTCTGTGGCGGAACTGCTTTGGAAGAAACTTTAGATATTTTAAAGGAACAAGGAGTTTCTAGCTGGATTGATTTTCCTTATTCAGATGCTGATTGCACGACACAACCAAATGAAACTGTAAAAGAAAGTGCCTCTGACAATAAAATATCAGATTACAAAAGTTTGAGCGGAGAAAATATGGTTAATGAGATGAAAACATTATTAACACAACAAATTCCAATAATGATTGGAGCGACACTGAGTGAACAGTTTGGTAGACCTGACAGTTTTGGAGACGCCGCGTATAGAGAACATGCCGTTAATTATGCAAGAACTGCTTGCCATGCCATGCTAGTTGTTGGCTACGACAACCTTCACAATGCTTTTAAAGTTGTGAATTCTTGGGGAGTGGAATGGGGTAATGCAGGGTTTGTCTGGATTGACTACCAAGCCTTTGAAAATGTCTCAAATGTAAGTGCTGCCTTTCGTGTGATTAATCAAGCATACATCGCTTATGATGAATAACAAATATTCCTGCTAATTATTTTTTAATAATTTTTAAAATTGAGTAACTTATTGTTCATTTCACAACCATGTGAGCTTCAAACAAAGTTGAAAAATGCTTTGAAAGCTTCTCTTTAACTTCAGCTTCATCCACAGCTGTTTGACCCAATTCAACATTTAAAGAAGTAACCGCCTTTCCACGTATGCCACAAGGAATCATTAAATCAAAATACCCTAAATTGGCATTTACATTAAGGGCAAACCCATGCATGGTAACCCAACGACTAGCACGGACACCCATCGCACATATTTTTCGAGCAAATGGTGTGCCAACATCCAACCAAACTCCAGTTTCTCCGGGGCTTCTTTGAGCGGACAGCCCATATTCCTCTAAAGTTAGGATAATCATTTCCTCTAATAGACGTAGATATTTGTGAATATCAGTAAAGAAATTATCTAAATCTATAATGGGGTAACCCACGATTTGACCTGGGCCATGATAAGTTATATCACCACCTCTATTGACTTTATAGAACGATGCATTTTTTTCAGCCAATTGATTTTCATCTAAAAGCAAATTACTCATATCACCACTTTTCCCTAATGTATATACGTGAGGATGCTCCACAAACAAAAAGTAGTTTTTAGTTTGAAAATTAGTGCCCTGTCTTCGGTTTTTTATTTTAGTATCAAGAATGGATTGGAATAAATTCTCTTGGAAATCCCAGGTTTCTTTATAGTCTTTTTGTCCTAAATCTTGTAATTCTACTTGTTTATTCATCGCTTACAAATTTACAACAAATTCCAATCAATGAGTTCTTCCTTTAGCTACTACCTGTCAGGATTATTCAAAATCACCAATGCTGCGATAACCCCTGGTACCCAGCCACAAATCCAAAGTAAAAAAACAATGAAAATAGAGCCACATCCTTTACCTATGACCGATAAAGGAGGAAATATTATAGCCAGTAAAACTCTCCAAAAACTCATTTCGTCAAGATTATTGAATGATAGTTATTAATTAGACGTTTACAAGATCAATATGTTACAATATTAATTTTTGAACCTTCTTGTTTCATAAATAGTAATTATCTTTGATAGTTATAAAACTATATTAGATTAAAGACCATGTCGCAATTATCAGAACAAGAATTAGTACGACGCGAAAAACTGAAAAACTTAAGAGCTTTAGGCATCAACCCGTATCCTGCGCCTTTGTTTCCCGTTAGCCACACTTCTCAACAGATAAAAGATAATTTTTCGGAAAAAAAACAGGTGATTGTTGCTGGTCGCTTAATGTCGCGGCGTATTCAAGGAAAAGCCTCATTTGCTGAAATACAGGACAGCACTGGTCGTATTCAAGTATATTTTAATCGTGATGAAATATGTTCAGGAGATGATAAATCTTATTACAATGATGTCTACAAAAAGTTACTTGACATTGGAGATTTTATAGGTGTCGAAGGAGAGCTGTTTACAACTCAAGTAGGAGAACAAACCATTATGGTCAAAAAGTTTACTTTGCTAAGTAAATCACTCAAGCCTTTGCCATTACCAAAAACAGACGCAGACGGTAATAAATTTGACGAATTCAACGATCCTGAAATGCGTTATAGACAGCGCTATGCAGATTTAGTGGTCAATCCAAAGGTAAAAGAGGTTTTTATAAAACGCACAAAACTTTTTACGGCAATGCGTGATTTTTTTAATCAATCGGGTTATTTTGAAGTTGAAACACCAATCCTTCAATCAATACCGGGAGGAGCAGCTGCTAGGCCTTTTCAAACACATCATAATTCTTTAGATATTCCTATGTACATGCGAATCGCATGTGAATTGTACTTAAAAAAATTAATTGTTGGTGGATTTGATGGTGTTTACGAATTTGCAAAGACTTTTAGAAATGAAGGGATGGACCGTACACATAATCCTGAGTTTACAATGATGGAAATTTATGTTGCCTACAAAGACTATCACTGGATGATGACTATGACGGAACAATTATTAGAATTTTGTGCCCTAGAAGTGACTGGAAGTGCAACAGTCAATTTTAAGAACCACGAAATTAGTTTTAAAGCGCCTTATAAGAAAGTTACAATGACAGAAGCTATCAAACATTTTACTGGGTTTGATATTTCGGGAAAATCTGAAGACGCTATTCGAGCTGCTGCTATTGATATGGGTATAGAGGTTGATACTACGATGGGTAAAGGCAAGTTAATCGATGAGATTTTTGGTGAAAAATGTGAGTCAAATTATATTCAACCAACATTTATTACGGATTACCCGAAAGAAATGAGTCCTTTAACCAAGGAACATCGTTCTAATTCTGAACTAACTGAACGTTTTGAATTAATTGTATGTGGTAAAGAATTAGCCAATGCCTATTCAGAATTAAATGATCCTATTGACCAAAGAGAGCGTTTTGAAAACCAAGTAAAGTTGGCTGGACGTGGTGATGATGAAGCTACCCAATTTATTGATCAAGATTTTCTAAGGGCCTTAGAGTATGGCATGCCTCCTACCTCCGGAATGGGTATAGGGATGGATCGCTTAATCATGTTTTTAACAGACAATGCTTCAATTCAAGAAGTTCTTTTCTTTCCGCAAATGAAGCCCGAAAAAAAAGCTCTTAAACTTAGCGATAATGAAAAAGTAATTTTTGAAATTTTAAAATCTCAAAACAAAATGCTTTTATCTGATCTCAAATTACAATCGGAATTGAGTAACAAAGCATGGGACAAAGGGATGAAAGGGTTATCAAAGCAAGGCTTAACAAAGGTTACAAAAACAGATGAAGCGCTAATAGTAGAACTTCAATAACCTATGCTCTGTGATTATCAATAACTTTATAGAATACCATGAATCAATTTGAATTCATGGTAGCTTGACACCTTATTTTGTAATCACAAAAACAAAAATG
>CAJQLB010000008.1 GCA_905479065.1 uncultured Flavobacteriaceae bacterium | reverse complement strand
AACCATAAAAGTAAAAACACATCGAGGAAAAGTCACTTAAGCAGTAATGAAACTACAGAAAGTCAAAACAGCACTAGAACACAAAATAAAAAGTCATCAGCATCAAAACAATCGAAGAAAAAACGGTTTAAAAAAAGTCGTTCTTATACTAAAAAAACTAATTCGAAGTCAAACTTTGCATCTAACTCACAACGCAATAAGAACCGGCGATTAAAAAGGAGTAAAGACAAATAACCTTGACAACCTCTATTATAACAAAATCATCATGTCATGAGGATCACCGTCTTGTGGTACTTATGACATGTTGTAAAATGTATCTTTCAAAATCTTAAAAGCTTATCAAAAATATGAGAAATATCAAGAGATAGCTTCAACTTATAAACCGTGTATAAATAACTACAAATAATCAAAGAAGACTTCAATACAATATTAATAATGGGATTTAACGTAAAGTCCCAAAAATAAAATAAAAGTATTATCACTACAATGAGTCCTAAAGTTTTCAATGAATTGTATGTAAATGGCAACATTTTAAATTTTACAAATACTAAGGTTAGTTTAGAAATATTGTAAATGATAATTGCAATAAAACTCGCAACTGCAGCACCATCAATACCATAACTAGGAATAAGTATTAAATTTAAGACAACGACCATAATTGCAGTAATAATTCCCAAAATAAGCGCATGCCCGTAATGCTCACTATTAAAAAGAATGGCATTATTGGTGCCACTTACATTATCTGTAAGTTTTGCAATTCCAACAATAAAAACCACAAAAAAACCATTACGAAATTCTGAAGGAATCATGTCATATAATTGATTCAGATTCAATACGATAAGAACAAATATTAATCCGCTTACAATAAATAGGTTTAATGAACTTTTTTGATATAAATCACGTAAGCCCGTTGTGTCCTTATCATTTAATAATTTAGCTGTAATTGGATTTGTGATTTGATGCATTGATCGTACGGGCACCGAAATAACAGATGCCATATATATGGCAACCCCATAATACGCCACATTTTCTATTGCATTAATTTCACCAATCATAAACTTATCAATTTCTAAAATAACACCACCAATTGATCCAGCCAAAACGATTAACAATGCATATTTAATAATTGATGGAAATTGTGGTATCACATCAAAGCTTATCTTGGGTCGTCGTAGGTAAAATGCATATAACATCATGATTAATGTGCGGCACAAATAAATAGCCACGACAGCATAAATAAAATAATCTACTGAAAACAGGTTAAAATAAATTAATAAAAAAAGAACCAAAATCGCTATTCTATGAAAAAGTTCTTTCATGATATTGCCAAAAACACTTTGCATTTGAACCTTAGTCCAAGCATAAAATATTTCAAAATAAGCAAAACAT
Organism: uncultured Flavobacteriaceae bacterium; assembly: GCA_905479065.1. Taxonomy (GTDB): domain Bacteria; phylum Bacteroidota; class Bacteroidia; order Flavobacteriales; family Flavobacteriaceae; genus CAJQLB01. The sequence continues at coordinate 104,782 of CAJQLB010000008.1, read as the reverse complement.
ATTGCAGCAATATAAATCAGCCAAACATAATTATGGATAATTGGATTTTTATGCGATAATAATTCAGATATCCAGTCATATGATAACCAACCAATAAATCCAATTGGAATAATAAAAATTAACGGGACAAATAACATAAATGTCAAAAAACTATTAATATCATTTTCTGTATTGAATCGTGTATAAAATTTAATTAATGTGTTATGTGAGCCTAACGCGAACAATGGCATCATGATGTTGGCCGATGACAAAATGAACGCTACCAATCCGTGATACTCATCAGTCAAGAAATTAGTAAACAAGAAAAGAATATTGATCGCACCAATACCAAAGCCCAAGTAGGTAGTAATTGTATTTTTAAATGTCTGATTTAAAACTATTCCCATCGCATGTACAATTATTTAATCAACCTTGCTAACATTGATGTTAAATTCTTTCTACTGTATTGTTCGATTCGTTTTGGATCAACACTTAACTTATGATTCTGAAAATCTAAAAACATCCCTAAAATAGTTTTTTTAATCAGCTCTTTTTGATGGTATAAAAAATAACTTCCAGTGTGGGTGTTTTTTAAAATATCAGCAACATCTGATTTTTCAGGGCCAATAGCCAATATGGGTCTATTTGAAGCCATATATTCAAATAATTTACCCGGTATGATGTAACTAGTATCCTCAGAATCCTTTTCTATCAGCAATAATATTTGAGATTGTCTCTGATGTCTAATCGCTTCAGAATGTGTCACATATTCCATCACATGAACGTGACCTGTAAGATTAAAAAATGCTAAACTTCTTAGTACTTGTTCACTCGTTGCACCTATCAATTTTAATTGAAACAACGAGGCAAAGTCTGGGTTTTCAATTACGATTTCTGACAAAACTTCCCATAAGATTTGAGGGTTTCTTTCTGATAATAATGAACCAATATGTGCCATTGAAAAAACATCATCAAGAATTACATTGTCAATAGTTTCGATATCATATCCGTTTGTAATAACTTCTAAAGGTTGTTGAGTTAGTTGTTGAAATATTATTTTTGTTTTGTCACTTGTAACAATAATTTTATCTGCTGTATTCAAAATTAACTTTTCAAGATATCTGTGTTTTCTCCGAGCAAAATACAACAACTTTAGTTGACGATGATAACCAATATTTGTCCATGGATCTCTAAAATCAGCAAACCAATTTACTTTTGTCTTTAATTTCAAATTTCTTCCAATTAAATGAACACTATGAGGTGGACCTGTCGTGATAACAGTATCAATTGAATTATCGGAGATGTATTCTGATAAATACTTTGATGAGGGCTTGATCCAATATTTTCTGGCGTCAGGAATAAAAAAATTTCCTCTAATAAAAAGCATGAAACGCTCTGACAGCGATTGTCCTTTAGCTGCAGTAATAATACCCTTACTAATAGTTTTAGATTTACCTTTTGAGACTACACTAGCCCATTTGTAAGGTTCAATAATTGGTTGTTTAATGATGGTGATATCTTTCGACACCTCATCCAATAAACTTTCGTCTCGCAATGGGTAACTTGGGTTGGATGGTACGAAGACTATTGGTTCAATATTAAATTCCGGTAAGTATTTAATAAATTTTAACCAGCGTTGCACCCCTGGTCCTCCCGCAGGTGGCCAATAATAGGTAATAATTAAAACTTTTTTATTATCCATATTACAAGTTACAAGAAAGAATGGACTTTAAACTTTCTTTCTGAATTCAAAAAACAAACCACTTATCAACAAAAGCAACAAGGTAACAGAGCTCAACATTGTAATCGTACTTCCAGTTTCTATTACTTGTGGTTCAAATTTAAATTCAATAACATGATTACCACTTGGTATTTGTAAACCTCTTAAAATATAATTAACGCGTAAATGAGGCACCATTTTACCATCTAAATAGGCATTCCAACCTTGAGCATAATAATTTTCTGAAAAGACTAAAAAACCATCATTCAAATTATTTGTTTTATACTTTAAATAATTTGGCTGGTAAGCAACTAATTTGACATTAGCAATAGAGTCTAACCGATAGGCACTCGCACTTTCAGTCTTAAAAAACTGGCCAAATTCATCTTTGTTTATAACAACATTGTTTTTTACATCTAAAGAATCTAATGACAGTATTTCTTCGTCTGGTGTTTTTACAAAAAGGATGTTTTTAATAAACCATGCGTTACCGTGCGCCTCAGAATTTTCATAAGTGGTAGCATTTCCTTCCTCATTTTGAGCAATAATATACTTGGTGTTTAGCATACTAAGTACACCTAAATGATTTTGAGTAATATAAAAATTAAACACATCATCATAACGCTTCATTTTAGCAGCATGATAACCGTTGAGTGAATTATGAAAATATGATGGTTTTGTGTTTCCTGTTGTTAAATCAAAAATTCGATAATGTGTTGTGTCTTTGAGTATTCCTATATCTATTTGATTAGCTTGATATGGATTTTGAACTAAAGACGCAGCTACAAAATCTTCATTGTTTACATAACGTCTGTCAACCGCTACCAAATCAAACAGAATTAATATACCTAGTATAACTAAAAATAAATCTTTTGAAACTTTTTCTTTTAAAAAGAACCAAATAGTCACTGCAGAGACTAATATAAGTATGAGAGTTCGCAATGTGTCATTAGTGAAAAATACAATTCTATCAGATTTTACAGCATCAATAAATCCCTGACCGTACGCATCGATAAATCGACCATCGTTATTACCAACAAAATCAAACAATGAATTCTTAAATATCAAAAGAGTGACGGTTATCCCGAGCGTTATAAATAAGGTATTTTTTAACGCCTTTACTTGTTCTTTTTTATCATGACCTTTAGCAATGAGCTCTTTTAAACCTAAGACAGCCAAAATTGGAATACACAACTCCAATATTACTTGTATTGAACTCACTGCTCTAAATTTATTGTATAATGGAAAATAATCAATGAATAAGTCTGTTAGAAATTCTAAATTCTTACCATAAGATAACAACAATGACATCACAGTGCCTATTATCAACCATCTCTTTTCGGGTCCTTTTACTAGGTAAAGTGCCAAAATAAATAAAAAAATAACGACAGCACCTATGTAAGCCGGGGCCTCAACTATAGGTTGCTCACCCCAATAAGTTGGCGTTTGTTTTACCTCATTTAAAGCTTGTATTGGGGTAGCGCCAAGTTTTTTAAAATACGCATAGGTTTCAGAATTTTTACCTACATTCTCATAACTTCCACCCCCCATAAAACGCGGAATAAACAAATTTAAGGTTTCAACTTTTCCGTAACTAAAGGCCGTTATATATTCGCGATTTAAACCATTTGTGATTTCCTTTGGTGATTTATCGGGATTAATCGTTAATTCACTTTTACCTCTAGTACTTTCTTTGACGTATTCTTGAGTGGCTAATAAATTTGTTGCGTTCAATCCAATTGACAATAACACCGCTACCAACAAAACAACTATTCCTTTAAAGAATTCCACTAAGGCACTATTTTTATATGCTTCAATCAAAAAGACTAATCCTAACACAAGTACCAACAATAACAAATAGAAAGTCATTTGGTAATGGTTTGCTGAAAGTTCTAATCCAAGTGCAACTGTCGTCAATAAAAAACCAAAAACATATTTTTTCTGAAAGGTTAGTAAAATTCCAGATAACACTAGTGGCATGTATGCAATAGCATGCGCTTTCGCGTTATGACCAACACCCAGTATGATGATTAAGTAAGTGGAAAAACCAAATGCAAGAGAACCTAAAACTGCAAGTTTATAATCCACTTTTAAAACCAACAACAACACATAAAATCCTATTAAATACAAAAACAAGTAATCCGCAGGACGTGGTAAAAAACGCAGTACACGATCTATTTTTTTTATGTAATTATTTGGATAGTGTGCGCCTAACTGATACGTCGGCATACCTCCAAAGGCACTATTTGTCCAATAGGTCTCCTCACCTGTATTTGCACGAAAATCATTCTGTTGTTTTGCCATGCCGATATACTGCATGATATCACTTTGAAATATTTTTTTACCTTGAAGTACAGGATTGAAATAGGTCAAAGAAATAATAACAAAACCAAAAATTACAAGAGTATGAGGTAAAAGATTTTTAAGAAAGCATTTCATAAAAAAAATGAAAAAATATTTTTAGAAAATTAATCAATTTCTTCATAATCTACATATTCTCCAACATTTTTCTTAGAGGATGCGTTTTTTCGAGGCATTTTGTCAATAGACGTTTCTCCCTCTTTTACCTTAGATTCGTTCTTTTGAGGTTTATTGTAACCATGTCCAAATTTCTGTTCTGCTTTTTTTGCCACATAACGAACAAGAAACGGTGCAAATAATCTTGAAAGAATTTTCACGCCATACCACACAAGTAGTATTATAAATATTGTTTTTACAAAACCGGTAACGGATGCCGCTTGTATCATTACTAAAGAATTTGCTCAAAAATACAATTCTTCCTATTTAAAAAACGTTTATTGGTCATAAAAAAATAATAAAATTATATCTTTGAATTACAACGAAGTCATTATGAAAAAATTAGAAATACAGTTTTTACTTATCGTATTTTTTATACCATCTACTCTAATATTTGCTCAATATACAGATGTAATAAACTCCAATCGCCCGGGACTGTCAAAAAGTGCTTTTTCAGTTGGAACTAAAGTCACCCAATTTGAACTAGGTCCTTATATTGTCAACGAGAAACACACGCCTTTACAGTATGAGGTTTCAGGTTTTGGTGCTGATTTTGCTGTCCGATATGGTTTCTTATTTGAGCAACTAGAATTAAATATTGAGGGAATATTTCAAAACGACACCTTTACGGATAAACGCTCAACTATTCCCCAAGAAAATTCGCGTTCCAATTTTAGAACAATCGCAATTGGCGCAAAATACTTATTGTTGGATCCCTACAAAAATTCTGAAAATAATAAACCAAATCTTTACAGCTACCATGCTAACAGAAAATTTAAATGGAAAGAGCTTATTCCTGCAATTTCTATTTACGCAGGTGTAAACATTGACACAAAAAATAATCCTTATGTTGCCAACGGTGTTGAAGGGCTTAGTCCAAAAATAATGCTTGCAACCCAACACAACTTAGTAGGTGGATGGGTGGTAGTGATGAATTTTCAAAAGGACAGAATAGGTTCTGATCAATCAGATTTTCAGTATTTACTTACTTTAACCAAATCTGTTAATCAAAAGTGGGTTGTTTTTGGTGAGACACAAGGTATAAAAAGCGATTTTTATGCAGATAATTTATTTCGATTTGGAGGAGCTCACCTATTATCCGATAATTTTCAATTAGACACCGCTGTAACTTTGAATACAAAAGACACACCTTCTGTCTTTAATATAAGTTTAGGTGCCTCCTATCGTATTGACTTTCATGAAGATAAAAATATTGATGATAATAATTAAATTTTAAGCTAAATTTGCTAAATGCCATAGGGTCTCGAAGCGAGTCTCTTAAAAAGTGTCAAGTTCAAAATTCTATGATTGAAATTAAAGAAATTTTTAGCAAAAAAGAACTTAAATCTTTTGTAACGTTTCCTTTTGAGCTTTACAGAAATTGTGATGCTTGGGTACCTCCTATCATTGATGAAGAGTTAAAAACGTTAGATAAAGACTCTAACCCTGTTTTTAAAAATGCAAAAGCTCATTTTTTTTTAGCGATTAAAAACAATAAAATCATTGGTCGTGTAGCAGCCATTATAAACTGGATAGAAGTTAATGAACAAAATATCAAAAAAATTCGTTTTGGATGGTTTGATGTTATCGATGATATTGAAGTAACAAGAGCATTGCTTGATGCTGTGAAGTCAGTAGGTCTAAAAAATAATCTCGATCATATTGAAGGCCCTATGGGGTTTTCTAATCTAGACAAAGTTGGTGTAGTAACGGAAGGTTTTGATCACATTGCAAATATGATCACTTGGCACAATTATCCCTATTATTCACAACATTTTGAACAGCTCGGTTACCATATTGGAAAAGGTTATTCCGAAAGTAAAATGAAATTTGAAAATATTAAACCAGAATTTTTTTATCGCATTCAAGAACTAGTTAAAAAGCGCTATCAATTAAGACCTATAAATTTTACTTCAACTAAACAAATAGTGCCTTATATCGATGATATGTTTGAAGTCTTTTCCAAATCTTATGCTGTTTTGTCCTCATATGTTGATATTAGTCAAGAGCAAAGAACCTATTTCAAAAAGAAGTTCATTGGATTTGTCAACCCAGAGTATGTGAAATTTGTTGTTGATAGTAATAATGACCTTGTTGGATTTGGAATTGTTACACCATCATACGCTAAAGCTCTACAAAAAATACGAGGTCGTTTATTCCCCTTTGGTATATTTCAGCTATTAAAAGCAAAAAAATATAGCAAGGAGGTGACTTTTTATCTCATAGGGGTGTTACCAGAATATCAAAATAAAGGCATTACGGCAATCATTTTTAACGAATTTCATAAAACGTTTTCTAAGAAAGGTATCACGATGTGCATTAGAGGCCCCGAATTGGACGATAACGAGGCGATAAACAAGTTATGGAAGAACTTTAAACCTGAAGTTTTTAAACGACGATGTACCTATAGAAAAGCCATCGTATAGAAACAATAACAACAACTTTAAAGAAGCCTTAGAACTCACCCATTGCTGCAGTAACAGCCGCTGACAACCTTTTATAGGTTCCATTTTCTAGACGTTCTCTAATCGCTGAAAAGGCATTTAAAGTTTCTTCGACGTCAACCAACGTATGGGAACCAGTAGGTATCATTCTAAGTAGAATTAATCCTTTTGGAATTACAGGATAAACTACAATTGAACAAAATATACCATAGTTTTCTCTTAAATCTTTTACTAGAGCCATCGCTTCTGGTACACTTCCCTTTAAGTACACTGGTGTTACACAACTTTGAGTAGATCCAATGTCAAAACCTCTTTCCTTCAATCCTGACTGAAGAGCATCAACAATAGACCATAAATTACTTTTAAGTTCTGGCATTGTTTTCAACATTTCCAGACGCTTCAAAGCACCTTTAACCAGTTGCATTTGCAATGATTTGGCAAACATTTGAGAACGAAGATTGTATTTTAAATAGTCAATAATTTCTTGATCGGCTGCAATAAAAGCTCCTGTACTTGCCATGGACTTTGCGAATGTTGCAAAGTAAACATCGATATCGTCTTGAACACCTTGTTCTTCACCTGTTCCGGCACCTGTTGCCCCCAATGTACCAAATCCATGTGCATCATCCACAAACAACCTAAAGTTAAAGGACTTTTTCAGAGCAACAATTTCTTTTAAACGTCCTTGTTCTCCTCTCATGCCAAAAACACCCTCTGAGATTACCAAAATACCTCCACCAGTTTGTTCTGCCATTTTAGTAGCTCGCTCAAGGTTCTTTTCTAAACTTTCAATATCATTGTGCTTGTATGTGAATCTTTTACCCATATGCAAACGAACGCCATCAATAATACAAGCATGAGCATCCACATCGTAAACAATAATATCATCTTTTCCAACTAGCGCATCGATTGTTGAAACCATACCTTGGTATCCAAAGTTTAATAAGTAAGCCGCTTCTTTATGTACAAATTCAGCAAGTTGTTCTTGTAATTGCTCATGTAATTCAGTGTGTCCCGACATCATTCTTGCTCCCATTGGATAGGCTGAACCATATTCAGCTGCAGCCAAAGCATCGACTTTCCTTACCTCAGGGTGATTCGCTAAACCGAGGTAATCATTAATACTCCAAGTAATCACTTCTTTTCCTTGAAATGTCATTCTATTACTAATTTCACCTTCAAGTTTAGGAAATACAAAGTATCCTTCAGCTTGGGATGCCCACTTGCCTAAAGGTCCTTTATCTTTGTAGATTTTAGCGAATAAGTCTTTCATCATTTAGTAAGTCTTAGTTTTAATACAAAATTATGTAAATAAATCTTTTTTACATAATTATTTTAATAACATTGTTTGATGAGATGTCTGCATTATTTTAAGGGTAAAATATTTAAATGATCTCGTAATAATCATTTGATAATTTCAATATCTTTTGTAGCTAATTCCTCTTTAGAATCAAGAAATCCTTGATCTTTCATCCATTTATCGCTGTACACCTTGCTCATGTATCGAGACCCATGATCTGGAAAAATCATCACAATCTTGTCATTTTCTTTAAATTCACCTGCTGCAGCTAATTGTTTCACTGCTTGCATTACAGCACCGCTCGTGTAGCCAACAAATAATCCTTCTGATAAAGCAATGTTTCTAGCAGTATGTGCACTCTCTTCATCAGTCACCTTTATAAACTTATCTATAGTATCAAAATCCGTCGCATCAGGAATTAAATTTTTACCAAGGCCTTCGATACGGTATGGATAAATTTCATTGGCATCAAATTGTCTAGTTTCATGATATTTTTTTAATACTGAGCCGTAAGCGTCAACACCCAAAATTTTGATATCAGGATTTTTTTCCTTTAAATATTTCCCCGTACCTGAAATCGTACCACCTGTTCCACTACAGGCTATCAGGTGCGTGATAGAGCCATTTGTTTGATTCCAAATTTCAGGTCCTGTTGATTTGTAATGCGCTTCTGAATTTAAATGGTTAAAATATTGGTTAATATATACAGAACCTTCTATTTCTTGATGTAAACGTTTTGCTACTTCGTAATAAGAACGCGGATCATCTGCGGCAACATGTGCAGGACAAACGTAAACTTTAGCACCCATTGACTTTAACATGTCAATTTTATCGGGAGAAGACTTTGAACTAACAGCGAGGATACAGTTATATCCCTTTATGAGACTAACCATTGCTATACTGAAGCCAGTATTACCTGACGTTGTTTCAATTATCGTATCTCCCGGATGGAGTATTCCTTGACGCTCGGCCTCCTCAATTATGTATAAACCAATCCTGTCTTTTGATGAATGACCCGGATTAAAAGCTTCTACTTTTGCGAGATATTCCCCTTGGAATGAGGCGGTAATCTTGTTTAATTTAATTAATGGCGTGTCACCTATAAGTTGCAATACATTGTCAAACACTTGCTTATTTTGTATCATAGAGAGGTTGTTCTAATTGGCTATTTTAACTTACCAAAAACAAGACAAAAATAAGTCTTTTTTTTTTATCATTTTGTTATCCCTTCCAAATTCAAAATAAACGCAAATTCGAGAGCATCCTCCTTAAGAGAATCAAAACGTCCGGAGGCACCACCATGCCCAGCTTTCATATTTGTTTGTAATAAAAGTAAATTATCATTTGTACTGTAATCTCGAAGTTTCGCAATCCACTTCGCTGGCTCCCAATACTGCACTTGACTATCGTGAAGTCCTGCAGTTATCAATAAATTTGGATATGCTAACTCAGCAATATTATCATAGGGGGAATATGATTTTATATAATTATAAGATGAAAAATCTGCAGGATTACCCCATTCATCATATTCGCCTGTAGTTAATGGTATGGAATCATCCATCATTGTTGTCAATACGTCAACAAAAGGAACTTGAGCAATGACACCGCGATATAATGTGGGTGCCATGTTAATTATTCCTCCCATGAGCAAACCACCAGCACTGCCGCCCATCGCATATAAATGCTGGGAAGAGGTGTAATTGTGTTTAATTAAAAATTTTGAACAAGAAATAAAATCAGTAAACGTATTTTTCTTTTTTTGAAGTTTCCCATCGTCATACCAAGGTCTACCCATGTATTCGCCTCCTCTAACATGCGCAATCGCATAAATAAATCCACGGTCGAGTAAACTCAAACGAATCGTTGAAAAATAAGGGTCAATAGTAGAACCATAGGCCCCATAAGCATAAATAACCAATGGTGTTAGTTTCGTTCTTTTTGTGTTTTTGTGATGAACCAATGACATTGGAATACGGGTCCCATCTTCTGCAATCGCCCAAATTCGTTCAGAGACATAATTCTCTTTTTTAAATACTCCTCCCAACACTTGTTGTTCTTTCAGAATCTTATGTGACTTTAATTTCATATCAAAATCAATGATAGAAGCCGGCGTCGTCATGGCATTGTAACCATAACGTAATATGTGTGTGTCGAAATCAATATTTGTGCTGAGGTACGCTGTGTAAGTTTCATTATCAAATGGTAAATAATAATCTTCTGAACTTGACCAGCGTTTAACTCTAATATTATTTAGTCCATTTTCACGTTCAACAATCACCAAAAATTCTTTAAAAATATTAATATCCTCAATCATGACATGTTCTCGGTGAGAAATAAGATCTTTCCAGTGTTCTATGGACGTATTATGAACATTAGTACTCATCAACTTAAAATTGACTGCACCATCACAATTGGTAAGAACATAAAAATTTTCATCAAAATGATAAATACTATATTCTAAATTTTTTACACGTGATTGAAATATTTTAAAATCATCTTCTGGTTGATCTGCGTTCAAAATTTGAAATTCATTGGAGAGCGAACTGTAACTAGCAATGACTATAAATTGTTGAGATTTAGTCTTGTAAACAGTGGTGTTAAAAGTTTCATCTAGTTCATTGTAAACCAAAGTATCCTCTCCTGTTGTTCCTAAGAAATGTTTGTATATTTTATTCGATCTCAACGTTATTGTATCGTTAGCTGTATAATAAATAGTTTTATTATCGTTAGCCCAAGTAGATGATCCTGTTGTATTAATGATGTCTTTTGATAATAGTTTTGATGTTTTCAGATCTTTGACATAAATGGTGTATTGTCGTCTACCTAAAGTATCGATACCATAAGCAACTTTGGTGTTGTCTGGACTTACACTAATTCCTGAGAGCCTAAAATAAGCATGTCCCGATGCCATATCGTTGCAGTCAAATAAAATTTCATCAAGCGCACTCAAAGACTCTTTTCTTCGGATGTAGATTGGGTAGTCTTTTCCAACTTCATATTTTACGATATACCAATAACCATTAAATTTGTAGGGAACTGACTCATCATCTTCTTTAATTCGCGATTTCATTTCATTGAATAACGTTGCCTGAAAAGAGTTTGTATGACTCATCATATGGTCACAATAGATGTTTTCTTTTTTCAAATAGTCAATAACCTCTGGATTAGTTGCATCATTTAACCAATAATAATAGTCATGTCTCGCGTCGTTGTGCGCTGCTATTGTTTTTAATATTTTTTTAGCTTTTGGTGCTTGTATTTTATTTTTCAATTAGATAGTTCTTTATAAAGTTTTCAAAAATATAAAAATTAAATAGCTTTGTCTTTCAACACAAAATAAAAATACATGTATGGAGATTTAAAAGGCATCATGGGTAAGTTAAAAGAAACTCAGGCAACTATTGAAGAAACGAAAAAACGTTTAAATCATGTCTACGTTGATGAATCAAGCCCCGATGGCTTATTAAAAGTAACGATATCTGCTAATCGCGTGATAAAGTCAATTTTTATTGACAACAGCCTTTATTTAGAGAAAAATAAGCTTGAAGATGTCTTAATCAGTATATTAAACAAAACTATCACCAGAGCTGACAAGATTAATGAAACCGAATTATCCACCGTTGCTAAAAACGGGATGCCCAACATCCCAGGATTAGATTTATTCAAATGATATTCTTCACATCACAGTAATTGTAACTTACTTTACCATCACATTTGACTGACGAGACTCAAGAGCTTATCGTGCATGCTATCTGTATAGTTCAAATGAGTTACCATTCGTAATTTCCCACTACCCATGCTAATAATATGAATGTCATGACTAGATAACTTGTTGATGAAATTGGCTTCATCAACATGACCATGTAATTCAAAAATTACGATGTTAGTCTCTATCGGCTCTACACGTTTAATTTGGGATAATGAGTCCATCATCCCGCCTATTTCTTGGGCTTTTTCGTGATCATTTTTTAGACGATTTATGTGATTATCCAAAGCATAAATTCCCGCAGCTGCTAAATAACCAACCTGCCGCATACCACCACCAAAAATCTTTCTAATTCTTATTGCTCTGTCCATAAATTTATTATCACCAACCAAAACAGAGCCCATTGGGCAGCCTAATCCTTTACTTAAACATACTGAAATTGTGTTAAATAATTGTCCGTATTGTAAAGACGTCTCGTTTTTTGCAATCAATGAATTCCACAGGCGTGCACCATCCAAATGATATCCTAAATTATGTTCATCGCAAATCGATTTTATCTTTTTTATTTCTTCGAAATCCCAACAAGCTCCTCCACCTTTATTAGTTGTGTTTTCAACTGCTACCAAACTTGACAAAGGACTGTGATAAAAATCAGGTGGGTTTATCGAATTTAAAACTTGTTCAGCAGTGAACATCCCTCTATGTCCATCAATAAGTTTGCATGATACGCCACTATTAAAAGAGGCTCCGCCTCCCTCATAATTGTATATATGAGCATACTTATCGCATATCACCTGTTCCCCGGGATTTGTGTGTAATTTTATAGCAGCCTGATTTGCCATGCTTCCAGTGGGAAAAAATAATGCTTTTTCCTTACCAAACATGTGTGCTATCTTTTCTTCAAGTTCATTTACAGTGGGGTCTTCTTTATAAACATCATCTCCAACTTTTGCAGACATCATGACTTCCAACATTTCGGGCGTTGGTTTTGTTACCGTATCACTTCTTAAATCTATTGTCATGTTTAGTATGCTATATAATTACAAATGTTCGTTCCAATAGGTGAACCGTCGGGTAAAGATGGTGATTCTGGTAAGGTGAATTCTTTTGGATTATCTTTAAACTGTTTGATCCATAAATTATACTGCATTTTGTATGGATCTAAACTTAAACTATTTGTCATAATATCGGTTATCGCAGCATTAGCAAGGGCTTTTACTTGAAAAAATGAGGCGTCATTTGATGCCAAATTCATGAGATGCTTCAAAACGTTTAAATTAATCATACGTTGTACTTCATTTAAATAATCATCATCATAACTTACGTTAAAACTGTTTTTCATTAAAGTATTTAAAACTTCATCCAAACTCAATTGGTTAGGATTTAAACTTTTTTGCTGTATTAATCTGTTCGCTCTTTGAGGGTGTAATAGAAATTTTAATACCATATCACTTGCTGTTGAGGCGACACTAAGTGCGTCAAAAGCAACCCCCGTTTTCCCTTTAAAAGATTCACGGGTTCTTGGATAGCTAAAAGCACGTGGTGGGAATAAGCCTAACTTATCTTTAGGAATCGCTAATGTTTCAGCGTTTATGGTTAATAATAAAGCATTTAATGCCTTATTTTGTAGTTCTACATCAATGGTTTCAACAATCATTTGCCCATCACCTTTAACGGCATAATTATAATCGAGACCCCCAATTACTTTGGAGGTCGCCTCTGCCTGATATCTATGAAAAAAATATAACGGCACAAAAACATCTTCCAACACAGAATAAGGCTCATTTGAGCGAATGTTGTTTTCGGAAAAATTTAGTATTGCTTTTTTACGAACATCTAAGACGTTCATTAATTCATCTGCTGCAGAAGCACCATTATCCCATAAATGAGCCAAAGCGTGTGCCCCTCCTGGCGCACGTGCGTCTGAATCAGTAATAAAACGAAGACCATCATTTTTAGCCTTTTCTAAAATAGCATTTAGAGCTTTCGTTTCATCTGTCTCTTTGTCAAACTCTGAATAACTATATGCTACTGTAACATTGTCCCAAACACCAATACCAACAGCGTATGCATTACTAATATCCACTTGATTATTCTTTAGTGATATGGCTGGATGTGGGTAATCCATAACTGAGGCTCTGTTGGCTGTACTCGCTGCAAAATTATGGGTAAAACCTATCGTGTGTCCCACCTCATGCGCACTTAATTGTCGAATCCTTGATAAGGCAAGCTGAAGCATTGGATCAACGTTGTCATCACTGTCTTTGTACGGCTCATTTAGTAAGGCTTGCGCAATTAAAAAATCTTGACGAACCCTCAAACTCCCTAAACTGACATGCCCCTTGATAATCTCACCTGTTCTTGGATCTACCACACTACTTCCATAGCTCCAACCCCTAGTTGAACGATGCACCCATTGTATGACATTATACCTGCAATCTAAGGGATCAACATCATCTGGTAGCATTTTTACTTGAAAAGCATCAATAAACCCAGCAGCCTCAAAAGCCTGATTCCACCATTTAGCTCCATCCAATAGGGCACTTCGAATAGGTTCAGGTGTCCCATTGTCTAAATAGTAAATAATCGGTTCAACAGCTTTACTCATTTGGTTCTCAGGATTCTTTTTTTGTAATCTATGACGAATGATGTATTGTTTATTAATTTGTTCTTGAACAGGCGTTGCGTAATCCATATAGGACATTGGAATTGCTCCACTTCTCACATCAAATATTCGTGGTTGATAATTGTTATCTGGTAATTCAATAAATGAATGGTGTTGGTGCACAGTCACTAAAGAAGCTGTTGGTACAACAGTTCTTAAGTGTTTCCCACTAGGCTGACCTGAAAATGTCAATAATACATCCAATTCTATATTTTTTGGAAATGCCTTGGTTCGTTCTAACCAAATCGCACTTTTAGTTTTATCAAGATTGTATTGGCCCTCGCCTGATTGTTTTAAACGGTTTGACACACCATGCATATCTTGCAATAAAAATGGTGTGACATCGATAAAATAGCTACCCTCTTTTTCTTGTTGAATTGGAAATCCAAATAACACAGATTTTGCAAACGCTTGCTCAATGCTATTTCGCTCCAATTCGTTATCTGTTAGTGCCCGATAATCTTGATTGGGCTGAACAAGTAACAACTTATTTCCTGTTTTGATAAATTTCACAATACGTTCTCCTCCCAACTGTCCTCTATCTAAACCAATATCATTAGATCCAATTCCACTGGACAATGAACTCACATATAAAAACTCTTTGTTTAATTCTTTTACCTCCATCGTTATAGATCCACTCTCTTCATTGTAAGAAAAGTTAAAATAGCCTTTGAAAGACTTTATAGAAGATTGCTGAGCAAAGCTCATTATTGTTGTGGAGAAAATTAATAATAAAATGAGGTTCTTTTTCATGATGTCAATATTATGTCTTTAAAGAAAATACAAAGTATAAAACTACATAAATATTTTAGTACAAAAAACACGAAAAAAGTAATAATCACTTTTTAACAACGTTTAATAAACCTATTTTTGTTCAAACTACAAGAATGATTACTTCAGATAATATAAAAACACTTAACACCCGCCTTGACAAACTAAGGCACTATCTTTGACATAGAAGCAAAATTAATAGAAGTTTCAAACGAAGAAGAGCAAACCTTTGATCCCAACTTTTGGAATGACTCGAAACAAGCAGAAATTGTAATGAAGTCCATCAAAGAGAAAAAGAGTTGGATAAAAGATTATAATTCAGCGAAAATTTTTTTGGATGAACTTGAGGTTGTATATGAGTTTCACAAAGAAGGAGATGCTACTGACATTCAATTAGAAAGCGCCTATGAAACAACCGTTGCTTTAATAGAGAAATTAGAATTTAAAAATATGTTATCTGAAGAAGGAGACTCTTTGAGCGCTGTGATACAAATCACAGCAGGCGCAGGAGGAACTGAGTCATGTGATTGGGCAAACATGTTAATGAGAATGTATATCATGTACGCCGAAAAAAGCGGTTTTAAAATCAAAGAATTGAATTTACAGGAAGGGGATGTCGCAGGAATAAAAACAGTGACACTAGAAATCGACGGTGATTATGCATTTGGTTGGTTGAAAGGAGAAAATGGCGTCCATCGATTAGTTAGAATATCACCTTTTGATAGCAACGCAAAACGTCATACATCATTTGCATCTGTATATGTTTACCCCTTGGTAGATGATACAATCCAAATAGATATAAACCCTGCTGATATCGAGATTACTACAGCTAGATCTAGTGGTGCAGGTGGGCAAAATGTAAATAAAGTTGAGACAAAGGTTCAATTAACACACAAGCCATCAGGAATTCAAATTTCATGTTCAGAAACTCGTTCTCAACATGACAATCGCTCTCGTGCAATGCAAATGTTAAAATCTCAACTCTACGAAATAGAATTACAAAAACAAATGTCGCAACGAGATGACATTGAAGCTGGTAAAATGAAAATCGAATGGGGAAGTCAAATTAGAAATTATGTGATGCATCCTTACAAGTTGGTTAAAGACGTTCGGTCAAGCCATGAAACAGGGAATATTGATGCTGTTATGAATGGAGAAATTGAACCCTTTTTAAAGGCTTACCTTATGATGATGGGACAACAAGATACCTCAAAAGAAACTTTATAATTGACTATATGATACAGATATACCATAATAACAGGTGCAGCAAATCGAGATTTGGTTTAAAGATCTTAGAAGAATCTGGTAAAGATTTTGAAGTTGTCAACTATCTGGAAACAATTCCAACAACCAAAAAGCTAAATTACATTGTAAATCTTCTGGGTATTTCTCCTATCGAATTGGTAAGGAAAAATGAGATATTATGGAAACAAAACTATAAAAACAAAGAATTATCTGATCAAGACATCATAAAAATCATGGTCAATAATCCTAAATTAATTGAAAGACCTATAGTCATTAATGATAAGAAAGCAGTTATTGGACGCCCTCCTGAAAAAATCTTCGACATCTTATAAAGGGTACACCTATTCTTAAAGTTTAGTTAAGAAATATTTAATTTCTTTTAACACAAGTTTAACCGAAGTGGTTAAATCCTTCTTCTACTTTTGTGATCAAATCATCAATGATGACAAATGAATAAAACGACCCTACTCCTATTTTTTTTAGGATTATTATTATTTTCAGCAAGAGCACAAAAGCCTCAAGCTATTTCTGAGAAATCAGAGGTAACTATAAGCGGCAATGTCATTGACGAAGAAACCAAAGAACCTTTAGAATATGCCACGATCGTCGTATTTAGTAAATTAAAAAACGCCATTATTACTGGTGGGATAACAGATTCTAAAGGTGATTTCAGTATTCCAGTAGAAATTGGCGCATTTGATATTCGAATAGAATATATTGGATTTAAAACGCAAATTATTGAAAACAAACGCATCACAAATGATGAAAATATAGGTAAGTTTTCACTTATTTTAGACGTTGAAGCCTTGGATGCTGTTGAGATTATTGCAGAAAGGACGACTGTCGAGTTTAGATTGGACAAGAAGATATATAATGTTGGTAAAGATTTAACTGTTAGGGGCGGTACTGTAAGTGATGTTTTAGATAATGTTCCATCGGTGTCAGTTGATGTTGAGGGCAATGTTGCATTGAGGGGAAATGATGACGTAAGAATTTTGATCAACGGAAAGCCATCTGGTTTGGTTGGATTAAATTCAACTGACACACTTAGACAACTACCAGCTGAATCTATTGAAAGAGTTGAGGTGATCACCTCGCCATCGGCAAGATATGATGCAGAAGGTTCTGCAGGGATCTTAAACATTATCCTTCGAAGAAGTAAACTTCAAGGGCTAAATGGTGCAATGACTTTAAACACCTCTTATCCTACTCAGGCTGGAGTCTCAGGTAACATCAATTACAGAACTGGTAATTTAAACTTTTTTAACACGACGGGCTACAGTTACAGAGAAACACCGGGTAATTCTTACAATAACACAGAATTTTTTAATGGGGATAACCCCAGTACTTTTTTAAAAGAAGAGCGCATATTTGAACGTGAAAGAAAAGGGTTGAATACCAATCTTGGTGTAGAATGGTATGTGAACAAAACATCTTCATTCACAGCTTCAATGGTCTACAGAAATAGTGACAACGCAAGTAATACAACAAATATTCTTGATGAAATAGGATCTAATAATTCAATAACAAGAAATATCCGTTTAGACCCTGAAATTGAGGATGATAAAACCATTCAATATTCATTAAATTATGACAATCAATTTAACGGCGATAGCCAACACAAATTAACTTTTGATTTTCAATATGAAAAGAGTGAAGAAAGTGAAACATCTTTAATCAATCAAAATAGAATTGATGTGGAAAATGTTGAGACTAGAGAAAAACAAGATAGAATTTTACTTCAGGCAGATTATGTCAAACCAGTCGGTAAAGAAGGTCAGTTTGAAATGGGTTACAGAGGACAATTTCAAAATTTGAATTCTGATTTTTTGGTTGAAAACACAAATGATAATGGAGACACTTTCTTCATTAATACTGACTTAAGTAATGACTTGGCATTTAGTCAATATGTCAATGCCTTTTACACCCAGTACGGAAATAAATTAGGAGATAAATTTTCTTACTTATTCGGCATCCGTTTAGAAGGTACTCGTGTTACAATTGACCAAGAAACAAGTGGCGATTTTGAAAAGAAAAACTATACGCAACTATTCCCAACAGCCAACTTAGCTTATGAAATATCGGAAGACGCAAGTATCACCTTAGGTTATAACAGACGTATTCGAAGACCGCGATCTTATTTTATAAATCCGTTTCCCTCAAGAAGCAGTGCAACGAGTATTTTTCAAGGAAATCCAAATTTAGATCCAAGTACATCAGATGCTTTTGATATTGGCTACTTAAATCGTTTTGGTAAGGTAACTTTAAGTACCTCTGTCTACTTTCAACACGCAACGAATACTTTTAATTT
This sequence comes from uncultured Flavobacteriaceae bacterium, assembly GCA_905479065.1. Taxonomy (GTDB): domain Bacteria; phylum Bacteroidota; class Bacteroidia; order Flavobacteriales; family Flavobacteriaceae; genus CAJQLB01. Next base: position 86,124 of record CAJQLB010000008.1, on the reverse strand, counting down.
CATTACAAGAGAAACTGATTTATATTACATTTTTGAAACTAATCAAACTATAAGTCAAAATGATCCAGATTTTGATCAAATAAATGACGATTTTGATTTAGTACCTATCATTAAACGTGGACCTGTAAATCTGGCTACAAACGATCGTTTTGGTTTTGAATTCACATTGAGCTATAGGCCCACCAAGAAGTGGAGTTTAAATGGAAATTTCAATGTTTTTCAATCCATCACAAGAGGCGATTTTGAAGAACAAAATTTTGACGCAGAAAATCTAAGTTGGTTTATGCGCTTAAATAATAAATACACTCTGCCTGGAGAGATTGATTGGCAGACGAGATTATTTTACAGGGGGCCGAATGAAACTGCACAAAGCATCAGCGCAGGAGTTTTTTCTACAGACCTAGCATTTAGTAAAGATTTATTTGAAGAGAAGGCATCCTTAGCACTCAGAGTTAGCGACTTATTCAATTCCAGAAAACGCATCAGTGAATCGTTTACATCAAATTTTAGATCTGATAGTGAATTTCAATGGAGACAGCGTACTTATACCATGTCATTTACCTATCGCTTTAATCAACAAAAAAATCAACGTCAAAGACGTGGTGGACAGGGAAATGGTGAGCAATATGAAATGGAAGGAACTTAATTTAGACAGCACTTATTACAAAAAAAGGAGAACTTGTTGAATTCTCCTTTTTTTTGTTGCGTATTGTTGGTGTTAAATATTGACTTTTCTATTAGCTTTTTTCTCAGCTCTAATTTCTTGGAGTCTCTCTATTAATGCTCCCCCAATCCAATATGGGATGACAAATGTTATGAGAAAAATCATAAGCCAAAAACCTAGTGTTAATATTGACAAAAATGCTAAAAAACCTAAATATTGATCAAAATCAAACATACTGTTGAAAATTTAAAAAGTTAAGCAAAGATAGGTTATCATAATTAGTTATACAACCACGCATAAAAGAATTATTCACAGAATACCATCTTTTATTTCTAACTAACAATACTTCAAAAAAACAGAAATAGCTGTCATAGTATGGATATCATTTTTTAACAAAAACTTTAAAGAATCTGTAAACATACGTACAATAAGTTGTAATTTTGTGATTGAATATTTATGTAAATTATGAAAGAATTCAGAGTAGAAAAAGACACAATGGGTGTGGTAAATGTCCCTAGTGACAAACTTTGGGGAGCACAAACAGAAAGATCACGAAATAATTTTAAAATTGGTACTGAAGGTTCTATGCCTCTTGAAATCATATATGGCTTTGCTTATTTAAAAAAAGCGGCAGCCTATGCAAATTGTGATTTAGGAGTGCTTTCAAAAAATAAGCGAGATTTAATAGCGCAGGTTTGTGATGAAATACTAAACAACAAACATGATGATCAATTTCCTTTAGTTATTTGGCAAACAGGGTCAGGAACACAAAGCAATATGAATGTTAATGAAGTGATTGCTAATAGAGCGCATCAAATTGCTGGATTCAACATTGGTGAAGGTGAAAAAACTATTCAACCAAATGATGACGTAAATAAATCACAATCCTCTAATGACACCTTTCCAACTGGAATGCATATTGCTGCGTATAAAAAAATAACCGAAGTAACTATTCCAGGCGTTGAATCACTTCGAGACGAGATTGAGCAAAAGGCTAAAGATTTTAAAAATGTTGTAAAAATTGGCAGAACACATTTAATGGATGCTACTCCTCTGACCCTGGGTCAAGAGTTTTCAGGTTATGCCGCGCAATTAAGTTACGGATTGAGGGCACTCAACAACTCATTGGCTCATTTAAGTGAATTAGCGTTAGGTGGAACTGCTGTGGGAACGGGATTAAATACCCCTAAAGGCTATGACGTTTTAGTGGCAAAATATATTGCAGAATTTTCAGGATTGCCTTTTTCTACTGCCACAAATAAATTTGAAGCACTTGCAGCACATGACGCTTTAGTAGAAAGTCACGGTGCTCTAAAACAATTAGCTGTTTCTTTAAATAAAATAGCCAATGACATTCGAATGATGGCGTCGGGGCCACGCTCAGGTATTGGAGAAATTATCATCCCGGCAAATGAACCCGGAAGCAGTATCATGCCAGGTAAAGTAAACCCTACTCAATGCGAAGCATTGACAATGGTATGTGCTCAAGTAATGGGTAATGACGTTGCAATTAGTGTTGGTGGTACACAGGGACACTACGAACTCAATGTTTTTAAACCGATGATGGCATCAAATATTTTACAATCAGCTCAACTCTTAGGAGATGCATGTCAAAGTTTTACTGTCAATTGTGTGATTGGAATTCAACCAAATCATAATGTCATAAATAAGCTCGTCAACAACTCACTAATGCTTGTTACTGCTCTAAACACTAAAATTGGCTATTACAAGTCTGCAGAAATAGCAAATACAGCACATAAAAATGGAACAACACTTCGAGAAGAGGCCATCAATCTAGGTTATGTTTCTGCGGCTGATTATGATACGTGGGTAAAACCAGAAAATATGATTGGCCACACTAAATAAAATTAAAAATTCGATTATTAGATAAAGCAAAGATTATCATGTCCATTTTGATCATTAATATAAAAGAATTGCTTCAAGTAAGAAATCAAGATATAATAAAGGTTTCTGGTCAGGATATGAAATCTCTACCATCCATTAAAAATGCCTATTTACTTATTGAAGACGATACGATTGTTGACTTCGGAAAAATGACTGAAATCGGAAATTTCTCTTCAAACAATGTCATTGATGCCAAAGGAAAATTTGTCCTTCCAGCATGGTGTGATAGCCATACTCATATTGTTTTTGCTGAAAATAGAGAACAAGAATTTGTTGATCGTTTGAACGGATTTAGCTATGAGGAAATTGCAAATCGAGGTGGTGGAATTTTAAATTCTGCCAAAATGCTAGGGAAAATGACCGAGTCTGAACTCTACGATAAATCATTGGTACGTTTAATGCAAGTCATGAAATCAGGTACAGGTGCTATAGAAATAAAATCTGGCTATGGATTAAGTCTGGAGTCTGAACTGAAAATGCTGCGCGTGATAAAAAGAATAAAAGAAACACTGCCAATTACCGTTAAAGCAACATTTTTAGGTGCGCATGCTGTTCCATATCTTTACAGAGAAAATAAAGACGCTTATTTAAGTTTAATTATTGATCAGATGCTTCCAAAAATATCAGAGGCTCATCTTGCAGATTATATTGACGTATTTTGTGAAAAAGGGTACTTCTCTCTTGAGGACTCTGAACGCATCATAAAAGCTGGCCAAGCCCACGGGCTCAAAGCTAAAATTCATGTAAATCAATTTAATGCTTTTGGAGGTGTTGCTCTGGGCGTTAAATATAAGGCGTTATCGGTTGATCATTTAGAGCAGCTAAATGATGATGATATTGATGTTTTGAAAAATAGTGATACCATTCCTGTTGCACTTCCAACATGTTCATTTTTCTTAGGAATACCGTACACCCCGGCAAGAAAACTTATAGATTCCGGGCTACCTATAGCTTTAGCGAGTGATTTTAACCCTGGCTCATCACCGAGCGGCAATATGAATTTTGTTCTAAGCTCTGCCTGTATCAAAATGAAAATGTCACCTGAAGAGGCAATTAATGCAGCAACTATAAATGGTGCTTACGCCATGGGAATAAGTAAGACTCATGGGACCATAACAAAAGGTAAAAAAGCAAATATTTTAATAACTGATCCAATATCGAATATTAATATTTTACCATATAGTTTCGGTCAAAGTTATATTGATACAGTAATTATAAATGGTAACATAATTAAAAAGCCTCAAGAATCAACTTGAGGCTCTTTACTAACTACTAACTAACTAACAACAAAAAACGCTGTATTATTTTAACATAAACTGTGAAGATGACACCAAAATAGCTTCATCAAATATATTCACAATATAACGTCCCTTTTCAAATTTTTTCCCTCTAGGTTTAACAAACTCGCAGATATCCAAATTCTTACCTGTGTAATTAAACTTACTGCTCAGACTATAATTCAGTATTTTTTCTTCAAAGTTTATTTGCTTATTTTCACCTAATATATTGTTCTTAGGATCTAAGATTTGAACAAAAAAATCTTTCTCTCCTGTAGTAACTAATTTATTTTTAGGAACAGTGTAGCAAATTTTAAGCTCATCGGCTCGACTTGCACGTTCAGTTGGTATCAGTTTTCCTGAACTTCTTATTATAACACCCAAACCCTTTAATGATACAGCTGATAATACTGAAGCATCTCTTACAATAGTTGCTAATTGAGTATTTTGATTCAATAAAGAATCATTGTAAACTATACGATCATTTAGTTGTACTTTGGTGCTATCGAGAGTATTTGTTAACATCGAATTCTCCTCTTTTAACGTGTTATTTTCAAGCATCAACTCTTTCATTTCATCTTGAAGATCTAAAAATTTCTTTTTGTATCTCCATAAGCTACGTACATTGTTGTCTGATATCTTTAATGAATCCATCAAACCTTCTATGCGTTCTCGAGCTTGAATTAATTTATTATTGGCAACGTCGTTATTATCGATGGCAATATCGTATTGCGCTGCCATATTATTTAAGTCCTTTAAGACGAGTTCTTTTTCAGCGATTAATTGCTCTTGAGTTTCTATATTACTATTGTAAAGATTAAGGGTGTAAAATCCTGTTCCAAATAATAGAACAAGAGTTATTACTAAAATTATTTTTAATCTGTTATTGGGTGTTGTGTTACTTTCCATTATATATTCGCTCTTTTTTTTATTGATTTGATATGCTATTTATATTTTTATTATATACGAATCAAAAACAATTTTGGATGTGTAGAAAGAAATAAATAATCATTTATTCATCACTTTCATCAAAAATATCGTGTTATCAAAAAATACCTATATTTGCATCCATCCCAATAATAACAAATATGTCAATTCAATTTATGATCCCTCACTATATTGTAATAAATCAAAACAATGTAATTACTGCTTTAACAATTATGGTCCTTTTTCTACTAGTACTGCTTGTTTTCGGTATTTATAAAACCGTTAAACTAAAAGCGGAACATAAAAAGCTCACTAAAAAATCAGTAAAGAAAAAGGAAGTCTATCAAGATTTTACAGAGGGCCATCTTTATTAAAAAAAATCTTGTTATGATGAAATCACAGTTGCCAATCTGAACAGTGACCTGTTATCTTGTTAATTTTTTATACTTCAAGCGCTTTGGTTGTAAATCACCTCCCAGACGCTTTTTCTTATTCTCCTCATATTCACTGTAACTTCCTTCAAAAAAGTATACTTCTGAGTTGCCCTCAAAAGCTAAAATATGCGTACATATTCGATCTAAAAACCAACGGTCGTGACTAATGACCACAGCACAACCAGCAAAATTTTCTAAACCTTCCTCTAATGCTCTTAATGTGTTCACATCCAAATCATTCGTTGGCTCATCGAGAAGCAAAACATTACCTTCCTCCTTTAATGTCATCGCTAGGTGTAATCGATTTCGCTCACCCCCTGACAGCAATTTAACTTCTTTATTTTGCTCATTACCAGAAAAATTAAATCTGCTCAAGTATGCACGAGAGTTGACTTGTTTTCCTCCCATCATAATTAATTCTTGTTCATCACTAAAATTTTGCCAAATAGTTTTATTTGGATCAATATTTGAATGCTTTTGATCCACGTAAGCGATTTTTGCAGTATCTCCTAATTTAAATTCTCCTTGATCAGGAACTTCTTCTCCCATAATCATTTTAAAAATAGTCGTTTTCCCTGCACCATTAGGTCCAATCACTCCAACAATTCCCGCTTGCGGCAAGTTGAAATTTAAATTTTCATATAATAATTTATCTGCATAAGCCTTACTGACATTGATAGACTCAATGACGTTTGTCCCGAGTCGCGGACCATTAGGAATATATATTTCAAGTTTCTCATCAAGTTGTTTCTGATCTTGATTCATCAACTTATCATAATTTTTTAATCGTGCTTTTTGTTTAGTTTGTCGGCCTTTAGGACCTTGACGAACCCACTCAAGTTCTCTTTCTAAAGTCTTTTGTCTTTTTGACGCCGATTTACTTTCTTGAGCCATACGTTTAGATTTTTGATCTAACCACGATGAATAATTTCCTTTCCACGGGATGCCCTCACCTCGATCCAATTCTAATATCCATCCTGCAACATTATCTAAAAAATACCGGTCGTGAGTTACCGCAATGACCGTTCCTTTATACTGTGCTAAATGGTGCTCTAACCAATGTACAGATTCAGCATCCAAATGATTGGTCGGCTCGTCTAATAATAAAACATCAGGTTGCTGCAGCAGCAAACGACACAAAGCTACTCTACGACGTTCCCCACCTGACAATAAACCGATTTTTTTATCAGCAGCTGGCGTCCTTAATGCATCCATTGCTATTTCTAATTTAGTATCCAATTCCCAAGCATTTACAGCATCTATTTGGTCTTGTAATTCTGCTTGACGGTTCATTAGCTTTTCCATTTTATCAGCGTCGCTGTACACTTCCTCCAAACCAAATTGATCACTAATAGCATGATATTCTTCCAGAATTGCTACTGTTTTAGAAACACCTTCTTTTACCACATCCATAACTGTTTTATCATCATCGAGTTTTGGCTCTTGTTCTAATAAACCAACAGAATAATCTTGTGAAAATGTAATATCACCACGATAATTGTTATCTCTGCCTGCAATAATTTTTAAGAGAGTAGATTTACCAGACCCGTTGAGTCCTAGAATGCCAATTTTCGCTCCATAAAAAAAACTTAGATAAATATTTTTTAACACTGGCGTGTTAGCTCCTGAAAATGTCTTGGTTAGGCCAGACATTGAAAAAATTACTTTTTTATCGTCACTCATTATACGCGGCCTTTTAAAGCGTTAAACACCCAAGCAATGGCAAAAAAACCGATTCCTACTGAGGCAAAACCCCAACCTGCAACTTCGTTATACCTAAATGCACCTAATCCTATTAATCCTAATCCTACTAAAATCATAATGGTTGTAGCCCAAGCTAACACCGTATTTTTGTTCATTCCCATATGGTTTGTCTTTCATTAGTTAGTTGTATTACAAATATCGTATTTTTAGTAATAATAGCACTCTTTCACTAGACGCTTTTTTATTTCTCTGATGTTAGGTTAACTCATTGGAACTTCAATTAAAAGCATATCTGAAGATTCTTGTGCTACTATTTTAAAACTATTAATTTCTGATACACCTATAGCATCTCGTTTTTTTAATATCGTGTTATTGATTAAAGAAACTCCATCAATAGCCATAACATACACCCCGTGACATTTACTCTTTAAAAAGTACTCCACACTACGTCCTTTATCTAAGCTTATCCTGGATAATCTTACATCTTGGTAAATCTTCAAACTTTCTGTATCGTCATCATCATATGATGACACGAGCGTTTGAAACTTATTATGACGATCTATATCAAAAAAAAACTTTTGATCATATCTTGGATTGATGTCTCTTTTATTTGGAATAATCCAAATTTGAAAGAGCTTTAATTCTGTTTCAGTTGATGCATTCATTTCTGAGTGTTCAATCCCCTTACCTGCTGACATAATTTGAACTTCACCTGGCAGGACTGATTGCCACTGATTTGCTAAGGAATCGCGATGCTTCAATGCGCCAGTTAATGGAATTGTAATAATTTCCATGTTATCGTGAGGATGCGCACCAAAACCCATATTAGGAGCAATAATGTCATCATTGAGTACTCGTAAAGCACCAAAATTCATTCTATCTGCATTGTAAAATGATGCAAAACTAAATGAATGGCGTGCTTGCAACCAGCCATGATTCACATGACCTCGGGTGTCAGAATAATGTGTAACTGTTTTCATTATTGAATTATTATTATCGTTCTAGAGATTAGACTTCAGTGGCTTTTACCGTATCTTATCAAGTAGATCACTAAGAATTAAGGCTTCTTCATCATCAAGGTTTTCTAAAGTATCTTCTTTCATATTTCGAGAAATCACTTTGAGTAAATGAAGGCCCTTGGCTGTAATTACAATGTGAACAACACGACGATCATGTTTACAAGAAATACGATCAATTAAACCTTTTGAAAATAATTTATCCATTAATCTTGTAACATTGGGCGCTCTTTCTATCATTCTTTTTTTGATAGTTTGAACTTTTAACGGGGCTTTGGCACCACGCAAAATTCTCAAAACATTGAATTGCTGTGGTGATATTCCGAACTGCTTAAAAAACATAATTTGTTTGCTATGGACCCAATTAGCCGTATACAAAATATTAATTACAGCCTTTTGTTTAGGGCTTTGAAATTTAGAATTAATATCGCGAGATAAATCTCCCATTACAATTTAGAATTAAATGTATTTATAGCTTCTTGAAACTGCGAAGACAACACATCATCTTTTAATCCTAATTTTGAAAAATTCTCTTCAAAAAAAGGAAATGAAAAATCAGCTACAACATTCCCTCCCATGTATTGAAATCTTTCCTTTGCTGCACTCATTACAGAACTACCTCCTCTACCTCCAGGAGAAGTTGCTAAAAGTAGCATCGGAATATTACTCCATAATTTACCATCAATTCTTGACATCCAATCCATTAGATTTTTAAAGACTGAGGTGTAAGATCCGTTGTGCTCTGCCAATGACAAAACAATACCTTGCGATGATTTAATTTTTTCTAAAAATAACATAGCGTTATCAGGGATTCCTTGTGATAGTTCAAGATCAATCCCAAATGTGGGTAATTGAAAATTATTTAAATCTACAATTTCTAAGGTAACATCGTTAAGTTTACCTGCAGCGAAAACAGCAAACTTTTTATTGATAGAATTAAGACTATTGCTTCCTGCAAATACTAATATTTTTTTCATAAACTTTTTATGGTTTTAATCACCCTCGCTGAGCGAAATGTTTGTTATACATACAAATATAAATAAAACTCATACTATATTCCTAGGAATATACTTCCATGTAATATATAAATACTAAACTGAATCTGTAATAGCAGACGCAACTTTTGTATTTTAGCATAAACAAAATCAAAGATGAACATCAACTTCAATAAAAACGAAGATTACAATAAACTTTTAGTGTCAGAGTTAACAAAACGCTTTGCTAAAATAAAACTCGGTGGAGGTAAAAAACGTATTGAAAATCAACACGCAAAAGGTAAAATGACAGCACGTGAACGTATTGACTACCTCTTGGATAGTAAGTCAACACATATTGAAATTGGTGGATTTGCCGGTAGTGATATGTATCAAGAGCATGGGGGTTGTCCGTCAGGTGGTGTGATTGTGAAAATTGGATTTGTGAAAGGCAGGCAGTGTGTCATTGTCGCAAACGACGCAACTGTTAAAGCAGGAGCCTGGTTTCCAATAACAGGAAAAAAGAATTTAAGAGCACAAGAAATTGCTATAGAAAATAACTTACCCATCATTTACCTCGTTGACAGTGCAGGTGTTTATTTACCAATGCAAGATCAGATTTTTCCTGACAAAGAACATTTTGGTCGTATTTTTAGAAATAATGCCATTATGAGCAGTATGGGTATCACTCAAATTGCATGTATAATGGGAAGTTGCGTAGCAGGGGGTGCTTATTTACCCGTCATGAGCGATGAATCAATTATTATAAATAAAACGGGGAGTATCTTTCTAGCCGGAAGTTATTTAGTGAAAGCTGCTGTCGGTGAGTCCATAGATAATGAAACTTTAGGAGGAGCCACAACGCACTGCGAAATTAGTGGAGTCACTGATTATAAAGCTGAAAATGATAAAGATGGATTGGATACTATTAAAAGTATCATGTCTAAAATTGGAGATTACGATAAGGCAGGCTTTAACAAGATTGCCGCTGCAGCACCAAAGAAAAATCAAAATGATATTTATGGTCTTTTACCTAAATCTCGCTCAGAACAATATGACATGTATGAGATACTAAAGTGTTTAGTAGATAACTCTGAATATGACGAATACAAAGCTGGCTATGGTAAAACTATTATTACAGCTTATGCAAGAATAGAAGGATGGGCAGTTGGAATTGTAGCCAACCAAAGAAAATTAGTCAAAACAACTAAATCTAAGTCAAAATCAAGTGAAATGCAGTTTGGAGGAGTTATATATAATGACAGTGCTGACAAAGCAACACGCTTTATTGCTAATTGTAATCAGAAAAAAATTCCATTGGTTTTTTTACAGGATGTTACTGGTTTTATGGTTGGAAGTAAAAGTGAGCACAGTGGTATCATTAAGGACGGTGCTAAAATGGTAAATGCAGTAAGTAACAGTGTTGTTCCTAAATTTACGATTATAATTGGTAATAGTTATGGTGCAGGAAATTACGCTATGTGCGGAAAAGCATATGACCCGAGGTTTATTGCAGCATGGCCTAGTGCAAAATTAGCTGTTATGAGTGGTGATTCAGCTGCAAAAGTACTCTTACAAATTGAAAAGGCTTCACTAGAAAAAAAAGGCGAACAAATCACTATTGAAAAGGAAACTGAGCTTTTTCATAAAATTAAAGACAAGTATGACGAGCAAACATCACCTTATTATGCGGCCGCAAGATTGTGGACTGATGCTATCATTGATCCTTTAGAAACACGTACTTGGATAAACCTAGGAATTGAAGCGGCTAATCATGCCCCAATAAAAAAAGATTTTAACCTAGGTGTTATTCAAGTATAATAAGACCTATTTCAATTATTACATGTCAAAAACGGAGCTTGACTTAAATTTTTACAGAATGTGTAAGAAGAAAGTACACTAGTTCCTTTTATTTTTCTTTTTCTTTTTTCTTCGCTTTTTCTCAATTTTTGACTCTGAGAAATCAATCGCATTAAATATATCTACTTCCTCTGAACTTAGAATAGTTCGCAATTCCTTTAAGAATTCCTTATTTAATGCATCCAATTTTTTTTTCCTATCCGCTCGTAAATTTTTCTCATCAGAGAGAATTGCATTAGAGCTTTCAAATTTTTTCAAGAGCATTGCTTTCATAATTTCTTGCTCAAAGGCATCAAGGTTGAGCTCGGTGACACATTTTGGCATCATCTTATCAACTTCTGCATATGGATCAACTAAATCAATATAGGTGTCCTCATTCAATCGCATCTGAGGCACGTAGCCCCTTTGACCTCTTTGAACTTGATTTAATTGTTGAGCAATAATTTCATTACCACACAAGACTCCCAACAATAAAAATAATACAATCCTCCTCATATAATACTTATTTCAGTCTTTACTAAATTAGAGTACAAAGTTACTAATTATTCAATTAAACATTTTGAAAATTAATGATTAATCTAATTACCTAATTGCTGCTTTTTTCTTGGTATAAGTAACAATTGTGTTTGTCTCCCATTGACGTATCTAAATCCTTTTTCTCCAAAATATCCTGCCTCCTCCAACATAATTCGAATCTCGCGCTGCCATTCAGGAATGACTACTGTTGTATTTAACTCAATTGCATAAACGGTATTTGGATATAATGGATAATCACCATTTCCAGGAACCCCACCCTGGGCATCCCACATACCAATAGTTGGACCAGATGAGTGTCCATAACTCCCTAAAGGATGCGTATAAATTGAAGGTTTGAGACCGGCATTCCGAGCATCGTTGAGACTCTGTAATAAAATAGCGTTACCGGATCTTCCAACTTCAAAATTGTTAGTTAAAAAATCTTGAACTTGATTCCCCTTAAACAAGGCTTTTCTTAAATAAATAGGTGCATCATTTTCATTTGGTTGAAGAACATAAGCTAACTCTTGACAATCAGTATTTAGCCTCAAATATGTTATACCAAAATCACAATGAATTAAATCCCCGGGCAAAATTATCATATCGTTCGGCCTATCTGAAAAAGCATATAAATGGTCTTTATTTTGATTGGAAGATCTTTGCACATCAACAGTAGGATGAAACCATGTTTCTAATCCTAGCTTAGTTACTCTATCCCGCATCCACCACTCTACATCTGTGGTTGTGGTAACACCTGGTGTAATTACTTTTTCTGAAAAAGCTTCTGCAATAATATCATGGGTGATGTCCACTAACTGAGAATACAACATCATTTCTCGGTCTGTCCTTGTTTCTATCCAACTTGTAGCCAATTTTTGAGCCGATACTACTTTTAATTGATGCTTTTTTGGAAGGAAGCTCATGAATTCGTCATAATCAGTTTTATCAATACCATCGGCAATGTTAAAATGTTTTGAATAATTTAATCCTATTGTTTTTGGATTTCGTTCATCAATGAGTTGTATTAATCGTTTCCATTGGTTAGGTTCTTTGTCTTTATCCCATGCAGAAAGAATATTTTCACCGAAATTATAACGAGCCACTGCTAGCTTATCAATAGAATTGTTTTCTTTATCTCGGTAAAAAACTAAAATTGTTCGACGTCTTGCGTTAAGCCATGTTGCAGGCAACATGGTCTTAAGAACCGGATCTTCATTATACTCCCGAGATATAATAACCCACATATCAATTTTAGCTCGATCCATTAATTGAGGCAATAGATTATTAAATCTATCAGATAGTATTTCATCGACTACCTGAGCTCGCTGCTGTTCAGGTAATATTCGTTGCGCATTTAAATGTATCGTAAATAACAAGAATAAAATCAGTGTTCTCATAGTGTATGTATTTAATGTAAAGTGGTAAAAATAAATATTTTTTCAAACATAATGACACGACACTTGTTTGCTAATTATTCCAAATATTATTAAACAAAAGATCTTACTTTACAGTATTGTTAAACGATTCCTAATTCTGTCAATTTTACCTGATGACAAACGAAAGAATGTATGTATAAACAAAACTCTTTTAGGAATTTCGAATTTTTTGAGGTTTTCAAATAAATTTTTAGACAAATCACGCTGATCTCCTTCGATTAGTAAAATAATCTCTTCTCCTAACGCTTGATTTTTTCTAGACGTGATAAAAAAATCTGTATCAATATGTCTACTGAGTTGCTTTTCAATTTGTTCTGGAAAAATTTTAATACCCCCTGAATTAATTACGTTATCGATACGACCTAACAACTCAAAAGAGTTTTCCGAATAAATTTTCACAAGATCATTCGTAACTAAAGAATTCACCTTTAAATGTGGGGCATCAATGACCAAACAACCTCTTTCGTCCTGAGAAATAGCGACATTGGGGAGGGTAAAAAATGTAAATTGTTGCTTCGATGACTTATTATGATTTAATTTTTTTACTGCAATATGAGTGATTGTTTCAGACATTCCATAAGTCTCATAAATTAATGGTGATATTGATTGTAACTTTTGAATCAGGCTAAATGACACTTTAGCCCCACCAACAATGATTTTTTTGACATGATGAAGTTGATCCAAACTATTTTGTAATTGAATTGGCACCATTGGTATAAAATCGTACGATTTATTCAAAACATCTAAAGGCCTTGAAGTTGGTTTAATTAAATCTAACTGCAATCCTAATATAAGGGCTCTTACAATCATCATTTTTCCCGCAATGTATTGAGAAGACAAGCACAATAATGATGAATCACTAGGCATAAGTTTAAAAAAATCACCTGTCTCAATGGCGGAACGAACCATCGCTTGCTTATTCAACTTAATAATTTTTGGGGAACCGGTTGATCCAGATGTCTTGACATTTACATAGGTATTTGAATCTAACCAATCTAAGAGAAACATTCCAAACTCCTTTTCATGAGAACACCCTTCTTTCACAAAACTATAAGCCACCTCTTGAAGTGAATCATAATCATAATGGATATTGTTTAATTTAAATTTATTATGAACCTTTTTATATCCTGGAATCATTTTTGCATCAAACATTAAGTATCAAAAATATACTATTTTTAACATTTTTAAGTTAATTAATTTTAGCAAATAAATATCTTTGATTGAAAATAAAATTTGATGAAAAACCTTACTATATCTTTTTGGCTTCTTTTCCCCATTGTCATGCTTTCCCAAAATTTTGACAATGAAGATTTTATATTCTTAAAACGCCATAATCACTTCGATATTAATTTGGTGGATGGTGAATTTAACATCATAAAATCAGTGACTGAACAAGGTAAGTTTCTAACATCAAAAAAACTTTATTTTGCAAACGAGGTCTTAAGTTTTAACAGTTTTTCTACCATTAAAGACATCAAAGCTTTTACATATTTGCCATTAGAAAACAAAAAAATTAATGTGGATTATATCGAAACAAAACACACATTTGAAAATGGAGTTTTTTATAGTGATCAACAAACTAAAAATTTTACATTCCCTGCAGTAAAGGCAGGTGCTGAGACTCATTTAGAATATCAAGAAATTATTTCTGACCCTCGGTTTCTTGGCCTATTCCAATTTGGCTCTTTTGTCCCAACTCTCAGCACAAAACTATCTATTGAATTTCCTGATAACATTTCCATTGGTTACAAGACATTCCATACCAAAAATTTTCCAATTGAATTTAAAAAAGAGCATAAATTAAATCGTACTGTATACACATGGACTTTAAATAATATCGATGGTTTCCAAGGTGAAGAGCAAAGTGAATCATTATTGTATTACTTACCTCATATAATTTTGCACATAAAAAGTTATGACAAAAATGGAGACATTACTTCAGTATTAAATGACGTGAAGGATCTCTATAAATGGTACGATTCTTTGGTAAATAATATTACTGAAAATAATCTCAAAAAAGTTCATGACATCGCTGAAAACATTTCAAACGGTTACACTGACAAGCATGACAAAGCAGAAGCCATATTTAATTGGGTTCAAGATAACATCACTTACGTCGCTTTTGAAGATGGCTTAGGAGGATTTATTCCAAGGAGTTCGTCAAGTGTTGTTGAAAAGCGTTATGGAGATTGTAAGGATATGGCAAATTTGTTGTATGAAATGCTAAATCATGTCGACATTGAATCATACCGCGCATGGATTGGTACACGAGATCGTCCATATTCTTACAGGGAGGTTCCTACTCCTATGGTTGATAATCATATGATTACTGCAGCAGTTATTGATAACGATACTATTTTTTTAGATGCGACTGATAGTTATGTTTCTTACGGATTACCAAGTTCATTTATTCAAAACAAAGAAGCTCTGATTGGTATTGATAATAAAAACTTTAACATTCGAAGAATTCCTGTCCCAAAAATGAAGGAAAATAAAACAGAGACCTACAGCGAGATCTCAATCAATAGCAACTTAGTACACGTGAATGAGACCAGGTCTTTGATAGGTTTTGAGAAGGTTTCGTATATTTCAGACTTCACGTTTAACAAAAATGATAAAACACGAGAAGAATATCTAAACACGACTTTAAAATTAGGAAATAACAAAACCATGTACTCGAATATTTCAGAAAGAAATTTTGACAACAAATCCTCTCCTCTTCTACTCAGCTATGACTTAAAAATTGACAACTATTTAAAAAAAGTAGCCAATAAGACCTATATCAATATGAATATCGATCGAACTCTATCCCGAAGTAAAATAGATCTTAAAAACCGTAAATACAGTAAAAAAATTGATCATAAGTATGAGAAAGCATATACAACAAGACTTATAGTCCCTGAAGGGTTTAAAGTTTCAAATATCCCTGAAAATCTTTCGTATGAGCATCCAAAATTTGGATTTGATATTTCATATGTTAAAAACGATGATCAAATTACCCAACATAAAGTAATTTACATTAATGCTTTAAGAATTGATAATAATGAATTTGAAATATGGAATAATTTTATCAAAAACATTACAAGAGCTTATAAGAAAAACATAATTTTAGAACAACTTAAATGAATAAACCATCAATATTTATAATTTTATTTTTCACAATAACTAATTGTTTAGCACAGTATCATAAGACTTACAATTGGAATGAATCACCTGTTATACATGAGCTTACCATGGAAGAAAAAAACAAAGCTTCCGTTGGTATATTAAAAAAGCACATTGTGGAATATGCGGAGAGTCTCTTCGGTAATCAATTAAAAATATATGAAACCGAGCATCTAATTACACACGTAAACAATGATGAGGGCATTGCTCGTCACAATACGGTATATATACCGATGTACGAAGTCATACGTGTTTTAGATATCAAGGCCAGAACTATTAATTCAGAAGGAAAAGTTGTCGTGCTAAATAAAGACAATATTAAAGAGGTAGAGAATGTTGAAGAATATGGAGATTTTAAAATATTTGCTATTGAAGGGGTTGAGAAAAATTCTGAAATCGAAATATTATATACCGTTGAAAAAGAGTATGACATGCATGGCCAACAGCAATTACAAGACGAATATCCCATTAGAACGGCTGAATTCGTTTTTATAACTGGTGAGACTACCTCTAGAATAAAAGCGTATCACACAGAAATCCCCTTTGAATCTGAAGTTATCAATAATAAATTGTCAAAAAGATTAGTACTAGAAAATATTCCTGCGATGCTCGATGAAGAATATGCAACTCCCAACGCAAATAAAGTTTCAGTTGCCTATCAGTGTTTTCCTAAAGAACAAAATATTACCCAAGGGATGTTTTGGGATAATGTCGTAACTAACATTGGTCCTCAGTTTTTTCATAAAGACACACTCGACATCGTTAAGACTGATATCAAAAATAGCATCGCTGAAACATCAAATTTATCAACATTTGAAAAGGCTACTATAATTGATGACTACATCAAGACAAATTTTACAGTGGTCAAAAATAATAATGCTGAGTTATCTAATATGGATTACATCTTGAAAAACAAGTCAGCAAGCGCCTTTGGCATTTTAAAAACATATTCACATTACTTATACAATTTGGGGATTGAATATGAGATTGTTATCACAGCGAATAGATTTCTTAAGAAATTTGACCCAGAGTTTTTTAATCCAAATCAACTTCAAGAGTTCCTAATTTACTTGCCTAACGAAGAAAAATATATAAGCCCGGACAGAATTGAGTACCGTGTTGGTGAAGCCCCGTTCAATATTTTAGGCAACTATGGTGTTTATGTCGTTAAAAATTTTGATTATTACTTTAGTCAAATTGTTCAATCTGACCCAAATTTTAGTCGAATAAATCGCACGGTAGATATTTTATTTGATACTGATTTGTCTATTGTTACATTGACACAATCCCAAGAATATACAGGACACTGGTCTGCTACAAGTAGAGCTGTATTAAATTTTTATCCTGAGCAAAGTATCAAGGAGTATGAGGATTATTTAACAGGTTCAGGAATTGAGGATAAAGTCATTGAATCATACGAAGCTTCAAATACTGAGCTATTACAAATGGAATATAATAAACCATTTATTACAAATTCAGTGATTACATCTGAGAGTCTAGTGGAAGAGGCTGGAGATGATTTTATCTTTCAAATTGGCAAAGTAATAGGGACACAAAGTGAACTATATCAGGAAACTAAGCGCATCAATCCTATAGAAATGCAATATCCTAATCAATATGACTACACAATTTCTATATCAATTCCACCAGGTTTTACAGCAGAAGGATTGACTGAATTAAATATTGATAAAAGTTACAAATCAGTAAAAGGCAATAAGCTATGCAAATTTGAATCAAACTATCGAATAGAGAATCAAACAATTATCATTACTATTCAAGAATTTTATAAGTCTAATGAGTATGATTTAAATAGATATGAAGAATTTAGAGAGGTCATTAATGCCGCTTCAGATTTTAATAAAACATCTATCTTACTCAAAAAAATACTATAATAATTCTTCCATTTTGAAGTTAAACGAGCACATTAATACTGACTTTTTGTGATGTCATCAATTGATCCAAACAATTTATCTCTCCAACTGTTCCAATGATACTTCTTGGCAAAGATGAGTAGAACTAAAGGAAACACAACAAATAAAGGCATAAACACCTCTGAAAACTCTGCTTTTGTGGGTTCCGAAATATCTTTAAAAACAGAATGTGTTTGAAAAGCAGTCCAATCAGCCGTAACCAAAAGAGCCGTAAATAAATTATTGGCCAAATGAAATCCTAGTGCCAGCTCTAATCCATCATCCATTAAAGTAATAACGCCAAGAAAAAAACCAGTACCTACATAATAAATAAGTAAAACGTATCCCAGCTTCTCAATTTCAGGATTAGCTATGTGTAACAAACCAAAAATTAATGAAGTAGTTACTAAAGGAATCCATTTATTTTTTGCGAAAACACCAATTCCCTGCATCAAATAGCCACGAAAGACGTATTCTTCAAAACTTGTCTGTAAAGGAACCAAAATAATTGCTAAAAAAAATAAAATCAAAAAAGGTCTTAATTTAAAATTATACTCATAATGACTCGGGTTTGAAAAGTAATCAACAAATATTAATCCTACAGAGATAGACCCCCATAATATTAATGCAAACCAAAACCTCTTCCAATCTATTTGTTTTCGTGATGTTGTTAATTGTAAAAATGATTGTTGATGTAGAAACTTAACTGAAAGTATGAGAAATACTAAGCCCCCAACAAAAGGTAATAAGACAAAACACAAATTAATGTTTTTATCAAACAAGCTTAACAAGTAACTCGTGTTGTCAAGTTGGGATTGGTCAACTGATCCGTTAAATGTTTTATATAAGATACCGAGTAAATGAGGTAAAGAAAAAACAAAAACTCCCATTATGGATATACCAAGTCCTATCAAATATCTCCAAGGTTCGTGTTTAATTTTAAAAGCTGAGGCTATATACATATTTTATATTTTAACATTCCATTCTAAATTGTTGTCGTAGCGTAACATCCCTTTATCAACTTGTAAAGGTGCCGTAAAATTATTTGTAAATAAAGCTCCTGTCCCCAAACCCTGCGGAATTTTAACGTCATAATTAAAGGTCCATTGTGCTATTGCATTTAATCCCACGTTACTCTCTAACGCACTCGTTATCCACCAACCAATTCTATACTTATTTGCCAAATCTATCCATTCATTTGAGCCTTGAAAACCACCAATAAAACTTGGCTTTAGGATAATATAATGAGGTTTAATAACTTGTAATAACATTTCTTTATTACCTCTATCAAAAACACCAATAAGCTCTTCATCTAACGCAATGGGCAATAAGGATTTTTCACATAACGCTGCCATGTGTTCAATTTGTCCTTGTTTAATTGGTTGTTCTATCGAATGCAATTGAAAGTCAGAAAGGGTATTTAATTTTTCTAACGCATCATTTACTGAAAATGCTCCATTTGCATCTACGCGCAATTGAATATCTTCATATGAGTACTCAGATCTTATGAATTTTAATAAATTAATTTCAGTCTTAAAATCCAAAGCACCAATTTTAAGTTTTAGGCACTTAAAGCCCTGAGAGATTTTGTTTTTAATTTGAGATTTCATAAAATCTTTTGAACCCATCCAAATCAAACCATTTATGGGTATTGATGCCTTACCTGAAGTAAAACTCGAAGGAAACAATGTGAATTTATTTTTACTCTCAAGAGACTTAAACGCCATCTCTAAACCAAATTGAATACTTGGGAATTCCTTTAATTTTTCCAACAGAAATTCGAGCCCTAAATTGATGTTTAAACAGGTCCATCCCAGGATCTCCTCAAAATTTGGCACATCATCAACACTAAGACCTCTTAAAATACCACATTCTCCAATACCTTTACGACCCTCATGCTCCAATGCTATAAACCATGTTTCTTTTTGAGTCATAACCCCTCGTGAAGTTCCACTTGGACGTTTAAAATTTAATAGATATTTCGTGTAATTTGCTGTCATTATAATTCTATGGCCTCTCCAATTTCTAATAGAATTAACTCTTTGCCTTTTTTATTAAATTGTTGCTTTGCCTCTTCTCGATTAATTTCGATATATCCAAATGTGTCAAAATGATATCCTAAAATTTTATCACATTGAATAAAATCACTTGCAAAAATTGCGTCATCAACGCCCATTGTGAAATTATCACCTATTGGGAGAATTGCTAAATCTAAATTAAACGACAGCGGAATAAGCTTCATATCATAGGATAATGCTGTATCCCCCGCGATATATATTGTTTTATTTGATCCTTCTATAATAAATCCACCTGGTTGACCTCCATAACTACCATCAGGAAAAGAGGAGGTATGAATTGCATTCGTGTATTTAAGTTTACCAAAATCAAAATCCCAACTACCTCCATGATTCATGGGGTGGCATGTTAATTTTTTTTCTAGATAATGATTAGTTATCTCAAAATTTGATATAATCGTAGCATTTGTGCGCCGTGCAATGTCTTCAACGTCTAACAAATGATCCTGATGAGCATGTGTCACTAAAATATAGTCTGCCTCTAAAGTGTTAACATCTATATGAGAAGCTTTTGGATTTCCAGAAACAAATGGATCAACTAAAATTTTAATATTCTCAATAGTTATCGCCAAACTGGCATGACCTAAAAATTTAATAAACATAAATTATTTGTTTAGTTGCATAAAAATTATCACATTCCGTTATAAATAAAGCTCAATCCGAGCGTTAATGACAAAACAAAAGTTGACAGCGCTAATATTTTTAACTGAGAGTCTAATTCCTTTACCTCTTTAACTTTATACACAAAAACTATATGCCGAACAATTGGTATGAAGGTGACTAAAAACAGTAAATTCATTAATGATCTGTAATAAAGCAATGAGAATAACATTCCTAAGATTAGAGCAAAAATTAATAGAAAAGCGTGGTAGTTCTTTGCTTTAATTAGTCCAAGTTTGACGGCAACCGTAATTTTATCTGATTCAGTATCAGATTTCAAATCTCGCATATTGTTCAAGTTGAGTACAGCGGTACTCAATAAACCAACTATACAGGCCGGCATAATTAAGACATGTTCCAAAGATTTAGCAAACAAATAATATGCCCCAAGAACGCTTATAATTCCAAAAAACAAGAAAACCATTAAATCCCCTAAACCTCTGTATCCATATGCCGTTTCCCCTATTGTGTATCTGAGAGCGGCGTAAATGGCCATAAAACCAAGAATAAAAAACACTATTGAAGACAAAAAATGATGTGTTCCAAAGGCTGAAAATATCAACATAAAGATCAGAAAAATTAAAACAATGATATTAATTTTTATTGCATCAAACATCTCTTTTGGACTGATTTTACCACTTTGAATACCTCTTTCAGGTCCAATTCGATTTCGATTATCCGTCCCTTTAACGCCATCTCCATAATCGTTTGCAAGATTTGATAATATTTGGAGCCCTAATGTCACAAGAATCGCTAAACTAAAAATAATAACATCAAAATAGCCATTGTAGTAGGCGATAGAACCAGCAATTATGATACCGGATAAGGATAATGGTAAGGTTCTGAGACGAAATACCGAGATCCATAACTTAAACTTATTCATATATCAAGGAATCCATTTTTTTTCAAAATTCGGCTTACGTTTTTCAAGGAAAGCGTCTCTACCTTCTTTTGCCTCATCAGTCATATATGCCAATCTTGTCGCTTCACCAGCAAATACTTGCTGACCAACCATACCATCATCTGTTAAATTCATAGCAAATTTTAACATCTTAATTGAGGTCGGTGATTTTTCAAGAATTTCTTTGGCCCAATTGTAAGCTGTGGCCTCTAATTCCGCATGAGGAATTACAGCATTAACCATACCCATCTCATAAGCCTCTTGCGCGGAGTAATTACGTCCTAGAAAGAAAATTTCTCTTGCTTTTTTTTGACCAACCATTTTTGCCAAATAGGCAGAGCCGTAACCCCCATCAAAACTAGTAACATCTGCATCTGTTTGCTTAAAGATTGCATGCTCTTTACTTGCCAAAGTCAAGTCACAAACAACATGTAAACTGTGTCCTCCTCCTACAGCCCAACCAGGCACAACAGCGATAACAGCTTTCGGCATAAATCTTATGAGTCGCTGAACTTCTAAAATATTTAAACGATGATAGCCGTCTTCTCCAACATATCCCTGATGTCCTCTTGATTTTTGGTCACCTCCACTACAAAATGAATACACCCCATCTTTCGATGAGGGACCTTCTGCACTCAGTAATACAGCTCCAATTGAAACATCTTCGTTAGCATTATTTAAAGCATCATACAACTCACTCGTCGTCTTAGGGCGAAACGCATTTCGTACGTCTGGTCTGTTAAATGCAATCCGAGCAACACCTTCACATTTTTTGTAGGTGATGTCTTCATAAGTTTTTACTTCAATCCAATTCATATTACCCATATATCGAAAATTGCTTCAAAAATAAGATAATCAATTTATTTTAGCGATTTTGAACCAAATAAATCCCATCTTCTTTGAAGAGAATTAAACGTTGTTTGTAGAGATTTCCAATAGCCTTTTTAAAACCTTTTTTACTCATTTGAAGGTCATTTTTTATGGCTTCAGGGCTCGACTTGTCGGTCAATGGAATAAAGCCATTATTATCTTCCAATTTTTCTAAAATACGCTTAGAATTTGGCTCAATATTTCGATAGCCTAGTTGACCTAAAGAAATATCCAACTTGTTACCGGGGCGTATCTTTTTCACGTAACCTTTTAAAATATCTCCAATACTCAAATCAATAAAAATGTCATCATGGTATACAAGACCCATATGCCTCTTATTAACGATGACATTCATGCCTATATCCGATGGGTGTGACACTATAAGATCTACCTCTTGAAATGGTTTTACTGACAATATATTGTTATTTAGAAATCTATTTGTTTTACTTGAAGCCACTAATCTATTTGTTTCATCGTCGAGATAACAATGAACTAAATACCATCCTCCTTTTTTCATTTTAAAGGCCTGCTCCTTAAATGGACAAAACAGCTCTTTAACCATGCCCCAGTCCAGAAATGCTCCCACACTAGTCACTTCATTACATCGTAGCAGAGCAAACTCACCCTTCATGATATACGGTTTGTCTGTAACCGCTACGAGACGTTCCTCGTTATCTAAATAGACAAATACCTCTAAAAAATCATAAATTTTATAATTTTCAGGTTTATATCTATTTGGTAGCAACACTTCGTTATCATCATCATCCGCCAAAAAAAGACCGGGATCTCTCTCACGGATAATGGACAGGGAATTCATTTCTCCTATTTGTATCATAAAACAAATGTAAGCATATTAAAAAGCAATTACATAAGCTTGTTTAAAAAACACAGTCTCTCGTTTAATTAACCTCACTAACTAAAACGTGTTAGACTTTAACTACAGAATATCAACTTTCACAGCCATTCTAACCAAATCATTTATACACTACGCGATAAATTCAAAATAATCTAATAGAACTTGGTCGTTTATTTTAGATGGTGTAAAGATTTCTAGAAGTATTGGAGCATTATTATCATCCTTTAATCTTGACATAGCTTCCCGAAGTTCATTTGATGTCCTTGCTGTCGCATAAACTATGTTAAACATCTCACAAAGTTGCTTGGCCGATAAATTGTGTTTAGTTTCAAAAAAGGTCTCAAATATGTCTGTATCATTTTTTCCGGGTAAAATTCTAAAAATACCCCCACCACTATTGTTGATAAGTATTATTCTAAAATTATTCGGAATATAATTATTCCACAAAGCATTACTGTCATAAAAAAAACTCAAATCTCCTGTCACCAAAAATGTTTGTTTCTTTCCAACAACCGCACACCCTATAGCAGTACTCGTACTACCATCTATACCACTGGTACCTCTATTACAAAAAACCTCAACCGAACTATCCATATCAAATAATTGTGCATACCTTACCGTGGCACTATTAGATAACTGTAAAATTATACCTTGAGGAAGCTCGTTTATAATAATATCAAATACTTTTAGATCTGAAAAAGGAACTGACCTCAAAAAGGAATCATGTTTTTCACTTCTATGTCTCTTAACGGCATTCCACATCGGTTTATAATTACTAATTATTGGACTAATACTCTGTTGAAATATGGCATCAAAAAATTCATTTGGAGAAATTTTAATATGGTGCTCTAGACAGAAAAAAGTATTATTGGCTTTAAGCTCATCAATGTGCCAGTGGTGTTTTGGTTGAAATTTTCTTAGAAAAGCTTTTATTTTTTTTGAAACTATTAGCCCTCCAAATGTTAATAAAATATCTGGCCTCAACATCTCCATTTCCTCGGAAGTTAATGGAGAGATAATCTTGTCTATACTCGGGAAAAAGTTAGGATGATTCAAATTAGACGTAGTTTCAGTAAAAACAAGAATACTATCGTCATTTGCCAAGCTATTTAACCATTTTTGTGATATTCTATTTGGCGCATGAACTCCTACTAAAACCATTTTTTTCTTTGAAGAAGACCACCTTGAAACTATATCTTTTAATAAATTATAATCAACAACTTTCTTATTAAACACCGTTGTTTTAACAATAGGATTTACCAAAAGGTCATTCGTCGTTTCATACAAAGGTTCTTTAAAAGGAACATTAACATGTACGGGCCCTTTGCTAATTATAGCATTATTGAGAGCCTTATTTATTTCGAGGTCGTTAGTCTCCAAATCATTTTCACATAAATTTGCAGAATAAAGACTGTGATTTGCAAAAACTTCTTTTTGGTTAATCGTTTGACCATCACCGATATTTATTAAATTTTCAGGTCTATCAGCACTTAAAACAACAAGAGGAATCTCACTGTAAAAAGCCTCGGCAACAGCGGGATAGTAATTTAAAAGAGCACTGCCTGATGTACAGACTAAGGCAACAGGATGTTCTGTTTGTTGTGCTATTCCCAGTCCAAAAAAAGCAGCACATCGTTCATCTACAACGCTGTAGCATTTAAAAAAAGAATCCATTGTAAAGCCAATAGTTAAAGGTGCGTTACGACTGCCTGGTGATATGACAATGTGTACAATACCTTTTGCTTTACAAAGTTGAATTACTGACTGGGCTAGAGGAATATTTGGGTATTTCATTCATCACAAAGATACAAAATGAAAGGTAAAAACGGCTAAGGGATTTATGACAAAACGCTAGACATGGTATACATTTTAGCGATCGTTTCCTCCCATTCTTTTTTGGCTTGAGAGTTTCTTGTCACACCGCCACCGACATATAATTTAATCACCTCTTTATCCAATTGAGCACACCGAAGATTTACAAATAAATGAGACGCCCGTTTATTAAAATGAAACGCTCTATTTTCGATATTTAATTTCCCTGTTCGTGGTTTAACTTTGACTTCTCTATTCAATTCACCAAGAAACCCCGTGTAAAATTCCCTATTGTAATGCTCATTATCTAAAATAAACTGCATCGCTTCAATTTTTGGAAAACCACAAACAGCAGGGGTTGGATGTAATGTGTAAATCAATTTTTGCAAACCACTTTTAATACCATGAATACTCCCTCTCAATTCATTTTGAATATGTAATAAATTACCAGCGCGTATGGTTTGAGATGGAGAAACGGTTAACTTATTAGTAATGGGCTCAAGGTTTGACTTTAGGTAGTCTGTAACAATTTGCTGTTCGTTTACCTCTTTATCTGTCCATCGAACATCCATTGTCCCCATAAACTTCTGAGTTCCTGCTAAAGCCATTGTTGAGAATTCATTCCCTTCAACTTTCAAGAGCGTTTCAGGTGTTGCTCCAAGCCATAATCCAACTTTGGGATGATACCAACAATAAACAAACGCAGAATTATTAGCAAGTAATAATCGTTTAAAAATTAAAATGACGTCTTTGTTACTTTCTTTAATCTCCACAACTCTTGAGACAACTACTTTTTCTAAATTTTCACTGGTAATTGCTTTTATTCCTTTATTAACTAAATCTATATACGCCTTTTCGTTTTCAGTAGATATTTTTTTAAAAGAATCAAAATCATTCAATACAACATCATCTTGAGTCACCATGGTTCTTGACATACTTAATGGTATCAATAGGGTGTCTTTTCGAATATCAAATGGTGAAAAAACAAAACCACTCTCACTAAAATCATCAACTTTATATAGGGACTGATTTTTTTGTAATAGAGCTCTTATTTCAAAAGATTTTGGCTTTGAGTACGCTACAAATGGCAATTTATTGTCCAATTGATTTTGAAGATTATCAAAAAAAAACGTTGAGGTCATACAGATTTTGGAAGTGCTACAGTCGTTAACTTACATAAAGATACTAACTTTCCACTATCATCGGTAATTTTTATTTCTAACAATTGAGTGGTCCTCCCTTTATGCACAAAGCTTGCTTTAGCAAAAACAAAACCCTCCTTAACACTTCTTATATGATTTGCAGAAATCTCAACCCCTCGAACAAAAACATTGCTCAAATCTAAAAACATATGTGCTGCAAAACTCCCTGTAGTTTCAGCCAATGCAACAGTTGCACCACCGTGTAATATTCCATCTGGTTGAAAAACTTTTGAATTAACTGGCATTTTAGCAATTACAAAATCGTCTCCGAAGTCAATAAATTTGATACTGAGAGTTTCCATTAATGTATTTTTACAAATGGAATTAGCATGAGCCAAAACATCTTGTTTCGATAATTTCATATAATAAAATATATTTATTTCGTATGTTGTAAAAATACAAAACCGAAGTTAAATATGTTTTCAACTGAAAAAGAAATATCATATACAACCACAAACAGCTATTCAACTTTAAATCACTACTCCAATTTAACAAAAAACGTGTGGTTTGTTTGTCACGGAATGCACTATTTAAGTCGTTATTTTCTTAAATATTTTAAAGACTTAAATAAAGAAGAAAATTATATCATCGCACCTCAAGCACCCAGTAAATGTTATTTAAAATCAAATTTTAAACATGTTGGAGCTTCATGGCTAACAAAGGAAAACACTTTAAAAGACACCGATAATATCATGAGATATTTTGATGAAATAATGGCACATGAGAAGATCTCAAATAACGTGAACCTTATCGTTCTAGGATACTCTCAGGGTGTTAGTGTTGCTCTGAGATATGTAGTTAAAAGACAATTAAAATGTGCTCATATCATCATAATGTCGGGACGAGTTCCAGCTGAATTGACTAGTGATAATTTTAAATTTTTAAATACAACAACAAAGATTATTTTTACATACGGCGACAAGGATGAATATTTTGATAGCCTTCGAATAAAAAAAGAGTTAAATCTTGCAAAGAAATTGTTTGGTCAATCCCTACACATTGTGCCGTTTGAGGGTACACATGCAGTGAACAAAAACATCATTAATACCCTAACAAAAACATCATTCAAGAGTGGCTAACCAAACTACTTGACGCTCGTTGTGCTATAAAAAATATCGGTATCCATCTGAAAAAATATTCCAATTTAAATCAGCCTATTTCCATTGTGTTTGTTCCATAATCTTCTGAAAAATTTCTGAATTTTCATAGATACCTGAAAATGATTCTGCTCCAGGGCCGAAAGCAAAAACTGGAATCAGTGTCGCTGAATGACCTCCTGTAGAGAAAACACCCATAATCTCAGAATAATCATTGTACGATTTTCCAGCGTCATTAATTTTTTTGGTTGCTGCTAAAGTAAATCCTCCTGTCTCATGGTCTGCTGTAACAATGACCAGTGTATTCCCATCCTTTTCAGCAAAATCTAAAGCTGCTCCTATTGCATCGTCAAAATCAATTAATTCTGAAATCAGATAATCCGAATCATTATTGTGACCTCCCCAGTCAATTTGAGATCCTTCTACCATTAAAAAGAAACTAGAGTTGTCTTTATTTAAGAAATTAATCCCTAATTGTGTTGCTTTTTGAAGGTAATCACCTCTCCCATTAGCAACGGGAGGCATATGATTTTTTCCAAATAAGTAACCCAGTTTTGAAAATGATTTCACCTCTAAGAAGCTATTGAGTTTCGTTGTATCAATTTTAAACTTACGAGATGCGAGTGTATCTAAAAGATTGAGATTATCTTTTCGCTCGTTAAAAAACTGAGTCCCACCACCAGCAAAAAAGTCAATATTTGAATCCACTAAATCTGCAGCAATATCTTCATATAATGATCGTGATAAAGCATGTGCGTAAAAACTTGCTGGGGTAGCATGTACAATAGATGACGTTGAAATAATACCACTTTGAATTTTATCATTTATGATAAGTTCTGTAATTGATTTAACATGCGTTGAATCATCTGCAACACCAACAGCACCATTGTATGTTTTAACACCACTCGCGAAAGCTGTTGCGCCTGCAGCTGAATCAGTAATATCTTGCCTAGAAGAAGACGTTTTAATTAGACCTACATGTTTAAACCTGCTATAGTTAGGAATTGTGTCTTTAAAATAAAACGCTGATGACACCTGCGACAAACCTGTACCGTCACCGATTAATAGAATAACGTTTTTTGGAGTATTAGTTAGAATATCTGATTTTTCTTTTGAAATATCACAGGCTAAAAAACAAAAGCAAAAACAGTATGAGGCAAGAATATTTAATTTCATCAAAGTTTAATTTTTTATAAAAAGAACAAAGATAGTTAAATTCAATATTTAAATTACATGTAGTTCATGGAGCAATTATAAAACAAACAAATGCTATATTTAGTCACTGTCGTCGGTAACAAGTCTGTTAATGATAGTGCTGATTGGCAGAATGGATTTTGTGTACTCTATACTTGGACCCGCTACCCAGACCGTTTTATATGTTGCTTTTTTAGCAGCATTTTTTGTTGCCTTCATTCCAATTGAAAAACGAATCATTTTAACCCATTTTTTCAATTTCTTATTTTTATTTAAAACACGCTCTATTCCACTTTGCTTCGTTCCTATTTTCTTCACGTAGGGCGTATTAATGACGGTACAAGGTGTTCCCGAAATGCGTTCAGTAACGACGATATCTTCAGCGCCATAGTCAACACAAGCTTGCTTGTATTCATTGGTGACATTCGCCTCCGTTGAAGCAATAAAAGGGCTGCCTACCGAGACACCCTCGGCACCATAACTTAACATTTGTTCAATATCTTTTTTACATCCTACGCCTCCTGCAGAAATAACCGGAATATTGCAGTGTGACACTAATTCTTTAATGAGTGATTCAGGTGTACTATTTCCTCTATGTCCACCAGCCTCATTATTTACCGCAATAATAGCATCAGCTCCTAAGGCCTCCACTTTTAACGCAAATTTTAAATCTACCACATCACAAAATACTTTTATACCTGCTTTATGAGCTTGCCTAATGGTCTCTTGTGGACTTCCGAGGGAAGTAATAATAAAATCGCAACCTTCTTCACATATAACTTTTAGTTGTGATTTGTATTTTACATTAGATTTATTCACTATTAAATTAAATCCAAATGAACCACCATCAACCTTTTCAGATTTTAACTCTTTTAAAGACATGCGCAGTTCTTCTAATGTGCGATAATTCAAGGCTGGTATACAACCAGCAATACCGTGACGCATAGCTTCAATCACCATTGCTGTATTAGATACCAAAAACATTGGTGCTTGTATGATGGGATACGTAATAGTTAACATTTGAGCCAGGCGCGTTTTCATATGAGATCAGTTATGTCACAAATATAGTAATTATTATGCATGCATAGTATTTTTTAATTATATAAAAAAAACGCAACCTTACGATTGCGCTTTCTAATATAGTTAATAACTTGTAATTAGGCAGCTTGTTTTTTAACTGCTAATGAATATATAACTAAGCCAAATCCAATTTTATTAATTGCATCAGCTATATTGTATGCTACATCTATACTACCTTCTGGAATAAAACTGTTATACCATCCTTCTGTACCCATCATGTAACCTAATGGATAAATAGCCCATCCTACAAGCACGAACCAACATAAGATTTTGTGCGCACTTAATACATCACCACCAGCTTGTTCAGCAAGTTTTTTGGCACTACCTAACCATATTTCATACACGATTACAAAATAAGCTGCTCCTGAAATGGCACCCCATAACGCTGCTTGCCCTTGATATACTGCTTCACCGAAATATCCTGTAACAAGCATTATCACAGATAGTCCTATCATTTTCCACATGAGGCTTTGCTTTGCTCCTGCTACTTTTAAAATAAGGTAAAATTCAACACACATAAGTGGTACCGTTAAAATCCAATCTACATATCTAAAGAAGGTTGGTGAATCTCCAGTGGCAGCCCAATAATCTCTCATGTAGAAATAGTGCACAGCTGCAATAAACGTAATCAATCCTGAAACTAAAACAGACGTTCTCCATTTTTTGTCAAATTGATTTAACGATAAAAAGAAAAACGCTGAAGCAGCCATCATGGCCATACATCCAACGAAAAAAGTAAATCCAACATAGTCGGTTGGATCCATTTTTGTAATTTCAATAAATAATGATAATGTTTTCATGTTATTTAATTTGTTAATTAGTTTGTTGAATCAAACATACTAAAAGATGAACAACAAAAATAATATTTTAACAAAATATTTAATATTTTATTAGTAATCTTACATTTTATTATGAAAAAAATTTATAATTTCTCAATTATATTAAGTTTCGTTGGTCTATGGGTTACCTCCATTTTTTCAGGAAACACTGAAATCATATTAGGCTTTTTTTTAATTTTTTCGTTTGGTATCTTACACGGGTCCAATGACTTACTTCTCATACATACATTCGCAAACATTCCCTCTCGACTAATGTTTTTAAAAATATTAGGACTCTACATCGCAATCATACTATTAGCTGTTATGCTCTTTTATTTTATACCCTCCATGGCGCTCATACTCTTTGTTCTTTTTAGTGCATTTCATTTTGGAGAACAACATTGGGAATCAAAACAACTAAATATTTCATCCACACTGAGTCAGTTTTTTTATTTTTTTTATGGGTTATTAGTGTTACAAATTTTGTTTGTTTTAAATGTGGATGATGTCATTCTTACAATTGCATCGATCACTACATATTCTATTCCAGAGACGTTAATTAGCACCATTCTCAATCTAAACATAATCGTTTTATTGGTGCTTAGCGTCGTTATTTATCGTAAGTCAGAAAATTTCAGAAATTCTGTAGCGCTTGAAACATTTTATTTGCTCATATTTTGTATTATCTTTAAAGTCTCCACCCTTATATGGGGATTCACAATTTATTTCATCTTATGGCACAGCATACCATCACTATATGATCAAATTAAATTTATTTATGGTGACTATACTAAACAGAACTGTTTAAATTATTTTCGCAACGCATTTCCTTATTGGTTGGTATCCATTATTGGAATCATTGTAGTCTACAACATAGTAAAAGATGAACGCATCGTGAACGCCATATTGTTCTCTTTTATCGCTGCAATCACTTTTCCTCATGCGTTGGTTATGAGTAACATGTTTTCAAAATACAAAAAGCGCACATAGAAAATTCTACACGCGCTTTTTTACAATTATTTGTAATAAATTTATTTTGATTTAAACGGCAAGTACGGATTTTGAACCCAAGCTACAAAGCTAGAAATTAATCCATAAAAGAAGTGATAAAAAGCTAACACTACATAAAGTTTTGCCAGTATTACAACAACACCAACATATTCCCAAGCAACCGCCATTAATCCATCCCAACTGTACGAAGCACCAGCTGCCATGGTTGGATCCCAATTTGTCCAATCATTAGCAAGTATATTCCCTATGAATTCAAGTCCAATTAAGCCATTGGTCACCTCGCTTACTGCAGCCATTGGTAATGCATAGGCATAATCGACATTCGCAAGCCAATCTGTCGCATAATCTGTGGAGACATTGAGAGTCGTTAACCAAGAAAGTGTCATAGCTAATGCACCAAACAAAGCTACCAACGCCGTAACGCGACCTAATAACTTTATGTTTGCAACAGCTAAATCTTTGAAGACGAAATTTACAATACCTGATTTTGATTCTGAAAGACCATCTCCAGTCGATCTAATCATCTGAGCTATTGGGAAAGCCGCATAGACCCAAACTACCATAGTTACAATACTGCTTACAATATCTACTCCTTCTCCCATACCACCAGACCATAAAGGAGAAAGCACAGCCATCAATGATCCAATTAGCACAACGAGTGCGGAGACAGTGTAAAATTTTCCTACCCAGGAAGCTATATTGCCCTCCGAGTCATTTGCCCATGAATTAAATGTATTCATTGGTAGTTTAGAGTTGATCATTTGTGGAAGATCAAGCACTTGATTCAAAATTTTTTCCATTTTAAATTGGTTTTAGTTAGTGCTTAAATCTACAAATTAATAATTATATAAAAAACTTAAGTTTTTAACATTTTAATTAAAAAAAATTTATTGTTTAACCTATTTTAAATAAAAATAAACAATAAAAATATGATTTTAATAAAAAATATATAATTTATTAATAAAAAAAGTGCAGCTAGTTAAAGCTGCACTTTTTTAATATGAGTAAATAAGTTTTTACTTAACTTCCTCAAAATCCACATCTTCAACATCACTACTCTCCTCTTGATTTGAAGGTTCTCCATTTTGACTAGAATCTGCTCCTGGTGCTTGTTGAGCTTCAGCTTGTGCTTTATACATTTCCTCAGAAGCCACTTTCCAAGCTTCATTGATTTTCTCTAATGCAGGATCTATAATTTCGACATCTTTAGTCTCATAAGCCTTTTTCAATTCTTCTAAAGCTGCTTCAATTGGCTGCTTCTTATCATCAGACAATTTTTCACCAAATTCTTTCAATTGACTTTCTGTTTGGAAAATCATCGCATCAGCAGCGTTTAGCTTATCAGCTGTTTCCTTTGCTTTTGAATCAGCATCCGCATTTGCTTCTGCCTCTTGCTTCATTTTCTGAATTTCTTCCTCTGTCAATCCTGAAGAAGCTTCGATACGAATATCTTGAGTTTTATTTGTTGCTTTATCTGTTGCAGACACCTTTATGATTCCATTAGCATCAATATCAAATGTAACTTCAATTTGCGGAGTTCCTCTTCTGGCTGGCGGAATACCATCTAAATGAAATCTACCAATAGTTTTATTGTCTGGCGCCATTGGTCGCTCCCCTTGTAACACATGTATTTCAACAGAGGGCTGATTATCTGCTGCCGTTGAAAACACTTGTGATTTTTTAGTTGGGATTGTTGTGTTAGCTTCAATCAATTTTGTCATCACATTACCCATAGTTTCGATACCGAGTGATAATGGCGTAACATCTAGTAAAAGAACATCTTTGACGTCACCACTTAAGACTCCTCCTTGAATAGCGGCTCCAACAGCAACAACCTCATCCGGGTTAACCCCTTTACTTGGCTTTTTAGCAAAAAACTTTTCAACAGCTTCTTGAACTGCTGGTATACGTGTTGATCCACCAACCAAAATAATTTCGTCGATATCGCTTTTTGATAAACCTGCTGCTTTCAAAGCAGACTGACATGGCGCTATAGTTCGCTTCACCAAATCATCAATCAACTGCTCAAATTTTGCTCTAGTTAACGATCTCACAAGGTGCTTTGGTCCACTTGCCGTTGCTGTAACATACGGTAAATTTATCTCTGTTTGCGCCGAGGATGACAACTCAATTTTTGCTTTTTCAGCAGCCTCTTTTAGACGCTGTAAAGCCATTGGATCTTTTCTTAAATCAATCGCTTCTTCCGTTTTAAATTCATCTGCTAACCAATCAATGATTTTTTCATCAACATCATCTCCTCCCAAATGTGTGTCACCATCTGTTGAAAGCACCTCAAAAACACCATCTCCTAGTTCTAATATGGATACATCATGTGTTCCTCCACCAAAATCAAATACAACTATTTTTTGATCAATGCCTTTTTTATCCATACCATAAGCCAGTGCTGCTGCTGTTGGCTCATTGATAATTCTTCGAACTTTAAGTCCCGAAATTTCTCCAGCTTCTTTAGTAGCCTGACGTTGTGCGTCATTAAAATATGCAGGAACCGTAATAACAGCTTCTGTAACCTCTTGATCTAAGAACTCTTCAGCCGTTTTCTTCATTTTTTGCAGCACCATTGCTGACAACTCTTGCGGCGTATACATTCGACCATCAATATCTACTCTTGGCGTATCATTATCTCCCTTAATTACTTTATAAGGAACGCGTTCTGCTTCTTTTTTAGATTCAGAATATTTATTCCCCATAAAACGTTTTATAGAGTATACCGTTTTTGTTGGATTTGTAACCGCCTGACGCTTTGCAGGATCACCTACCTTAATTTCACCTCCTTCAACAAATGCTATCACAGAAGGCGTCGTTCGTCTTCCTTCAGCATTTGTTATTACTACGGGCTCGTTACCTTCCATTACCGAAACACATGAGTTCGTAGTTCCTAAATCGATTCCAATAATTTTACTCATAACTTTATTTATTCTTTATTGTGTTAAATTCTATTTTTTACATCTTACCAATGACAATCATTATGCCATGACAAGAAATATGACATCATGTCAGAAGTATCACTATTTTTTAAACTTATCACATGATATCATCTATATTTGCCGAAACATGTAAATTGTAACCGAAATGGAATGTATATCTATATTTGATATGCTTAAAATTGGCGTTGGCCCTTCCAGTTCTCATACTTTAGGGCCTTGGAGAGCTGCTGAGCGCTGGATTAAGGAATTAAAAAACTCAAACAAATTTCATTTGGTCAATGGCATTACTGTTGATCTTTATGGGTCTTTATCACTCACTGGTAAAGGTCATGCAACTGATTTAGCAGTTGTATTAGGTCTCAGTGGTGCAGACCCCGAAGTAACCATGACTGAAGATATTCACGCGATAGTTACAACTGTCAAACAATCACAAACATTACTTTTTAATAATGAGACATCATTAGATTTCAATTTTGAATCTGATATTAGATTTAACCGTAAATTCTTGCCGTTTCATGCTAATGGCATCACATTTACGGCATCAATCAAAGACAAACAATTTAGTTCAACTTTTTATTCTATTGGTGGCGGTTTTATCGTTAAAAAGGAGCGCAAAAATTCTCTTGAAAATAAAAAAATATTTAAAACATTTCCTTATCCGGTAACCTTCGGAAAGGAACTGTTAGGTTATTGCAATCACTTAAATATGTCAATTTCTGAGGTTGTTCTTGCTAATGAAAAATCTATTAGAAATAACACTGACATTGATGACGAAATACACCGGATCTGGACAACCATGCTAGAAAGTATGTATACTGGCTGTCATACTGAAGGAAGTTTACCTGGTGGATTAAATGTTCGAAGAAGAGCTTTTGACCTACATGACAAGCTCATCGGAAAAAAAACTTACCAAACACCACAAGAATGGCTACTGGCTATTCGAGATTCAGAGGTGAAATTTCGTCAAATTTTAAAATGGGTAAGCTGCTTTGCTCTCAGCGTCAATGAAGTCAATGCTTCACTTGGTCGCGTAGTTACAGCACCCACAAACGGCAGCGCTGGCGTAATACCTGCAGTTCTCATGTACTATTTGGTTATCGAAAATCACGATGCTAACTTTACTGAAATCAAGCAATTTTTATTGGTTGCGGGTGAAATTGGAAGTATTTTTAAAAAAGGAGCAACGATTAGCGCAGCAATGGGTGGCTGCCAAGCCGAAATAGGCGTCTCTGCTGCCATGGCAGCAGGAGCACTCTGTGAGTTGATGGGTGGCACTCCTGAGCAAGTTTTAATCGCTGCAGAAATTGCCATGGAACACCACTTAGGTCTAACTTGTGATCCCATTGGAGGACTGGTACAAATACCCTGCATAGAACGAAATTCAATGGGTGCTATTAAGGCCATCAATGCCGCAGAATTAGCACTTGAAACCGATCCAAACAACGTTAAGGTGCCTTTTGACAATGTTGTAGACACCATGTGGGAAACTGCTCAAAACATGCATACGAAGTACAAAGAAACTTCCAAAGGCGGTCTCGCTGTCAAAGTGAGTTTATCTGATTGCTAATACTAATTGAGCAAATACAAGCAACTCATAGTTGATTTTTTACAAGCTAAACTGATGGTCTGCAACGTTGAAAAACACACCTCTGATACTCTGAATTAAGCAAAAGATTTTTAGAACATTTGAACTTCATCTATATTTACTATTTTTACACTTAAATACAACTAGCATGTCAATAGCCAAAAAGGAATACAAACGAGTTACTACAAAGTCACTTGTAGATATGAAAAGTAATGGTGAAAAAATATCTATGCTCACTGCGTACGATTACACCATGGCAAAAATTGTAGATAGCTCAGGCATCGATGTGATTTTAGTTGGTGACTCTGCAAGTAATGTCATGGCGGGTCATGAAACAACATTGCCAATTACTCTTGACCAAATGATTTACCATGCCTCCTCTGTCATTCGAGCAGTAGATAGAGCGTTGGTAGTTGTAGATTTACCCTTTGGAACTTATCAAAGCGATCCAAAAGAAGCGTTGAGATCTGCGATAAGAATTATGAAAGAAAGCGGTGGTCACGCGGTAAAAGTAGAAGGTGGTAAAGAAATCAAAGACTCTATAAAACGCATCTTAAATGCAGGAATTCCTGTCATGGGCCACCTTGGCCTTACGCCACAATCTATTTACAAGTTTGGCACTTACACTGTTCGAGCTAAAGAAGACAAAGAAGCCTCACAATTAATTGAAGATGCAAAAATGCTTGAAAAGATTGGTTGTTTTGCAATTGTTCTTGAAAAAATTCCTGCTGCACTGGCCCAGCGGGTAGCCCAAAGTGTTAATATCCCTATCATAGGTATCGGAGCAGGAAATGGTGTTGATGGCCAAGTATTAGTATTACACGACATGATAGGAATGACACATGAATTTAATCCGCGTTTTTTAAGGCGTTACATGAATTTATACGAAGATATGTCGAAAGCCATATCGCAGTACGTAACCGATGTCAAAAAAATGGATTTCCCATCCGATAGTGAACAATACTAGAGCTTCTTGTGTCTAAAAAATTATCTAATAAGGCCAATTTACAAGTACTTCATGAAGATAACCACATCATTATTATAAATAAGCGTGTGGGCGATATCGTACAAGGCGATATTACGGGAGATAAACCTTTAAGCGAAGTAGTTAAGGAGTATTTAAAAATCAAATACCAGAAACCAGGAAATGTTTATTTAGGTGTGGTACATCGTTTGGATAGACCGACATCTGGGATTGTAATTTTCGCTAAAACATCTAAAGTGTTATCCCGTTTAAATAAAATGTTCGTTGATAAAAATATCGGTAAAACTTATTGGGCAATTGTAAAAAACAAGCCAAACAAAAAGGATAACACATTAACACACTGGCTAAGAAAAAATCCAAAAAACAATAAATCATCTGCCTACAATCAAGAAATCACCAAAAGTAAAAAAGCTGTATTGAGCTATAAAACATTAAAAAAATTAGATCATTATTTTTTAATAGAAATAGCATTGGAAACTGGCAGACACCATCAAATACGATGTCAATTAGCAAAGATAGGATGTCCAATCAAAGGAGATTTAAAATATGGAGCCCATAGAAGTAACAATAACGGCGGGATCCATTTACATTCGAGACATATAGACTTCATTCATCCTGTTAATAATCAAAAAATTCGTATCACTGCACCCACACCTCAAGACGCGACATGGCATGCATGTATTGACTAAATTAGTATCTTTAAAGAAAAACAGTGACTATACCCAACAGACTTCAGCAGCAGCGTGATTTTTTCAAATCCCAACAAACCAAAAACATTCCCTACAGAATAAAGAAATTAAAGGAGTTAAAAGCCCTTATAATATCCAGAGAGAAGGATATCTATGATGCACTATATAAAGATTTCAATAAATCAAAATTTGAAAGTTTTATGAGTGAGTACGGCTTGTTAGTCTCCGAATTGGATTTAATACTTAAACATTTAAAGGCCTGGTCTCGTCCAAAACGTGTCAAACCATCACTGTTAACATTTCCTGCACGAGATTACATCTATAAAGAGCCCTATGGGAGCGTTTTAGTTATCGCTCCGTGGAATTATCCTTTTTTACTATCGATTGCTCCCATGATGATGGCTGTTGCAGCAGGCAACACAGTTGTATTAAAACCAAGTGAACTAACGCATAATACATCGACATTGGTGACTGAAATAATTCAAACTGTTTTTCATGAAGATCATGTTGTATCGATTGAAGGAGGCGTATCAGTTGCTACCGAACTTTTAGAACAACGTTGGGATTATATCTTTTTTACAGGCAGTGTTCCAGTTGGAAAAATAGTGGCTAAAGCCGCAGCAAAACACTTAACACCGGTGACTCTAGAGCTTGGTGGAAAATCTCCATGTGTTGTAGACAGCACTATTGATCTAAAACTCACCGCCAAACGCATAGTATGGGGAAAACTTTTTAATGGAGGCCAAACTTGTATTTCACCCGACTATATCATTGTTCATGAGTCAGTTAAAAAAGAACTCATAGATTGTTTAAAATCAGAAATAATCAGAGCCTACGGAGAACACCCATTCCAATCAGTTGACTACCCAAAAATTATTGATAAAAAAAATACTGAAAGACTCGTGTCAATGCTTGCTGATGTGAAAATTGTTCATGGTGGTGACTTTAATATCGAAAATCGTTATATAGCTCCTACAATTATCGATAATCCAAGTTTGGATAGCAAGGTCATGGCAACTGAAATCTTTGGCCCGGTACTACCAGTTTTATCCTATTCTGAAGCCGCTGATATTGATGTAATAATTAGTCATTATGAAAAACCATTGTCTCTGTATGTGTTTTCAAAGAACCGCCATTTTATTGACACAATGTTATCGACCTACAGTTTTGGTGGTGGAGCTATCAATGACCCTTTAATTCATTTTGGTAATCATCGACTACCCTTTGGTGGTGTTGGTGCTAGTGGTATAGGCGCCTATCACGGCAAACATGGTTTTGACACATTCTCACACCATAAATCTGTTTCAAAGAGGGGAACATGGATAGACCCTCCAATCAGATATGCTCCTTACAACAATAAATTGAGCTTATTAAAAAGAATGTTCAAGCTGCTTGGATAACATCTGAGACTTCTATTATTAATAGCCTCAAGTCAATTAAATTTAAGTAAACGAATCTTCTAGTTTAAATCTAATTTTGTGATTTGTCATTTTCTGAGAAATCACATTTATTGATGGTTCTGTTAACTGAAAAACTCTGGGATAACCGCCAGTCACCTGGGCATCCCGCATCAATATAATTAATTGTCCAGAGGGTGTTAATTGAATTGTCCCAGGTAAGACAAATGAAGTGATTATCTCCTTAAATTGATTAACAACAAGTTCTTTGATTTGATAGGCCATTCGATTATTTTTTTCAGAAATAGTAAATTCCTTTTGAAACAATACACTTAATTGTGCGCTATTTAAAAAATCAAATTCAGGACCTCTTGTGATCAAAATTTCAGATTCATTGATATAAGTATTATCATATTTTATGTAGGCATGTGACACTATAGGGCGCTTAGTTGCATTAATTTTTAAAATATCTCCCAAATTTACACAATGATTTGACGTCACATTTTTATACATACTCCTACTTCCCATAACAATCTCAGTTTTAAAACCACCTGATACCGCTAAATAAGAACGAAATCCAATTGTGGATGCTGCAAACGACAGAACATCACCTCTGCACACATTTATAAGAACAAAATTACTTATTAAAACGCCATTAATTTTTGGAGACATATTAGCTCCTGTTACTGTTATTGCAGTTGCACATTCAAACATTAACTTTGGACCAACCATGGTAAGCTCAAGAACAGCACATTCTGATGTATTTCCCACAATAGCATTGGCCATGGATGACGCATAATTGTCCATAACACCTGATTGAGGGACACCGAACTGCTGGAAGCGCTTCCTACCAGCATCTTGAATGGATGTGAAAAAACCGGAGTCGAGTACTCTAATCATGCACTATTGTATTTTCAAGCGTATAAGAATTAGACTTCATATTTGTTGTTAGTGTCGCAAACTCAGCTTTATTTATAGAATAAAACTGAATTTGATCACCACATTGAGCAAAACAAGGGTTTTGTGCCTTTGGATCAAATAAGTTAATTGGAGTTTTACCAATGATATTCCAACCTCCTGGACTGTTGTTGGGATAAATACCTGTTTGTGCTCCACCTATGCCAACAGAACCTTTATCAACATGTAATCGTGGCTGTGATTTTCTCGGAATATAAAGTGTTTCAGACAGGCCTCCTAAATATAAAAATCCTGGTAAAAACCCAATAAAATACAGCCGGTATTTTACAGATGTATGCTCCTTAACAATGTCAGCAATACTCAGCTTATTTCGTATGGAAACATCCTCTAAATCTAAGCCAAAATCTAAATCATAACATACAGGAATTTTCCATAATTTAGTAGTATTAAAATTTTTATCTTCAAAGCTTAGATACCATGATTCTATATGAGAAATTTCATTATAGATATTGTCTATACCTTTATCATAAACAACTAATAATGAGTTATATGAAGATATAATATGAATCTTTTGTTTAACATAATTATTTTCAATAAACTCTTTGAAATTTAGCATGTTTTTCAAGACATCTTCAGATATAATTTTTGGCCACTCAATCAAGATAGACGAGGTACCGTAAATTTTAAATTGTAATTTGAAATCACTCAAAACATTATTCAATTTTAATTCCAAAATTAATTAAATTATGACGTAAATACTTCAATAATTCAACAGCTTTTGGAGTATCGCCATGAACACAAATCGTTTCAGCTGTTATAGGAATATCTATGCCGTTTAAAGAACTTACTTTATGACTCATAATGATACCTTTTACATGATTTAACATGTCCTTTTCATTTGTAATAATCGCGTTATGCTTATCTCGTGACACCAAAGTTAAATCGTCGTTATAATGCCTATCAGCAAAAGCTTCAAATACCACAGACAGTCCAGCCTCAATTGCAACATCCTCTATAACCGAATTATTTGGAACATAAAGTTTTGGGCTTCCTGTCGTGTTTTTAACAACATCGACTATAACTGACGCAATCGTTTTATCTTTTACTGCCAAATTGTATAAAGCACCGTGAGGCTTAACATGATGAAGTAATTCGTCACATCTGGCCAAAATCTCAACAAGTTTGTTAATTTGAGTTTGGAGTTCCTGGAATAGATCATCATGTGGCATCACCATATGGTTACGACCAAACCCATCTCTGTCAGGAAAAGAAGGATGTGCGCCTATTTTAACGCCATGTAACAGTGCTAAATCAACACATCTCTGCATCGTTTCTCTGTCTCCCGCGTGACCTCCACATGCAATATTACACGATGATAACAATGGGATTAATTGTAACTCATTGTTAATACCCTCACCAATATCTGCGTTTATATCAATTGAAATCGACTTCATTTACAGTAATTCAAACACCTTAAAAATACTTTTTAATCCCAAAAAAATCGTAATTAATAGAACCCCTACTCCTACAATATTGTGTTTAAGTTTATTTTTATAAAGACCAAGGACAGTCTTTTTATTCATAATCCAAATAAGAAAACCGGCAATCACAGGTAACAAGATGCCGTTTGTTACTTGTGCAAACTTTATTATTTGAATGGATTTAATCCCTGAGGAGGAAGAAATAACGCCAGCCAAAAGCACAAAAACCCATACCATTCTAAATTTAGAGCTTGTCATATTCGTTGACCATCCGAGACATCCACATGCTACAAAAGCTGCTGCTAAAGGAGCTGTAATTGCACTGGTAATACCGGCTGCAAACAAACCCAGCGCTAAAAAATATTTCGAAAATCTTCCAAATAACGGCTCAAGCCCTAAGGCCAAGTCCGCTACATTGTTAATTTCTTCGACATTGATAGCTGTTGCAGAGATAATGATGCTCATTGATACAACACCTCCCAAAACCACCGCAATAAAAGTATCTTTCCGTGCATGGCCTAAATCAGTTTTAGACTTCCATTTTTCTTTTACTAATGACGAGTGTAAAAATAAATTATAAGGCACTACTGTCGTCCCAATCAACCCAATGATTGTCAATATGCTATTGTCTGCTACCTCAGGTAATAGCAATCCCTCCGCAATTTCTACAAGGTCAGGACGTGTCATGATTGCAGTCAATAAGAATGCACCACTCATTAAAATAACTAAGGACACAAGTACTCTTTCTAAAAACTTATAGTTACCGATAAAAAGTAATAAGAACGCCACCAACCCTATAAGAACACTAAAAATATTAAAGTTACAAGTAGCAATATTTAAATTTTGCACACCAAACACCGTCTCTAACCCAAGAACACCACCACTAATATTACCGGCCTCATAAGCAGCATTTCCAATAACTATTGCTGACAGTATGAGTACAATTGATACATATTTTAGAACAGGATTATTAATTTCACTTCGAATCACATCAGCTAAACCTTTTTGAGCAATAATTCCCAATCTCGCTGACATTTCTTGTAAAATTATCGTCGCCACAACAGAAAGCCCCATGGCCCAAAGTAATGCATAGCCAAAATTAACACCAGCCATCGTACATAGTGTTACTGTACCTGGACCAATAAATGCAGCAGCGACTAAGGGACCTGGGCCTATGTTTTTAAACCAAGACTTAATCATTATTTATGGAGTTTAATGCATAGATGGCAAAACTTCCGAGCCAGTGCCCCCCTTCATAGGAATCTTCAACAACACTAGGTAAAGAATAATTTATATGCTTATTTGCGACATTTTTTAGATGATTGAACTCTGGAATACCTTCAGCAATTTTATTAAGACTCCATGCCCTTGAAAAATTAACACCATCTAAATGTACAAGCTTACCATCTGTACGGTCCAAGACAAGACCTGTTTCTAAATCAAATGTTTCATCTTTGAGTTGTGGTAAAAATTTATCAATCCAAATTATGAACTTTTCTGATGATAATACTCGTTTCATCAGTGCTGCTTCTTCCAAGCACGGCGATAAAAAATCAAATCCACTAGGTTCCCAGCTTAAAGGACATTGTTGATCATTAAAATAAAAGTCTATTGCTCTTTGCTCAATAATGTCTTGCAACTCCTGGTGTTGAACCGCCAGAGCATAATCATGCGCAAATGATAATCCAAAACCTGTATTTGGATGCTCTCCTACTCTTAAAGGGTAATTAAGTCTAGGT
This sequence comes from uncultured Flavobacteriaceae bacterium, assembly GCA_905479065.1. GTDB lineage: Bacteria > Bacteroidota > Bacteroidia > Flavobacteriales > Flavobacteriaceae > CAJQLB01. The sequence goes on along the minus strand of CAJQLB010000008.1, from coordinate 43,021 downwards.
AAAAACTCCATGTATTTCGAAACCATTAAATTGGTTAAAGGCTTTAAATTTTTCTCCAATATTTTAGCAGTGGGATCATTCCAAGAATGCAATTCCTCAGCTAATTTCAGGATCCACGCCCAACCATAGGTACGCTCATAAGAGGCGTTATATTTTCCATTAAAATAGGCAACCTCAACCTGAATATTTTCTTGAGAAATACTTTTTAGCAATCTCCTCTTAATTTCAACAGCATTATCTAGTTTTGGAAAGTTTTTAAGCAAACTAACTAAACTCCAATGACCATGAACAGCTGAATGCCAATCAAAGCATCCATAAAATGCAGGATGCAACTCTTTTGGCGACTTTAAATCAAGTTGACTACCAATCGTTTGATTTAACTTGTTAGGATACTCCTTATCCATACAATACAGCGGCAATTTTGCCAACCGGTTTGCCTCATTAAGATTTAAAATGGGAATTAGCTCCGTTTTAATGGTATTCACAGAACTTATTTCTTTTACTTTTCCTTTTTTAGAATCACAATTATACAAACAAGACACAACAAGAATAAAAAATAAATTAAATTTCATACTAAAAAAATTAGACAGACAATGATAGACAACCTACAATATAGTGCAAATTAGCAAAACAAAAAAGGTATGAAATTCATCATACCTTTTTAATTAAAATTTTAGTATTCTTAGAGTTTAATATCCAAAACTTTAATTTCCTTTGCATCTTTATCGAGTAAAATTACCTCGTCAAAACCTGCGTTTTTAAAGTTCTCAAATTGTGTTGCTGCGTCTCCAACAACTAAATATCCCATTTCGGTAGCATCTAAGTATTTGTTTGCGAGTAATTTATGTTGCTCTAGCGTCATGTTTTCTATAATTTGCTCCTCTTCTGCGATGTAATCTGAGGATAAGTTATATGCACTAATATTTTGAAGCATATTGAGAAGTGAATATTGAGATTCGAAACGTCTCGCATTAGATTTAATTAATGCATTTTTTGTAAAATCAAGATCTTCTTGCGTAATCCCATTCTTGTATTTTTCAATTTCTTCTTTAAAAATTTGAACTGATTCATAGGTCGTATTAGTTCTAACACTTGAGGATGCAGAAAACGTGCCAGGGGTTTTGGTACCACTAAATCCAGTTCTCGCTCCATAGGTATACCCTTTTTCTTCTCTCAGTATTAAATTTACATTACCTGAAAAAGATCCCCCTAATTTGTAATTCATGACTGTTGCAGCAAAAAAATCTGAATCTGTTCTCGCCATAGATAAATATCCAATATCAATGACTGATTGTTTGGCATTCGGAATGTCAACAAAATATAAAGATGCTTTATCTCTTTTTTCAGGTAAAGGATATGTTGGAATTGACACCTCTTTTACAGCCCATTTTGACTCTAAATCTTCCAGAACAGTTAAAACTTCTTCTTTATCTATGTTTCCTACAATATGAAATCTACTAACTGATGGTGAAAAATAATTTTCATAAAACGATTTTAAATCATTCATGGTTATTGCCTCTACAGAAGTCACTGACCCTGAAATTGGATAAGCAAGCATATGTTTTTCTCCGTAAAGAACTTTATTTCTTACATTCCTTGACACGACATTAGGGTTTGCAGATGATCGTTTAATACTATTTATGGTGCTAAGTTTAATACGCTTGAGTTCTTCCTCATCCCAACGCGGATTCAACAAGATTTCCTCAACTAAATCCATGGTTTCTCTAAAATTTCTTACCAACGTATTCCCCGAAATTGTAATTGCTTCATTCCCTGTTCTCATATTAATACTTGCACCGAGTAACTCGATAGCCTCTTCCAATTCCTGAGGCGTTCTATTGGCAGTCCCCTCCATCATAATATCAGTCATTAAATTAGCAACTCCATTTTTATCAAAAGAATCTAACATATGACCACCATCTATAATCAAACTAAAGTTCACAAGTGGTAATTCTGTCTGTTCAACACCCAATACCTTCATTTGATTAGCCGTGGTAGCTGACCATGACTCTGGAATATTTAATTTTGGAGAAACTCCTTGTCCTGGCTCAATAGAACGATCAAAATTGGAAGGTGTTTTTATCACCTCATTATTTCTTTCAACAACTTCAACGTCAAGATTTTCCTTTATCTCTTCTTCAACAACAGCTGCCATCACACTATTTTTGGCAGCCAAGTCCAATTGTCCTTTTGGGACAAAGCTTGTTAAAACAAAAGGTTTATCTTTTATATATGTTTCATACACTCGTAAAATATCTTCTTTAGTAACTGCTTTTATATTTTCAATATCCTGAGTTATAAACCCAGGATCTCCGGCAAATACGTTGTATTGTGCTAACTGAAATGATTTACCCAAAACACTACTTATCCCATTATAAAAATCTGTTTCTAAGCCAGCTTTAATTCGTTCAACATCTCGCTCTAAAACACCCTCACTTTCAAATAGATCAAATGCCTCAAAGATTGCAGTTTCGACCTCCGCTAAATTTTTTCCTGAATTCGCAGTAACACTAATACTAAACTCTCCTGCAATTTCTTGTGAATTATTGTATGCACCTACGCGAGAGGTTAATTCCTTCTCCTTGACCAATATTTTATACATTGGTGCCTTTTTACCCTGAGATAATAATTGTCCTAAAAAATCTAAAGCATAGGCGTCATCGGTATATTGTTGTAATGTAGGCCAAACCATATTTAATTGTGGAGCAGTCGCAAAGTTATCTTCATGATACAAACGCTTGATTTGTGATAGTGTCACAGGTTGTGGCTCTAACGGCTCGACCTCCTGACGACGTTTAATTTCACCAAAGTATTTTTCTATTAGATTTTTTGCATCATTTTTTTCAAAATCTCCTGCCAAGACCAATGTAGCATTGTTTGGACCATAATATTTGTCATAAAATTCTTTAACATCTTCTACAGTTGCATTTTGTAAATCCTCTAATTCCCCTATCACTTGCCAATTGTAAGGATGCCCTTCAGGGTATATGGCCTTATCTAAGACCCAGCTTGTATGTCCGTAAGGGTTGTTATCAACACGCTGTCTCTTTTCATTTTGAACAACCTCTTGTTGGTTATAAAAAGCAGCTTCAGTAACTGTATTTATCAAATATCCCATGCGGTCACTCTCTAACCACATGACCATTTCTAATGCGTTTTTTGGTACAACTTCGTAATAGATAGTGCCATCTTTCCATGTACCTCCGTTTAAGGTTCCTCCAGCATCCTGAATTTTCTTAAAGAATTGATCTTGCGGTACATTCTCGGACTCCTGAAATAACATGTGCTCAAATAAATGAGCAAAACCTGTACGGCCAGTTTTTTCGCGATTAGAACCAACACCATATTGAATAGCTAATGACACCACAGGATCCGAAGCATCTGAATGCAGCACGACCTGAAGTCCATTTGTTAGTGTGTATTTTTCAAACTCAATAGCCAGATTAGCATTTGAATTATTGTCAAGGTTACAGGAAAGACAGAGTAATAATCCTGATAAAATGTATCCTTTAAATAAGATGGATTTTAAGTGAATCATGATGTTTTATATTTTTAAAAATTGTTTTCAAAAGTAACAAAAATATTATTGAAGATTTAAACCATTTCGTGCATTCGAGGTACCTTTTATTGTGCTTAGACTCGTAAAAATATTTTTTAAATAAATAATATATGCTTCAAAGGAATCAGGATAGAAACTAATTTCTCTAAATATCTTTGAAACATGACAAATGTCATAAAATAGAAGTACCTCGTGCTATAAATTTGTCATTGACTTGGTTAAGTGTTGAGTCAATTATTAAAATGTCTGAATTAGCCTTATATGAAACTCGGGGGAGTTTCGTATAAGGCTTTTCGTTTTTACTAGTCTTTTTTTAACAACGAAAGAATTCACTGTTTTAGAACACTCAACCTATCTTAGGTATAAAAAAACAATAATGCCTCCTACAAGCAATCCTTTAAAAAAGGAAATCCAGTATAATTGGTAATGTGAAAATTCCAATTTATTACGAAACTTCTCTGTCAGATTTTTGTGCCACTGTAACATAAAAAGTATTTATTTTAATTTGGAAGATACAAAATAACCCTTTTTAAAAAATAATTCAACAGCAAAACCTATCTTAAAAAGATATTTTTTGTGTCTCCTGGACCTTAAAAAAACTACAATTTTTGTATTATTGTGCATCCTTAACAAATAAAACAACCATCATGAGTAGTTTTTTATTAAAACTCATTATCTATTTTATTATTTTAACCGCAACGATTCTGTGTGACTGTATTCTTTAAGAAATCTAATTTTTGATCTAAATAATCAATATAAAAATTAGGATACACAACGAAACCAACCATAAATCAATGAAAAATATTGATGAAATGTAGTGTCATTTTATTTCTAAAATGAATAAATTTAACAAAACAAATAATGATGCTTCTCGATGGCTTTTAGTAACTGCTATGTTACACGTAAGTGGTATCATAGAAATATCCATAACCATGTTTACATTTTAACCACTACAATAAAAAATCATTCTTGTCATTATTGTAGCCAACCAGCACGATCAAGACTTCTGTACTGAATCGCCTCACCAATATGATTTGCATGTATATCCTCAGAGCACGCCAAGTCAGCGATTGTTCTTGAAACTTTTAAAATTCTATTATAAGCTCTAGCTGATAGATCTAGTCGTGACATTGCTGTCTCCAATAGCTTTAGAGACGGATTGTTTAACTTACAATATTTTATAATTTGCCGTGATGTCATTTGTGCGTTGTAATGTACTTTTCCTGACTTCACATATCGCAAAGATTGTAGTTTTCTAGCAGCACAAACACGTGCTCTAATCGATCGGGAAGATTCACTTTTGACCTTATCAGATAATCTTTTAAAAGGAACAGGAGTTACCTCAATATGGAGGTCTATTCGATCTAATAAAGGCCCTGAAATTTTACTTAAGTAACGCTGCATTTCATAGGGAGAACTTCTAATTGGTGCATCAGAATTATTAAAATATCCACTAGGACTTGGATTCATACTAGCGACTAACATAAAGCTAGAAGGATAAGTCAATGTATATTTAGCTCTTGATATAGTTACCTCTCTGTCCTCTAATGGTTGTCGCATCACCTCCAAAACACTTCGTTTAAATTCTGGTAGCTCATCTAAAAACAACACACCATTATGTGACATAGAAATTTCTCCCGGTTGAGGATAAGAACCTCCTCCAACAAGAGCCACATCAGATATCGTATGGTGAGGATTTCTAAATGGTCGCTGCGTAATCAACCCTACATTTTCATTTAATTTACCTGTAACTGAATGTATTTTTGTTGTTTCAAGGGATTCTACTACGGTCATGGGAGGTAAAATTGAAGGTAAGCGTTTCGCTAACATGGTTTTACCTGAGCCCGGAGGGCCAATTAAAATTAGATTATGCCCACCTGCAGCAGCTATTTCCATACATCTTTTAATGCTCTCTTGACCTTTGACATCTGAAAAATCATGCTCAAAAAATTCCAACTTCTTATTTAACTCACGTTCTGTATTGATTGTGGTAGCTGACAATTGTTGGTACTTATCAAAAAAATTAATAACCTCACTAATATTGCTTACACCGAAAACCTTGAAGTTATCTACAATACTAGCTTCTCTTGCATTTTGAATAGGTAATATAAACCCTTTATAGCCTTCCTGTTTTGCTTTAATTGCAATGGGTAATGCTCCTTTAATCGGCAACACACTTCCATCCAATGACAATTCTCCCATAATTAAATAGTCTTCTATAGATTCAGACTTGATTTGACCAGATGCTGATAAAATCCCTAATGCCAATGTCAAGTCATAGGCACTTCCTTCTTTTCTCAAAGCAGCAGGAGACATATTTATAATTATTTTTTTTCCTGGTATTCTGTAATGATTATTTTGAAGTGCTGCAGCTATGCGATAGTTACTCTCTTTGATGGCATTATCTGGAAGGCCAACTAAATGATATCCAATACCATTTTCTACATTGACCTCAACGGTAACGGTGATTGCGTCTACGCCATGAATAGCACTGCCATAAACTTTTTTAAGCATAACTAATTGATATTCATAAAGATAAGAAAATAATATAAAAGATGCTATAGCAGTATATAACGTCTCCGTTATGCCACCTTTTTTGAAGTGACTACATTAATTTACCTTTCATCCATGGTGCTGTATTCAAAAAATTTGCAACAGCTGATCCTGGAGGCACAATATCATCACACGCTAAACGTAAATCTTGACTCAAGCGTTGTGACATCAAAGGAATCAGATCTTTCAAATGATCTAGAGTTCTAGGACCTATTAGTGGCGCTGTAATTCCTGGTTGGTCTTTTACCCAAAGCAGTGCCAAATGAGCCGGCGTCATGTGATGAGTTCTAGCAAGCTCAGCGAATTTATTTGCAACCTTGACAGCTTTTTCAGTAATACGTTCAGAATAAATACCTCCACGAATGTAGCGGTGTGTATCATAAGCTCCATGCGATTTATTATTGTAACGCCCTGTGAGCATGCCCATCGCTAAAGGAGACCACACTAACACTGCTAAGTCTGCCCACTCACAGGCTGGTAAGATCTCATTTTCTGCCCTTCTGTCTAATAAATTATAAGGTAATTGTTCTGAAACTGTGAAGGCTAAGTTTTTAAAATCAGACAACATATGACTCTCCACAATTTTCCATGATGGTGATGTCGTTGCTCCAAAATATCTAATTTTACCTTGTGAAACCAAACTTGTAAGCGCACTTAATGTCTCCTCTAACGGAACTTCCAAATCCACACGGTGCATTTGATATAAATCAATATAATCAGTTTTGAGTCGTTTTAAAGAATCTTCACATGCTTGGATGATGTGTTTTCGAGACACCCCACAGTCATTAACACCCTTACCTGTTGGATAAAAGAATTTTGTTGCAATGAGCACCTGATCTCTGTGCCCATTATCTTTTAATGTTCTTCCTATAATTTTCTCAGATTCTCCCGACGCATAAGTATTGGCTGTATCGATAAGATTTATACCATGATCTATCGCGGTATTTAAAATTTTTTCTGAAATACTTTTTGAGGTCGCATTCCCAAAATTATCTGTACCTAAAGCTATGGGTGATACCCTAAGACCGGTTCTTCCAAATTTTTTGTAAAATGAATGATCTAACATAACTATGGTCTAATGGTCCAAATTTCATGTATGGCATTTCCCTTACTTGAAAATCCTTGATGGTGCCATTTTCCGTGATTCATTGTGAAATTAAATTCTAAACTATCCCCAACTTTAGAATTATCTCGTGAAAAAAACTCAATGTTTTCAGTGTATTTACCATTGTATGTGTTATAAGTTCCACCACCAGTTCCCATAAATTGTTTGGTCTCTGTGTTGTAAGCAATCCATTGAAAACGTGACCCTGACAAGATTTTCATGGTCTTTCTTGGCCTATTAATGTCTCGAGACTGAACTCTACCATCTCTCATTTTTCCAGACATTAACCATGCCCCTTGTAACTTTCCAGGTGTCCCTTTATCTATTCTTTTAAATATCCTTTTATTAGCACCAACAATGTTTAATGTTGTATCGGTAATGGCAATTTCAAAACGTACTTCGTTTCCAATTCTTTCGGGTGTTTGTGTATCAAATTCAACTTTTTCTGTCATAATATCATCATTAAGTTTCCAAGTGCCTCCATTACACCCTATAAAATTACCTGTCTCAGATTCATAACGGCTAATGACTTGGTAACCCTCTGTGAATATGACGACATTTTTAATCAAAACACCTTGCTTCGAGGTTGTTGACATTTCCCATGCACCGATTATATTTTGTGAGTTAACTATCGCGGACGAAAAAGCCAAAATCATCAAAATTATTTTATTTATCATGACTGTGTTATTTCTTTAAATATATTAAATATTTAAAATATAAGACTAGAAAGCTACCCAATTCATTAATTTTTAAAGTACATTTGTCATCACTTTAATAATTATTATAATTATTAAGGTATTACACAAAAAAGAATCCTATGGTATGGTCACCATGGGATTCGTCTTTTTTATAGAAACCTTACAGTTTACCGCTATTCTTCCCACCATACAGGTGGACTGCTATCACCGTAAAATGTACAATCACCACATGGAGCTGGAACTAAAAAATAAGGACCTTCAAGTTCCTCGGGTTCATCATTATTCAAATAAAATTTATAGTCCCTGCTTGCAAGTGCTTCGTCAAGTTGATCAAAAAGTGGTGCATAAAAATTTTCAATACCACATTGGATGGGATATGGAGGTAAAAGCTCATTTGAAAACAAATCCTCATAATTAAAATATATACGCTGCGTGTCTGCACGATTAAAATTACTGGAATCTTACAAACTAATATTTAAAAGAAAACTCCCTGAAAACAGAAAAGAGAATATTTATTTATTAACAGAAAAAGGAATTCGATTAACTCCAATAATCATTGAATTCTCTTTGTGGGGCGATACTAATATGCGAGAATTTAATAAAATATATAATATTAAAGGTTTGAATTCAGATAAGTCTTATATCATCAAAACGGTTCAAGATAGTTATAATTCTTTGTTACTTAATTTTTAATAATGTTTGTTTTTATCCAATTAAAAAAAAATCAAGTGCTCTTGTTTCGTTGTAATAATAGCCTTTGAGTGTTATAAAGCCAACATGCCCACCATGATTAGGCATTTCTAAATGAAGATTTTTATTTTCTTTTGCTTGTTTTACTGGGTAACAATCTGGTGACAAAAATGAGTCATTTAATGCGTTTATAATGAGTGTAGGGGTCTTAATATTTGACAAGAATTGTAAACTACTACATTTTTTGTAATAATCAAGAGCATCTTTAAAGCCATGAGCCTTCGAGGTGTATACGTCATCAAAATCTTTCAAAGATTTAATTGATTTTATTTGCTCTAAACTAATTTCTTTTTGATGCTCTACTTGTTTCGCCTTAAGCCTCCCAACCAAATGTCGTCTAAAATTATCATGATAGGGTTTATTTCTTAGCTGATGTAATTCATGACATGACCCCTGCAAATCACAAGGTACAGACACCGCTACAACACCCTTAACCTCGTCAGGAACGTTATCTCTTTCACCTAAATACTTTAATATAATGTTTGCTCCTAAGCTTATCCCATGAAAAAAAATATCATCATATTTTTTTTCATAAATCAAGTGATTAATAATATCCACAAGATCTTCTGTTGCTCCCGAGTGATAACTTCTATATTTAAAATTAGGTTCGCCACTACAGCCACGAAAATTTACACAAACAGCATCGACATTATTCTCGTTAAATAATTTTGCAGGACCTGTCATATAAGGCCTTTGACCGTGACCTTCCAAACCATGCAATAATACAATGACCTTGCGTGATTTAACTTTTGCATAACTCCAATCCAAATCAATAAAGTCTTGGTCGCTTAATATCAAACGTTCGCGTTTCTGTACTAATTTAATTCTTCTAATTAAACCAGAGTAAACGGTTGCTATAAATCCATTCTTAAATATCAATGGTGCTTTGTAAGAGGCTGTTAACAGTGGCATAAGTTATTGAACCTCTAATGACGTGAAACTAAAATTTTGAACATCAAATAAACCTTTATCGCTTAGTTTTAATGATGGTATGACCAGTAAGGCCATAAATGACAAAGTCATAAAAGGAGCCTCTAAAGTACTACCTAATTCTTTTGAAAAAGTATCAATTTGCGCATATTTATCAGCCACTATTCGACCTTCTTGATCACTCATAATACCTGCAATTGGTAATGGCAAAATCATTTGTTTAACGCTAGATAAGGCACATATCCCTCCCTTATACTCGACAAGCATATTTACAGCTTTACATAAGTCTTCGTCTGTAACTCCAACAACGACAATATTATGTGAATCGTGTCCGACTGATGATGCAATAGCTCCTTCTTTTAGTCCAAAATTCTTGATAAAGCCAATTGCTGGTTTTTGATCATTGTAACGGTTCACAACTGCAATTTTCAAGACATCAATCTCAGTATTAGAAATTAAGTTGCCATTAATAATTGTTGAATTTTCAATACTAGTTCCAGTCACAAGCTCTCCATTGTATGCTTCAATTACTTTTATTTTACTAGCATTAGATTTGTATGAAAAATCTGATATCTCTTTATCAGAAATGTTAAAGTTATTAATCACTTTAAAATGAACAGGGTTTAAAAATGTTGTCCCATTATCAAACAATTTATTTCCTGAAATGTATGTGCGAATTGTTTGAAACTCATGCAAATCCTTGACAACAAGAAAATCTGCAGAATCTCCAACACGCAACTGACCAACATCTAAATTGTAATGATTTATTGGATTAATACAAGCAACTTGTAACACTTTAAATAGGTCCATCCCTTTTTTAATAGCACGACTACACAAATCATTGATATGTCCCAAAATCAAATCATCGGGATGTTTATCATCACTGCAAAACATCATGTTTTCGTAGTACCGCGGTAATAAAGAGATTAAGGCTTCAAAGTTTTTGGCTGCACTACCCTCCCTCACTAATATTTTCATTCCTTTTTCCAACTTCTCTAATCCTTCCTCGAAAGAAAAACACTCGTGATCTGTTGACATACCTGATTGAATGTATGTGGTAAGTGATTCCCCTCGAAGTCCAGGCGCATGGCCATCCACAGGTTTATTAAATAGTTTTGCCCAGGCTAATTTTTGCATTACCTCTTTGTCTTTGTTGAGAACACCGGGATAATTCATCATCTCAGATAAATATTTAATATCATCTTTTGCCAATAGTGCCTTAATAGCATCGGAATTAATCGATGCTCCCGATGATTCATAAGCAGTAGCAGGCACACAAGATGGCGCACCGAAATAAAACTTAAACGGCGTGTTTTTACCATTTTCTATCATAAAATTAACGCCCTCTAAACCCATGACATTAGCAATTTCGTGTGGATCTGAGATTGTCGCGATGGTCCCATGAGCAACGGCAAGTTTTGCAAACTCACTTGGCACTAACATGGAACTTTCAATGTGAATATGCGCATCAATAAAGCCAGGCATAATAAATTGATTAACATCATGATTTTTTTCAATAATTGAGGTAATTACTCCATTTTCAAATGTTACCTCTCCCTTAAAAATTCGTTGCTTACCAATATCTACAATTTGTCCTCTTTCAATCATTTATTTTATTTCAAACTTTATAATTTTTTTCGTGCTTGAGCAAGCTGCGAAGCGTTTATCTATACGATGGTTTAAAACCCAAACTATATCATTGTCATTAGCACATAATAACCACACCTCTTCTTTATCTGACAATGATAATTTTTCATCTTTTAAAAATTTACTGATCTTTTTTTTTCCAACCATGCCATAAGGATAAAAGAAATCACCTTGTTGCCATGCTCTCAGAGTTAATGGATATGTTAAAGTACTCTCATCTAAATAGGCAACGGATTTAACCACTTTAGAGAGTCTTACATTTCTATTAATTTCTATACTGCCAAATGGTGTCGAAATACACTTTTCTGATTGTGTGATTAGAATTGGTGGATTAATTGATTCTTTTATTTTTTGTAAAATTAAAAAGTTTCGGTCTTTTATCAAGCGATGTGAATGAGAATATACGTACTTTCCTGACTGTGCTGTTAACAAATTCAATATAGCGTCCCATTGCGTAAAGCCATAGTCATGCAGTAATTCGTAAAGATAAGCCGAAGTATTATCAAGCTTTTGTAGTGCGACGATATCGAATATCAATTTATCATTGCCTTTTTGCTGAATGACTGTGTGACTCACATCATTCAATCGATCATCAACAATAGACTTAGTTTGTTTGAGGTACGTCTGAGTTCTTTCAAAATTCTCTAATAATTGTGGATTAATTTTTTTTAAAATAGGTAGAACTTCTTGTCTAATTTTATTTCTGACATATTTGGTACTTGTGTTACTACTATCTTCGCGCCATTGCAAATTAAAGTTCTCAGCAAATTTCTCAATAGCCTCACGCTTAAATGGCAAAAGAGGTCGCACAATGTTGTCATTAACTTCAGGAATACCCAGCAAGCCATCTAATCCTGTTCCTCGAAACAAATTAATTAAAAACGTTTCAAAATTATCATCTGCGTGATGAGCCGTCACGATGTATTTAAACTTATTACCTTCTGCCAAGTCATTAAACCAAGAATAACGTAGCGATCGAGCAGCCATTTGAACACTCATTTTATACTCTTTTGCGTATTGCAAGGTCTCAAACTTTTTGACATGAACCGGGATACTCAAATTACTCCCCAGTTGTTCAATAAATGCTTCATCATCATCACTTTCTTGTCCTCTCAAGTTAAAATTACAATGTGCTAGCTCAAAATTCATTTTCATTTGATGACATAAATAAGCGAGTGCAACACTATCGATACCTCCTGATATCGCAAGAACAAATTTCTCCCTAAGCAGAAAAGGAAAGTTTTTCTTTATATGGTGTTCAAAAAAATTGTTCATGCTCAAATTTATACTAATTTTCTAAAACTTCTAGCATTGCTTTTGCTTTAATCATACATTCTTCATATTCGTTCAGTGGCACACTTTTGGAGGTGATAGCGCTACCAACTGAGAAAGATACGTAGCGATTATTCGAATTGTATAAGATACTCCTTATGACAACATTAAAATCAAAATTATCTTCAGGTGTGAAATATCCGACACATCCTGAATACAAACCTCTCTTGGTTTCTTCAAGTTTTTCAATGATTTTCATAGCTGAAATCTTAGGTGCCCCAGTCATACTTCCCATGGGAAATGTTGTCTTAATTATTTCAACAGGCGGGAGTGCCTTATCTACTTTACTTTGAATTGTCGAAATCATTTGATGGGCTTGCTTAAAAGTATACACTTTGCAAAGTTCCTTTACTTGAACGCTCCCCTTTATAGCTGTCTTTGATAAATCGTTCCGAACTAAGTCAACAATCATGATATTTTCACTACGCTCCTTGTCATCATTTTCAAGCTGCGAAATGAGTCGCGCATCTTCTTTTGCATCTTGTGAACGTTTGGCAGTACCTTTGATTGGTTGTGACGTGACAATTTCCCCTTGCTTATAAATATAACGCTCAGGTGATGCAGAGAGTAAATAATTACTACCGTCTTTTAAAAAAGTTGCAAATGGTGGTTTTGAGATATCATTAAGTTTATTGTAGGTTTTCACCGGATTAATCGTTGCTTTTTCAGCAAAAAACTCTTGACAAAAATTGGCTTCATATATATCACCGGTATGAATGTGATCTAATACAGTGCCTACCTTTTTAAGATAAGTTTCTTTTTTTATTCTAGACGCTATTGTCAACTTATTGACACGAGCCTCTTTAGTTACATTTAAACGTTGAATCGTCTCTAAATCCCTCTCTACGTCTTTTTCAAAGAATTTCAAATATTGAATTTCAAGTTTATTCCCTTTTAGTAAAAATAGTTTTTTAGGCTGAAAGAAAAACAATTCATCGAACCCCAATTCATCGCGATTTTCTGATTTTAATAATTCGATATCATTTTTAATATCATAAGTTATATAACCAAAAATCCAATCTTTTGTAATACGTTGAAATTTGTTCAATTTGTGAAACGCATTGATCTTACTAGTTCGAATACTTGTAAACTCGTCTACTGCTAAAATCGCATCATATCGTGTATGGCTACGATCATATTGATTAGAGTCAAGCCATACAACGTTGTCAAATTGTTGACTCCAAAGTAATAGCTGTTGTTTAACTTTTCCCGTATTTAGCACGTCCAATATGAGCTTGGTTCTCAATATAATTTGATTTATTTAAAAGGTTACAAAGTTAGGATAAATAAGGACGTTAACACAGAATAACATATCTTTGTGAACTAAATTTTTGATGTGAATTTTTCAGATTTAAACTTAACAACGCCTTTACTTAATGCCATTGAAGATTTAGGTTTTCTGCACCCGACACCTATTCAATTTAATTCTTTTAACATTATAAGTTCAGGTAAAGATGTTGTTGGAATTGCACAAACAGGAACAGGGAAAACGTTTGCCTATGCATTACCAATTTTAAGAACCTTACCGTTTAGCACACAAGATCATCCAAGAGTACTCGTTTTAGTTCCTACCCGAGAACTGGTTGTTCAAGTGACAGAAGAATTTAAAAAAATGGCAAAATACTCTAATGTTAGAATACTTGGTATCTACGGAGGCACTAACATTAATACGCAAAAACAAGCGGTTTCCGAAGGAGTTGATATTTTAGTTGCAACACCCGGGCGCCTTTACGATTTGGCTCTGACACATGTCTTACAATTAAAGACTATTCAAAAGTTAGTAATTGATGAGGTTGACGTTATGTTAGATTTAGGTTTTAGACACCAACTTCTCAATATATTTGATTTATTACCTGAACGACGACAAAATATCATGTTTTCAGCAACAATGACTAAAGATGTCGATGTGCTAATTTCAGAGTTTTTCATCAAACCGACTCGTATCTCAATTGCGCTTTCGGGAACTCCTCTTGAAAATATTTCCCAGAAACGTTACAAAGTACCCAACTTCTACACGAAGGTAAATTTATTGAATCACCTACTTGAAGATTCGGAGACTTTTAATAAAGTTTTAATTTTTGTTGCTTACAAACGCATGGCCGACCGATTATTTAATCAAATTGAAGAATCTTTCTACGGTCAGTCTTGTGTGATCCATTCAAATAAAACTCAAAATTATAGGTTGAGAAGTATTGCACAATTTGAAAAAGGTGAGCAACGTATATTAATTGCAACTGATGTCATGGCAAGAGGCTTGGATATTGATGATATATCCCACGTTATAAATTTTGACACTCCTGATTATCCAGAAAATTATATGCATCGAATCGGTAGAACAGGACGTGCTGAAAAAGAAGGACACTCAATAGTTTTTAGTACAATGTCTGAAGAACATTCTGTTGAAAATATAGAGAATTTAATGAAAATGAAAATTTCATTAATTACGATGCCTGAAATCATCACTATCTCTGATGAACTAATCGAGGAAGAGCGACCAAAACATCGTGAGCACTATAATCCTGTAAAAAGACCCACTGATGATGATGCACCAGGACCAGCATTTCATGAAAAATCAGAGAAAAATTCAAAGGAAAATTTGGGAGGGTCCTACAAATTCAAAATTGCAAAAAAATATAAAAAACCAAAAACACGTGGTGATAAGAATTTCAACAAACGCAATAAGAAACGTCGATGAATGCATTTATTAATCTCATCGCTTTCGTTAAAATGTGAAAGACTTTCAGAACTTTACAACATAAAAAAAGTGGGTATTAACCCACTTTTTTTAACAACAAATCTTGTGTTATTGCCATTCAGCTAATGAATCCTTATTCATTTTGATATAATCTTCATTACCAGCAGCGATGGAAGCCTCTAGTGATTTTTTGGCAATCTCAATTGCCTCTTTTTTATTTCCCGCCGCAGCATAAATTAGTGATTGCTGCCTCAGTTGCCAAAAGCCTGGATTTTCTAACATACTCATGGCCTTATCGATATACATTTTTGATTGTTCTATATCTTTACCATCTTGCATCATGTAAGTTGCCGCAGCATAATAATCTGCAGCTGAGGGTCCAGCCATTGTTTTATTTATTGAAGACATTACAGCCTGGTCCGTTGGTACACTAAAAGGTACAGAAACATGACTATTTTCCCAAGAGATCCCTAAATCAAAAGAATTCATCGAAATATTATCAATTCCGATCGTAAACGTTTCAACAGTGGTGTCTTTTTGGGTTACTTTTGTTATAATTCTAGCAACCACCTTATCATCATCTAATACTTTAGGTGCACCGTTTCCTTGATAGTCAGAATACAAAATCACCTCCCATTTATCTTGCTGAGGAATCGTGAAAATAGCGTATGTTCCCGGTGCTAAAATCTCTTTTGCTACAGAAACCTCTCCACTAAAGGTTATCTGTGTTCTCGCGTTTGCTCCGGTACGCCATATTCGGTCAAAAGGAACTAGGTTTCCAAAAATCACTCGATCACGCATTGAAGGTCTTGAGTACTTAACTGATACATCTGTCAATCCAACCCGTTGTATTAATTGAGCCCCTGGACTTGGAGCCGGTGTTTCTATTTGGGCACTAATCACACTTTGTAAGGATAATGCTAATAATAATAGTATTTTTTTCATATTAATTAATATTAAATTTATTTCATCAAATCTACGAAGAAGCTCAATTTGATAATGTTAATAAATCCTTAAATAAGAAAATATTAGCCCTTGTCATACAACTTATTTTTTAGCCAAAAAGAAACTTTAACTAATGCAATTAAAGCAGGTACTTCGATAAGAGGCCCGACTACTCCAGCGAAAGCTTGACCTGAATTTAACCCAAAAACCGCAATGGATACAGCGATCGCCAACTCAAAATTATTTCCAGACGCCGTAAAGGAAATAGCAGCATTACTTTTATAAGGTGCTCCTAAAGCTCTCGCAGTCAAAAAGCTAATAAAAAACATCAGAATAAAATAGATAATCAAAGGAAGAGCGATTAAAAGAACATCTCCAGGTATTTGAATGATAAGATCACCTTTTAAAGAAAACATCAAAACAATGGTAAATAACAATGCAATTAGTGTCAATGGAGAAATGTAAGGAATGAATTTTGTCTCATACCACATTTCACCTTTAATTTTAATTAAAATATGTCTGCTAAAAAAACCCGCTAAAAAAGGGATACCAAGATAAATGGCCACACTTTCTGTAATCGTGTAAATAGAAACATCAATCTCCATACTTTGAAAACCGAATAACGGTGGTAAAACAGAAATAAACAACCACGCATAAAAACTGTAAACAAAAACTTGAAAAACGCTATTTAAGGCTACCAAACCTGCACCATATTCAGGACTACCATCAGCCAAATCATTCCAAACCAAAACCATAGCTATACAACGGGCTAAACCAATTAAAATTAGACCTACCATGTATTCAGGATGATTTTGCAAAAATATTAATGCTAAAACAAACATGAGAATTGGTCCAATTATCCAGTTCAAAAATAACGATAAGGTCAAGGTTTTTACATCTTTAAATATATGAGGTAGCAATGAATAATTCACTTTAGCTAAAGGTGGATACATCATCAAAATCAGCCCAACGGCAATAGGAATGTTAGTTGCTCCAAAATTAAATTCATTGAGTACCACATTAAAATTAGGAAAAAGATAACCAATTAAAACCCCTAACATCATTGCTGAAAAAATAAGCAAGGTCAAATAAGAATTTAGAGTATTTAACTTTTTTGGTGTTGATGTCATCAAAATTTTTTGTCAAAAATAGTTAGAAAACTGTAAAAACAAATATAAAATTATTGTTTCTGTTAAATATTGTTTAATCTTTATTCAAATAAGTTAAACATTATGTAATTTTGATAAACAAAAGTATTTTATGGCAACAAAGAAAAAACTTACGAGCGACTCCATTATAACATCATATATGGAATATGTCTTAGAAAATAATTCACAACCGTCCTCTGTATATGCATTCGCCAAAGAAAATAAAATAAAGGAAATCGAATTCTACGAGCATTTTGTAAATTTCGATAGCCTTGAACAATCGATTTTCAAAGCATTTTTTGATAATGCTTTCGATGTTTTAGAAAAAAGTACAGAGTATAAAACATACGATACTAGGAACAAGCTGCTTAGTTTTTATTACACCTTTTTCGAAATATTAACACTTAACAGAAGTTATGTAGTTTATGCGTTAAAACACAAAAATAATGACTTCAAAAAGTTAAAAACGCTCGTGAAACTAAAAAAACGATTTGTTCTATTTATACAACATCTCGACATTGCACTTATTGATTTAAGTCAAGTTAATTTTGAAAAAATTCAAAATAAGAGTTTGCAAGAATCGGCTTGGTTGCAGTTACTTTTTACCATGAAATTTTGGCTAGAAGATTCGTCTGCTTCATTTGAAAAAACAGATATTTTTATCGAAAAAGCTGTGAATGCAAGTTTTGATTTGATAGACGTAAAACCCTTAAAGGGTATTTTAGATTTTGGTAAATTTTTGTACAAAGAAAAAATGCAAATGAGCTAAATGAATACCATAGACAAAATTCCAACATCAAAAATTCAACGAGCCTCCAAGCTCATGCAAACAGGTGCAAAAGTTGGCGTCAATTACGTTAAATATTACAGTGATAAACTCATAAATTCAGAAGTTATTGCTAGAGAACGTTTACATGAAAATAATGCAGAAGATATTTATGATGGTCTAAAGAAAATGAAAGGTAGTGCTTTAAAAGTTGCACAGATGTTAAGTATGGACAAAACCATACTCCCTGAAGCATACGTTGAGAAGTTTTCACTCTCTCAATTTTCAGTCCCTCCTCTATCACCTGCACTAGTTCTAAAAACTTTTAAAAAGTATTTTAAAAAACACCCAAATGATTTATTCGATACTTTCGAAGCAACTTCTGTAAATGCTGCCAGTATAGGTCAAGTACACAAAGCATTTAAAGATGGGAAAAAGCTTGCTGTGAAAATTCAATATCCAGGAGTTGCTGAAAGTATTTCTTCCGATTTATCAATGATAAAACCAATCGCGGTGAAAATGTTCAATTTAAAAGGAAAAGAGTCTGACCATTACTTTCAGGAAGTTGAAGGTAAACTAGTAGAAGAAACAAATTATTTACTTGAGCTTTCACAAAGTCGTGAAGTTGCAATGCGATGTCGTCACATACCAAACTTACAGTTTCCAAATTACTATGAGAAGTATTCCTCTGAGCGTATCATTACCATGGATTGGATGCAAGGTATTCATCTTTCTGAGTATACTGCTAAAAGTAAAAGCAGGCAAAATGCTAATATTATTGGTCAAGCCCTATGGGATTTTTACATGTATCAAATTCACATACTAAAGAAAGTACATGCAGATCCTCATCCTGGAAACTTTTTAGTCTCTGCAAATACAGAATTAATTGCGCTTGATTTTGGTTGCATGAAACAGATACCAGATGATTTCTACACTCCCTATTTTGATTTAGCAGAGGAAAAAAATTTAAATACCCCTGCCATTTTTAATCAAAAAATGATTGATCTTGAAATCATTCGATCTGACGACACACCTGAGGAAAAAGAATTTTTCTCAGTATTATTTTATGAAATGTTATGTCTTTTCACCACTCCTTTTCAAAGTGAGGTTTTCGATTTTTCTGATGGCCAATTTTTTGAAAAGATAAAAGTGTTCGGAGAAAAGTTTACCAAAAACAATATGATTAAAAAAATGAATGGTAACAGGGGCTCGAAACACTTCATATACATGAATCGAACATTTTTCGGTTTATATAATTTAATGTTTGATTTGAAAGCGGACCGAGTTTTGATTAATAACTACAAATCACTGTAATGGTTCATTACTCTGAAAGTGACTTCAACGATATGGACTACGTGAATCGAATCAACCTAATTAATAGTTGTTCCGGTTATAAATCTGCCAATCTCATCGGTTCTGTATCCAAAAAAGGTATTAATAATCTAGCAATTTTTAGTTCCATAATTCATATTGGTTCAAACCCAGCACTCTTGGGTTTTTTCACTAGACCGACATCTGTTATTAGAAATACCTACAGCAATATAAAAGAGACTAAATTTTTCACAATCAATCATGTCCACGAAACTATTTTAGCAGACGCACATCATACGTCAGCAAAATACAAGCAAGAAATCTCTGAGTTTGATGTTACTGATTTAGAACCTGAATATAAATCCCAACATTCTGCTCCTTTTGTTGTAAATTCACCATTGCAGTTGTCTATGGAATTCATAGAAGAGTATCATATTGAGGCAAACAACACGATTTTGGTAATCGGTAAAATTAACGACTTATACGTTAAGGATGAGTTGATCGAAAATGATGGATTTATAAATTTATCAAAAGGTAACATAGCTGCTATAAACGGCTTAGATGGGTATGCAATCCCAAAATTAAAGACACGTTTCAGTTACCAAAGACCGAAAACTAACGTCAATGATAAATGACACATGAAAATTTTAGTTACCGGGGCTACTGGTTATATTGGAAAGCGATTAATTCCATTATTGTTGCAGGACGGACATCATGTAGTGTGCACAGTCCGCGACAAATTTCGTATTGACAACACCTATCTACAAGATGATTTAATTGACTTTATAGAAGTTGATTTTTTAAAACCAAACACCTTAGCTGAAATACCTAGAGATATTGACGTTGCATTTTATTTAATCCATTCAATGTCAAATGCTTCGGACAATTTTCAAAATCTAGAAAAAGTTTGTGCCGTTAATTTTAAAAAAAAACTTGAACAAACTACTGTGCAGCAAGTTATTTATTTGAGTGGCATTACAAATGAAGCTAATTTATCAAAACACCTTCAGTCACGAAAAAATGTAGAAGATTTATTACCATCATCAACCTATAACTTAACCATATTTAAAGCGGGTATCATTGTAGGTTCTGGGAGTTCTTCTTTTGAAATTATCCGTGACTTGGTAGAAAAATTACCCTTTATGATAGCTCCAAAATGGCTTAATACAAAAACTCAACCAATTGGAATAAGAGATGTATTATCGTTTTTACATAAAAGTGTTGGTCATAGGGATGTTTACAATAAATCGTATGATATTTTTGGACCAGAAATTCTTACATACAAACAAATGCTATTAGAATTTGCAGAGGTAAGGGGTTTAAAACGACATATTTCTACAGTCCCCATAATGACACCAAAATTATCGTCGTATTGGTTATATTTTGTAACATCTACATCCTATAAATTAGCCTCAAAACTAGTTGAAAGTATGGGTGTGCCTATCATAGGCAAACCCAGTAATATCAATACCTTACTTTCCGTTCAACCTATGACCTATAAAACAGCTGTCAAATTAGCTTTTAAAAAAATAGAACAAAACGCCATTATTTCAAGTTGGAAAGATTCTTTAATTAGCAGTGGAAGACTCAACACTAATTTTCACCACTACATCAATATTCCAAAATATGGATGTTTTAAAGATTATAAAGAACGACCTGTTCCAAATATTGAATTAACCATGAATAAAATTTGGTCAATTGGTGGTAAAACAGGTTGGTATTATGGTACGGTCTTATGGAAAATTAGAGGCGGTATCGATAAATTTATTGGTGGTATTGGTTTGAGGCGTGGGAGAACAAACCCCGTAGAACTCAGTGTTGGTGATGCATTAGATTTTTGGCGAGTTATTTATGCTGACAAATCAAAAAGAAAACTCTTACTTTACGCTGAAATGCGCCTACCAGGTGAAGCTTGGTTAGAATTTAAAATAGAAAATAACATCCTGAAACAGACTGCCACATTTAGGCCTCGAGGTTTAGCAGGCAGACTCTATTGGTACAGTGTTTTGCCCTTTCACGGATTTATTTTTAAAGGAATGATTAAAAATCTAGTAAAGCCAATTTAACTCTTGTAAAATGTTAATTTTTGTTTAACGTTAATTGTATTAAGTTAAACGTTTTGTAACTTCGGTTAAAATCGATGTTATGCTCCTGAATACCACATATCACAACGAAGAACACGAAAAGACGATAGCTAAGCTTATTGGAGGTCCTTACAGTTTTTTTAAGTCCTTGAAATTAAGAGGTGTTGGATCTAAACGAATGATCATTGACAAGACAAGTTACAATTTAAACAGTCTACTAAATCGTACTTCTGATTTGAATTACGCAAATATTGAAATAAGACCAAAAGGAATAATTATTTACATCAATAAAGGTTTACAAACTTTTAATTGGGTTATTCCATTCTATCAGTTATCGTTTTTTAAAACTAATGGTGCAAGCATACATGCTCAGGGAAAGTTTATTCATTTAAAGGATAATATGACCTTGAGAGAAAACAAAAAATTTTTCAAAAAATTATTAGATTTCAAAATAGAATATGATAATCAATATAAGTTTCAATTCTGAATTAAACAATTAAATTAAATAGACCGTTAACGTGCTTTGACACAGGATTTAATTTATCCAGGACAGCACATAAAAAAGACAAGATATGAGTACAAAAACACTAAATTTAAAAAGAAACAAAAATTATTTAAATGGCTTTACAGCCACTGATATTGGCGACGACCATCTTTACACGGGTATAGACACTCCAATGAAGCCAGATGCTTTCAAAATGAGTGATATTGATAAGAAAAAGAGAATTGCCATTTTGTTTGAAGAAATCATGGATGTAATGGGCCTTGATTTAACAGATGATTCACTCAAAGGAACACCTCAGCGTGTCGCGAAAATGTACATAGATGAAATTTTCTCAGGTTTAAACCCTCAAAACAAACCAAAAGTTGCGTTGTTTGAAAATAAATACCAATACAATCAAATGCTCGTAGAAAAAAATATCACATTTTATTCTAATTGTGAGCATCATTTCGTACCGATTATCGGGCGTGCACACATCGCTTACATATCATCCGGAAAAGTCATTGGACTCTCTAAACTAAACAGAATTGTTCAATATTTTGCCAAACGTCCCCAAGTACAAGAGCGTTTGACAAATCAAATAGCAAATGAGCTAAAAAAGATTTTAAACACTGAAGACATTGCTGTTATTATTGATGCCAAGCACTTGTGTGTTTCATCACGAGGGATCAAGGATGATACCTCGGCGACAGTAACCTGTTACTACGGAGGACAATTTAAGGATCAAGGAAAAATAACAGAATTACATAACTATATAAATAATTAAAAATGGATTTAATTAATAAAGCGTTGGAATTCGAAAAGCAAAAAAGACGCAGTTTAACAACAAGTGACCGTGTGAAAATATCAAGAGAAGCAAAAGCTCTTATCCTCGGCCTGAATGAGATATACAAAGAAAAAAAAGATGCCAAAATCATGGACATTATGAAACGGCTTACTGTCATAAAACAAAAAATTGAAAAACGTCTCAAAGGAAGACCATTAAACGAAGCTTACTAATGAAAACCATTGTTGTTATTGGCGGTAGTAAAGGTATAGGCTTGTCTATCGTAAAACTTTTGACACCATCACATAAAGTCATTAGCATAAGTCGATCGGTGTCAAATATTGAACACGAAAACTTAACGCATTACAGTGTAGACGTTTTAAGCGGGGAACTTCCTGATATTTCTGAAGTGGATGGCTTAGTTTACTGTCCAGGTAGTATTAATCTAAAGCCAATATCGCGACTAAAAATAGAGGATTTTAAGAATGATTTTGAAATCAATGTTATTGGAGCAGTCAAAGCGATACAAAAATACGCTAGAGTTATGAAAGATAGCCAGCATCCATCTATCGTGCTGTTTAGCACGGTTGCTGTGAAATTAGGTATGCCATTCCATGCAAGCATAGCGACTGCAAAAGCTGGCGTAGAGGGTCTTGTTAAATCTTTAGGTGCTGAATTTGCACCAAAAATTAGAATTAATGCTATAGCTCCAACAGTGACTGATACAGAACTTGCTGCAAAATTATTACGAAATGAAAGAATGATTGAGAATATAACCGAAAGGCACCCGCTGAAAAAATTTCTTAGTCCTGATGAAGTTGCTGAAATGGCACTATTTTTATTATCCCACAAAACCGCTTCGATGTCAGGGCAAATTTTGGAAATGGATTGCGGTATCGTTAATTTTAAAATATAAATGATGATTTTAACCACCATGTTTAAGAAACCATTTACTACAAACCATCTTGTTGAAACGTCAGAAATTATTTATGACCTTAATATTAATAGTTTACAAGGTAATCCCATTGCACTAATTGATTTTAAAGGCAAATATTTGTTAGTTGTAAATGTTGCTTCCAAATGTGGATTTACATCACAATACAAACAATTACAACGTCTTCATGAACAATACAAGGACTCACTCGTTATCATTGGAGTTCCTTGTAATCAATTTGGAAGACAAGAGCCGGGTGATGCATTTGAGATACAAGAGTTTTGTCAAGTTAATTACGGTGTTAGTTTTCTAATAACAGAGAAAATAATGGTTTCCGGAAAAAATCAGCATCCCTTGTATGCTTGGCTCACCAATAAAAAATTGAATGGTTACAAAAATTCAACAGTTAGATGGAACTTTCAGAAGTACTTAATTAATCCCGAGGGTAACATAATTAATTATTTTTATTCGAACACCAGTCCTTTAAGTAAAAAAATAACAAAATACCTATCGTAATGTTTGGAATATTTAAAACAACTTCAAAACTCAACAAACTTGAAAGAGAGTATGAAAAGCTCATGAGTGAGTGGCATAAATTATCTTCCATTGACAGAGCAAAAAGTGACTTAAAATATGCAGAAGCACAAAGGATACTTGATCAAATAGAGGTTCTCAAACAAGATTAAATGAAACATTTTGGCTACGTCGCCTTATTCTTGATTACTAATTTTGCCGGTCTCTACTTTGGAAGCATATTAATGAATGAAGGTCCATCCTCAGCATGGTATTTGCTATTAAACCAAGCACCCTGGACACCTCCTGGTTGGGTTTTTGGTATTGCCTGGATCACTATCATGTTATGTTTTTCATTTTATCTAGCATCCCTTATACGAATCATAGATTCAGTTAACTTTTGGGCAATTTATACAGTTCAATGCATTCTAAATATTAGTTGGAATTATGTGTTTTTTAATTTACAAAAGACAGTTACTGGTCTAATCATCATATCATTATTAACAGTAGTGATGGTTTTTTATTTTTATAAGTTTAAAAATCAACAATTAAAATACACGAAGTATTTGTTGAGTCCCTATATACTTTGGCTTTTTATAGCTTCCTCCTTAAATCTATATATCGTAATTTATAATTAAATGAAAATATACACTTTACATACAAAACAAAACCTACCAATTTCAAAAAAACAGGCGTGGGACTTTTTATCAGATCCTAAAAATTTAAAAACAATAACGCCAAATTATATGTCCTTCGATATTCTTAAAGGTGCTGAGAAATCAATGTATTCGGGTCAAATAATACAATATATTGTAACTCCTATAATGGGCATTAAAACGAAATGGGTGACAGAAATAACGCATGTTAAAGATCACTGTTATTTTGTAGATGAGCAGCGATTTGGTCCTTACAAATTGTGGCATCATAAGCATTTTATTAAAGAAATTGAAGGAGGTGTAGAAATGGAAGACATCATTGACTACATGGTTCCATTTGGTATACTTGGACAATTATTACACCCATACATTGTTCAACCTAAATTAAAAGAGATTTTCAATTACAGAACAAAAAAATTAGAGGAATTATTTGGAAAATATTAATTGATGAACAAAACGATAAATATATTTTGGTTTAGACGTGACTTACGATTAGAAGATAACGTCGGTCTGTTTCACGCACTCAATGGAAAACATCCAGTAGTTGCTATTTTTATTTTTGATAAAGAAATTATTGATAGCTTAAAGAAAGACGATCCCCGAGTAACCTTTATTCACGATACTATTCGCAACATGAATACCTTGTTACAAAATGAGTATGGTAGTACTATAAGAACTTATTATGGAAAACCCACGGCTATTTTTAATAAGCTGTCTCATGAATACAATATTGAAACTGTGTTTTCCAATCATGACTATGAACCCTATGCCATTAATCGAGATTTATCTATTAAACGCCTTTTAGAAAAAAATAATATTGGTTTTACAAGCTACAAAGACCAAGTTATTTTTGAAACTAACGAAATTGTAAAAGATGACGGCCTACCCTATAAAGTATATACACCCTATTCGAAAAAGTGGATGACTGCTTTAGAAAATAATCCCATAAAGTTTTTTCGTTCCCAGGATTTATTAAAACATCTACTAAGCCCACTACCTGAAAATATGGTAGCTTTAAAGGACATGAGTTTTGAAACATCTCCTCAGAAAATCACGCCCTACAATATCTCTAATAAAATCATTGATAATTATGAAGCAACAAGAAATTTCCCAAGTGTAAATGGTACATCAAAAATAGGTCCCCACCTAAGATTTGGAACGTTAAGCGTCAGATTTATGGCTTCTAAAGCGTTAAAAAATGATAATACAACATTTTTAAAAGAATTAATATGGCGTGAGTTTTTCATGCAAATATTATGGCATTTTCCTCAAACAGTGACCAAAAGTTTTAAACCACAGTATGAAAATGTTAAGTGGAGAAACAACAAAAGAGAATTTGAAGCGTGGTGCGAAGGTAAAACGGGATACCCACTAGTAGATGCAGGTATGAGAGAATTAAATCAAACTGGTTTTATGCATAATCGTGTGCGCATGCTTGTAGGTAGTTTTCTGTGCAAACACTTACTTATAGATTGGCGTCTTGGTGAGGCCTATTTTGCAGAAAAATTACATGATTACGAAATGTCAAGTAATATCGGCAATTGGCAGTGGGTCGCTGGATGTGGAGTTGATGCATCACCTTATTTTAGAATTTTTAATCCAACAACCCAAATTCAAAAATTTGATAAAAGTCTAGCATATATAAGAAAATGGGTGCCAGATCATCAAGAGCTTACCTACCCTGTTCCGATAGTTGAACATAAATTTGCTCGAGAACGATGTCTCGATACATATAAAACAGCTTTGAACAAAAATTAAATTTCTATTCAATCTGGCTATTTGACAATTATTAAGTTAATTTTAAAAAGATTATTTCACTATTAATAACCTGCTTCTGTTCAAGAAAACTCAATTTTCTTCTTAATTTATTCATAAATTTTAATATAATTTAAAAAGTTGACAATCGTTAATTAGGAATATTAAAAAAAATTTCTACATTTAAGGAATGAGTCTACTAAGACCAATTGTATAAATACTGGTGAATGTATTTCCCAGAACTCCTAAAAATTCATAACATATGTATTCTTAGGACTAATTAAAATGAATGTATGAATTTAACAGAAAGAGCATTAGAATTTGAAAGTCGAAAAAAAAGTAGTTTGTCTACAAGTGATCGTGTAAAATTCTCTAGAGAAGCGAAAGAATTAATATTAGGACTTAACGAAGAGTATAAAATCAATAAAGATCCTGCTACTATGGATTTAATGAAACGTTTAACTGCAATTAAGCAGAAAATTGAAAAAAGATTAAAAGGTAGACCGATTTCAGAGGTATAACTACCGTATAAATTATATTCGAATGACCTTGTGAAATTATGTGTCGAAAGAGCGATTTTATGATTTACATCACCAAGATTGTTAAAAATAATGATACCCCTATAACGTAAAAAGTCCCATAATTTGGGACTTTTTGAGTAAAAACAAAAAAAAACTATTAATCTTAAACTAAAATAACATGAATGTCAACAAAAATTTTTTGTTTATATTTTGTATCGCGTCGAGTGTTACATTTGGTCAGCAAACATTAACAAAAAGCAAATCACTTGTCATCGCCACTATCGAAAAACATCAGTCTAATTTAATAAAAATCAGTGATGACATCTGGTCACTAGCTGAAACAGCCTTTGAAGAACATAAGTCGTCAAAAATATTAGCAGATTATGCTGAGAATCAAGGCTTTACTGTTGAGCGTGGTGTTGCTGGTATGCCTACTGCTTTTGTGGCTAGTTACGGCTCAGGAAAACCTGTTATTAGCGTTTTAGGTGAATTTGATGCGCTACCAGGTTTATCTCAAAAAACGGAACCTATAAAAAACCCCTTAATGAAGGGAGCAGCTGGTCATGGTTGTGGCCATAATATGTTTGGAGCCGGCAGTTTAGGCGCGGCCATTGGTATCAAAGAACTTATAGAAAGTGGTCAAATCCAAGGAACTATTAAATTCTTTGGAACCCCAAGTGAAGAAAAATATTTCGGTAAAATATGGATGGTTAGGGCTGGTCTTTGGGATGATGTTGATGTGAATATTAGTTGGCATCCATCTGCTAGTACTGAGGCAGATGTTCAAAGCTCATTGGCTCTTATCGATTTTAAAATTGAATTTTTTGGTCAGGCCGCTCATGCATCTTTAGATCCATGGAATGGCAGAAGCGCTTCAGATGCCCTCGAATTATATACCACAGGTATCAATTACTATAGAGAGCACGTTAAACCAACGGTTCGAATGCATTACCACATACAAGATGGGGGTCAAGTTGTCAATGTAGTCCCAGATTATTCAAGACTATGGATGCGTGTTCGTGACACAAAAAGGGCAGGAATGGTTCCGGTCTACGAGCAAGCAAAAAAAATGGCTCAAGGAGCAGCTATACTTGCAAATGTTGACTACAAAGTATCATTAATATCAGGCATCTATGAAGTATTAGTAAATCGCGAAGGAGGAAAAATAATGCAATCAAATTTAGAGTTATTAGGTCCCATGGAATATTCTCAGGAAGAAATTAATTTTGGAAAAGGTATACAAAAAGCAACCGGCAAACCGCAAATTGGGATGGATAGTAATATCAATCCCTTAAAAATAACTCTAGAGCACCCAGGAGGAGGTTCAACAGATGTGGGAGATGTGAGTTGGAATGTTGCTAATATAAATCTCGGAGTTACGACTGCTCCAGCTGGAACACCTTGGCATTCATGGGCAGTAGTAGCCTGCGGAGGTATGAGCATTGGACACAAAGGATTAATATATGCTTCTAAAGCTATGGCGATGACCATGGTAGATCTTTTTGAAAGCCCGAGTCTGGTGGAGAAAGTCAAAGCTGAATTTATACAAAGAAAAGGAGAAGAATCTTATGAGGCCATGATTCCACAAGGTCCACCGCCAATTAACAACAAAGGGCAATAAAAATTTTCATAAAAAAAGCTGCCATAATTTAAATATACGGCAGCTTTAAATGGTTCGTCCTTAATTAATAGCAAATGTTTCTTTTTAGTGACACGAGTAAGTCGTATTTAATTTATGTTTCATTTAAATTGTAACTAACCACTAAGTATTATACAAATCTCATACCATTATTTTAATTATGCAATCTGTTCATATAAATTAAATGACATTTCATCGAAAACATCCTTAACAAAGTTGGTGAAAGCCCTAAATGCATTTTCGTGTAGGTCTCGTTCTTATGTAACATCAATAATTCACATGAATTGTTATTTAAACAACTTCCTGTAATTTGATCACTTTTTTTCGTGAGTCATATCGTGTATCAAGAACGATGCGCTACTTTTCCTTTAATACCCTCAAAATATTTATGCATAAAATCAAAATCTGCATTTTTGTCCTCAGTCGGGTAAAATGGTTCTGAAAATTTATTTTCTTTATTTTCAAAATCTAAAGTGAACATAATGATAGGCACTTTAGCTGCCTTTGCGATATAATAAAATCCTGTTCGCCACTCTTTTACTTTTTTTCTTGTACCCTCAGGAGCCAACGCCATTCTAAAGACATCTTTCTCTTTAAATAATCTCGCAATAGCCTCAACTTGGTTCTCATTATTTTTTCTCTCGACAGGCGCACCACCAGACCATCTAAAAAACCAACCGAAAGGAAATTTAAATAGATCCTTCTTGCCAACATAGTTTGTTTCAATTCCAATTACCGAACGTAAAAGTATCCCAAGAGGAAAGTCGTGCCAACTGGTATGAGGCACCGCTATAATTACAGCTTTTTTCACACTTTCAAAGTCTGAGAAACCTTTTACTTTCCAACCAAGAATTTTGTAATAAATAAATTTTGACAACCATCTCATAGTTACATTTTTTCATATAAACCACGAAGTAGTTGCGGTGTAATTAATGATTTCCATTGTTTTCCAATTGCATTTTCCCATAGTGGTTCTAAACTCATTGCCACTCTAATCATGGTATCAAATTCAACATCTTTTAAGCTTGAACAAACTCCTTTTGGAAGAATAATGCCATGTTTCTCCTTCATTTCTTTAAATAATGTCACTCCTTCGGGATAATAATCTTCCAAATGATCAAAAACAATACAATTCCCAATGCCATGCTTTGTTCCTAATACATAAGATAAGCCATAACTAAGAGCATGAGCAATTCCAACTTGAGAGTATGCGATACTCATTCCACCATGCCAAGAAGCCATCATGAGCTTGTCTTGTGATTCTTGTTCAGTTAAATAATCTTCATTAAAAACTTGTTTACACAAATCAAGTGCTTTTTCCCCATAACTCTGACTAAACGCGTTCAAATAGGTGCCGTTTAAAGATTCAATAGAATGAATGAAACAATCCATTCCTGTAAAAAACCATTGATTTTTTGGGACACTACTTGTTAGCTCAGGATCAAGTATTACTTGGTCAAACGGAGTAAAGTCACTATTAATGCCTAATTTCCGTTCAGGTCCAGTAAGAACAGTCGTTCTCGAAACTTCAGCTCCTGTACCTGAAATCGTTGGAATTCCAACATGATAAATCGCAGGATTATTTACCAGATCCCAACCTTGATAATCACAGGTCTTGCCATTATTTGTTAACATAATTGCTACCGCTTTTGAAATATCAATGACTGTACCACCACCTATTCCAATGATTCCAGCAGGCTGCTCACTAACCGACGTCTTTATATACTTAACTAATTCGTCTATTTGTGTGGTTTTTGGCTCCTCCTGTGCTGATACATAAATTATTTCATCGCTACCGTAAAGGTTAATGTTTGAGATAATCTTTTGTGAACCAATAAAAAAATCATCAATAATAAAAATAAATGGTGCCTGATTCAATAAACGCTTTGGGGCGATAATTTCATTCATCTGATTGAAACTACCACGACCAAAAATCACCCTTGGCACCATCGGAAAGTTTTTGTACTTCATTTAGAAAAATATCTTATTTGAATTATACAATTCATACTTTAATTAATTTAAAACTTTTAAAATATCTGACAGATTTTTTACAGTTAAATAGTTGTTAGTTGTTTGCTCTATATCAGACACATCTTCATGAATCCAAGTCGTATGAAATGGCACATGCATACTATGAGCACCAATATTTATTAATGGTAAGACATCAGATTTCAAGGAGTTTCCAACCATTAAAAACTCTGAAGGAATAATGTCTAAATGCGTTAGCAATTTTAAGTAATTCTCTTCTTTTTTATCACTGACTACTTCTATGTGATGAAAATAGTCTATTAGCCCAGATTTATTCAGTTTTCGTTCTTGATCAAGTAAATCACCTTTTGTTACTAAAATCAATCGATATTCTTTTGAAAGAATATTTAGTACATTTTCAACACCTTTTAAAAGAATAACTGGTTTGTTAATCATGTCTTTACCGATATTTAGTATGGCTTCAATGGTTTTATTAGAAACATTATGATTTGAAATTTCAACTGCCATCTCGATCATCGATAACACGAAGCCTTTAACACCATAACCGTAAATTTCAAGATTTTTTATTTCTTTTTTATATAATTCTTGATCTATTTTATTGACTGTTTCGTAACGACTCAACAATTTTGAAAAATCTTTCTCGGCTTCCCTAAAATAAGTTTCATTGATCCAAAGTGTATCATCAGCATCGAAGCCAATCACTTTAACATTATCGTAATTTATTTCCATATACTACGCGCTCTTTTCAAGTCAGCTGGCGTATCAATCTCAACACCTTCAACAGATGTTTCCACCATTTTAATATTTTTTCCGTATTCTAAATATCGTATACATTCTATTTTTTCTGTTGTTTCCAAAGAACACATTGGTAGCTTCTGAAAATCCATCAAAGCTTGCTTCCTGAATGCGTAAACGCCCTTGTGTTTAAAATATTTCGTCCCAACATTCTCCTCCCTTGGAAATGGTATGGGGCTTCTCGAAAAATAGAGTGCAAAATTATTTTGGTTAACGATAACCTTGACAGTATTTGGGTTATTAATATCGTCAACATCCTTTATTTCTACCATCAGAGATGCCAAATCTATCGATTTTTGAACATCATCATGAAATACACTTAGCAATTTCTCTAAACTAGAGCGCTCAGTAAATGGCTCATCCCCTTGGACATTTACGACAATATCACATTGAATATTTTCAATAGCTTCTGCAATTCTGTCGCTTCCAGATTCATGCTCCGCAACACTCATAATAGCCTTGCCTCCATTTGCTATAATCTCTTGATATATGATGTCGCTATCTGTAACGACGTACACCTCATCAAATAAATGTGTAGCGACAGTTGCCTCATAGGTTCTGAGAATTACCGTTTTTCCCCCAAGGTCCTGCATCAATTTACCTGGAAAACGAGAGGCACTATAACGTGCAGGAATCATTGAGATTATCTTCATAATCAATATTTAGATAGCAAGATTGCTTAATTCTATAAGAATCAAAAATACAGTTTTTAAAAGATTTCGTTATTCTATTTTAGAATTATTTCCGAAAATCATCAAGCTAAAGATTACTCAAAAAAACTATCATTAAATCCAATTAGATATAATTTTTCTCTAGCTCTTGTCACGGCAGTATACAACCAACGCAGATAATCTCTGTCTATCCCATTGGGCAAATAGGGTTGTTCAACAAAAACGGTATTCCATTGTCCACCTTGTGACTTGTGGCATGTCATGGCGTAGGAGAATTTTACCTGAAGTGCATTAAGATATGTATTCTTTTTTACTTTTAAAAACTTTCTGTATCCAGATGTTTCATCTGCATAATCTTTTAATATTTCTTGGTACAATTTATTAGAATCTTCATAAGAGAGAGAAGGTGCTTCAACCGAAATACTATCAAGAATTAAAACAGTTTCAAAAGGCTTCATTTTTGGATAATCAACCATTCTTATCTTCACCTCTGCAAATCTAAAACCGTACAGCTCCTTTAAATTAAAAATTTCTAAAATTTCAATGATATCTCCATTTGCAATGAAACCTGCTTCACTACTCGGTTTTATCCAAAAATAATTATTTTTAACAACCATTAAATAGTCTCCTGCAGTCAATTCGTGTTCGTTAAAAAGAATCCTTGATCTTATTTGTTGATTATATAAATTAGCCCGTTTATTGGATCGAACTATGATGGCGGTATCTTCATTACCTAAGGAACTGTAAGCTTCATTAATTGCATCCATGATATCATGGCCATCAATAAGCCTTATGATGTCATTATAGCCGGAAATATCAAATTTAAAATTGTCATAAAATGTACCTGAAAGGCTTTCCCGAAGCAAGGTAGCATTCATGAGAATACCAGAGTCATGACCTTGACGCATCACCTCATCAAGTTCCATTTTTGACACCTCTTTATTGTAATTTAGAGCTAACTGCCTTTCGTCCAATGCAGGACTGAGGTCTAACTTAACTGGAGGTAATTGTGCTGTATCACCAATGAGAAGAAGCTTACATTGATGTCCCGAATAAACATATTGAATTAAATCATCAAGTAAGGACCCACTTCCAAACAGTTTTGATTGACTTGGAAGATCGGAAATCATAGAAGCCTCATCAACAATAAAAATAGTTTTTTTATGCTTATTTAACTGCATGACAAAATCAACATTCCCATTTTTGTTTTGTTTGGGCATGTAAATTTTTTTATGAATTGTGAACGCTTCATTGCTCGAATACGTCGACATTACTTTGGCAGCTCTACCAGTAGGTGCAAGTAGAACGGCACTTTTTTTTGCTTTCCAAAGATTATTTACAATTGCTCCAACGATTGTTGTTTTTCCTGTACCAGCATAACCTTTCAAAACATATAGCACCTGAGATGAATTAT
The DNA here is from genome assembly GCA_905479065.1 of uncultured Flavobacteriaceae bacterium. Classification (GTDB taxonomy): domain Bacteria; phylum Bacteroidota; class Bacteroidia; order Flavobacteriales; family Flavobacteriaceae; genus CAJQLB01. The sequence continues at coordinate 9,343 of CAJQLB010000008.1, read as the reverse complement.
TAAAAATAAATGCTGACAATTGTTCAAGAACAATATCTTGTTTCAAGGTTGGTTCAAAAGGAAACTTTTCCTTGGCTAACAAATAAAATTCAGATGAAGTCATAATTTTTTTACTTCGGTATAATGTTTTATCAAAGATAAAAATGATTTTTACTAACAATCATTTTCGCGAATAAAAAAAAATTGTAGATTTGCGTTAGACACTTAAGTAATTTTAATTAAAACACTATGTTAACACTAATTATAGCAGCCATTGTTGTTATCGCACTAACCGTAGGAATTGTGTGGCTAATTGATCAGTTTATTCCAAAAAAATTCAAGTCGCTTATTTTACTTACCCTTTGGGTAATTATTATAGCCTTAGGATACCTTACGTTCATGTCTGTTTATGGTGAAATAAAATTTAATAAACTTAAAAATGATCGCTATTTGGTAGTTATTGAAAATTTAAAAGATATTCGAGATTCACAGCTCGCGCACAGAGCAGTCACTGGAAAGTTTGCCAATAATTGGGACAGTTTAGTTGTATTTATAGATTCTGCAGAATTCACAATAACCCAGAGAAGAGATACCACTGTTCTTGACAAAGAATTAACTAAAAGATATGGAGGAGTAGAAACATTTAAATCAACCTACATCATTGATACGCTCGGAACGATGTCTGTAAAAGATTCGTTGTTTGGTGCTGATTTACGGTATCAAACAATGATGAATATTCCGGTAGGGAAAGAAGGAGCAACATTCGAATTACAAGCAGGTACGATCGAACAAAATGGTTTGAATATTCCGGTATTTGAAGCAAAAGGTTTAAAATCTTTAATTCTCTATGGTGAAGATGCCAATTTGATTGCTAAAGAAAACCAAGTCATCTCGGTAGATGGAGTAAATGGAAACGCTTTGATCGTTGGATCAATGGAAGAAGTCAATACAAATGGAAACTGGCCAAAGAATTTTTCAAACGAACAATAATACTGACAGCACATTGCAAAATAAATTGTCCATTCAAGTTAGCTTGAGTGGACTTTCTTTTTGTGTCCTAAACAAACCATCAAAAAGAATATTACATCATTCATACATAGCTTTTAACAAAATAGTGCCTCCAATTGAGGTGTTAAAACAATTAAAAGAACATTTGAGTAGCAATAAGTTATTTCAACAAGATTTTAAAGATGTTACCGTAATTCACGATAACGCGTTAGCCACCCTTGTACCAAAATCTCTTTTTAACAAAAACAATCTCTCTGACTACTTAAAATTTAATTCAAAGATTTTAAATAATGATTTCATAACGTTTGATGAACTTTCACAGAATGAGATTATCAATGTCTATGTTCCTTATGTGAACATAAATAATTTTATTTTTGATACTTATGGAACCTTTGAATACAATCATTATTCGACACTTTTAATAAATACGTTATTTGAAATACATGACGGTGGTGCGAACGCCAGTATGTACGTTAATATCAGAAGTAATCACTTTGAAATCGTAATTTTAAAGAACAAAGAGTTAATACTGTTCAATTCTTTTGAATACAAAACAGAAGAAGATTTTGTCTATTACATCTTATTTACAGCAGAACAACTCCTCTTAGATCCCGAAACTTTTCCGTTGACATTAATGGGTAAAATAAATAAAAATGATGCCCTTTATAATGCGGCATATACCTATGTGCGAGAGGTGTCAATTTACAATCAAGAAACAAAATTTATGCTAAAACCTGAAGACAAAAAGAATTTTATTCAAAATTTTGTTTTACAAAATAATCTCTGATGCGCATAATTTCGGGTGATTATAAAGGAAGAAGAATAACTGCTCCAAAAAAGCTACCGGTACGTCCTACAACAGATATGGCCAAAGAATCTCTATTTAATATTCTCAATAATCTTTTTTTATTTGGATCCATATCAGTTCTTGATCTATTTTCTGGTACAGGAAATATTAGCTACGAATTTGCTTCTCGTGGTGTAAAAAACATTGTTTGCGTTGATAAAAATTACCATTGCATCAAATTCATTAATACTACTGCACATGATTTTAATATGCCGCTAATAACAGTTCGTGGAGATGTTTTCAACTATTTGTTGAATACCAAAAAAAAATATGATGTAATCTTTGCAGATCCTCCTTATGATTTTGATGTAGATACCTTTTCTAAAATCCCGAATATTGTGTTCAAAAACAATTTATTGGAGCAAGACGGATTATTGATTGTGGAGCATTCAAAACACACAAATTTATCACACCTCAATCATTTTTTATATTCAAGAATTTATGGAGGTAACATGTTTAGTTTTTTTAAAAACAAGGAAGAGTAAACAAAATACGAGGTCTTACAAAACACAAAAGCCCTTGAAAAAGAGCTTTTGTTTTGTAAGTAAATTTGTAAGCCGAATTCTGTTCTCAAAAGAGCCCTTATCATTTATCTACATTTATTGTTGCCAACAAACTTTAGCTGCCTACCCTCCAACAATCGTGCGTGCCGCACTCAAACGCTGGTTTACATGACATTGCACCCTATAGAGTTTACCTGATTTCACTACAGCTTCACCTGTACATTCTTTCTGTTGCACTATTCCTAGTCTCACGACTGATGGCTATTAACCACTATAGTACACTGTGGTGTTCGGACTTTCCTAACCAGGCTAGCCTGGTTCGATAAGGCAATTTACTTGGCAGCTAAAGTACGTAAATTGTTAATAACTCAAAGTAAAATACTTCTTAGTAATTCTTAATATTCATTCGAATTTTTAACTTTGTTGACACGAGTTATATCCTATGGAGCCTTTTGTTGTATCAGCACGTAAGTACAGACCAAAATCATTTAAAGATGTTGTTGGCCAGGAGGTAATTACCAATACATTACTCAACGCTATAAATAATAATCATTTGGCGCAAGCTTTATTATTTACCGGTCCTCGGGGTGTTGGCAAAACAACTTGTGCTCGGATTTTAGCAAAAATGATTAATAGTGATAATGATTTACAAGATAATCAAGATTTTGCGTTTAATATCTTCGAACTTGATGCGGCATCAAACAACTCTGTAGATGATATTCGAAGTTTAACAGACCAAGTTCGCATTCCTCCTCAAATTGGGAAGTACAAAGTGTATATTATCGATGAAGTTCATATGTTGTCACAGTCGGCATTTAATGCGTTTTTAAAAACATTAGAAGAACCTCCCAAACACTGCATTTTCATTCTTGCAACTACAGAAAAACATAAAATAATTCCTACCATTTTGTCGCGTTGTCAGATTTTTGATTTTAAGCGTATTACCGTTCTTGATGCAAAGAAATATTTGCATTTCATCGCAAATGAACAAGGGGTTATAGCCGAGGATGACGCCTTACATATCATTGCACAAAAAGCAGATGGTGCTATGCGCGATGCTTTATCAATTTTTGATCGTGTTGTAAGTTTTACTGGGAAAAACTTAACACGTAAAGCTGTTACCGAAAACCTGAATGTATTAGATTACGAAACATACTTCGATAGTACAACACTAATATTAGAAAACAACATTCCTCAATTGCTTTTGCAATTTAATCACACCCTGTCTAAAGGATTCGATGGCCATCACTTTATTACTGGCCTAGCATCGCATTTCAGAGATTTACTCGTTTGTAGAATCCCTGACACGATTACACTACTTGAAGTTGGTGATCAAATTAAAATAAAATACTTAGAGCAATCGAAACACACCACTCAAGAGTTTTTAATTGATGCAATTAGAATCGCCAATGATTGTGATTTAAAATACAAAACGAGTAAAAATCAACGTCTACATGTAGAATTGTGTTTGATGCAATTAGCCTCTATCAATTTTGATAGTGAAAAAAAAAAAAGTTTTAACATAATACCCCCCAGTTATTTTAAGGAAACGAAGCATGTTCTGAAAGAAAACTCAAGAATTGAACAAAAGGCGCAAGTATCTCTTAAGCATCCCGAAGCAGCACATACTGTCGATGATAATCAATTACCAATTAAAATTGATAAAGAATTACCCGATAACCCCAACAATGATGCGCTACAAAAAAAAGGATTGCCATCAATTAGTTTAAATAAAAATCAACACAGAAACTCCGGGCTATCTCTTAGCAGTATCAAGAAAAAAAAGGAACATCTTATAAAGCAAATGGACGTCGTTCATAGCGAGGAAGAGCTACCAAAAGAAAAGTTCACAGAAGATGAAATGAGGGCAAGTTGGGAAACTTTTGCGAATAAATTAGAAAAAGATGGGAAATTTAATTTAGCATCCATACTGCGTATAGATGTGCCAACATTAAAAGACACAACCATACATTTAGAATTTCCAAATGCAACAAACAAAATAGAGGTTGAACGCCAACAATATGATTTACTTAGTTTTCTTCGAAAACAACTCAATAATTATGATATTGTATTAGACATAAAAGTTAACGAAGAAAAAGAAAAGCTATTCGCTTATACACCAGAAGAAAAATATGATAAGCTTAAAGAGAAAAATCCAAAAATTGAGCTACTTAAAAAGCTTTTCGAATTAGATGTTTAACAAAAAAAATGAATTTTAAACTATCAAAATTAGCAACAAATGTTAGGCCTTAAATTACCCACAGACCCACGCTGGGTTAATATTGTAGAAAAGAATATCGAAGAAATATTAACAGACCATGCCTTTTGTGAGCAAAAAGCTACAAGTACAGCCATTTCATTAATTGTAAGTTTTCCTGAATATACAAACCTTGTTCAAGCGATGGTAGCTCTGGTAAAAGAAGAAATTAGTCATTTTAAAATGGTCCATGATATTATTTTAAAACGAGGATGGGTTTTGGGAAGAGACAGAAAAGACGACTATGTTAAGCAATTATTGACTTTTTTCCCAAAAGGAGGTAGTCGAACAACACAATTAGTTCATCGATTGCTATACGCAGCATTAATTGAAGCGAGGAGTTGTGAGCGTTTTAGATTACTTTCTGAAGAATTAACTGATAAAGAACTATCTGAATTTTATAGAAAACTTATGGTAAGTGAGGCTAATCATTATACGATGTTTCTTGGTTTTGCTAGACAATATGGGGAAAGAAATCAAGTCGACAAAAAATGGCAAAATTTATTAGATTTTGAGGGTGAAATCATGAAAAATCTTGGGAAACAAGAAACAATTCACGGTTGATCAAAGAGAATTTCCTTTAACTTTATTGTAAAACATGCTTTTTATAATTCCATCAGAAAGTCCAATTTTTGGCACATAAATATGTTTCGCCTTGCTCCATTTCATGGAAGATAGATAAATTTGTAAGGCAGGGACAATAACATCTGCTCTATCATGGTTAAGCCCAAGTTTGCTTATACGCTCATCATAGGTATATGATTTTAAAGTATGATAGTAGGAACTTAGGTGAAAATATGTTAATGGTTTGCCTAACGCTTTACGAGAAATTTTGAATATTTTATTAATATTTCCTCCAGATCCAATTACTTGTACTTTTTCATAATTTAAAGTGTATTCTTTTATCCATTCCTCTAATTCTAGCCATGTATCTCGAACTACAAATCCACGCAATAGTCTTATGGTACCTATTTTAAATGATTTAGAGGCAACTGTTAATTCATCATGAATAATTGAAAATTCAGTACTACCTCCACCAACATCTACAAAAAGATACGTTTTATTGGGCTGAATATATTCTTTAAGATTAGTGGATGCAATGAGTATAGCCTCTAATTGACCGTCAATGACCTCAATATCAATATTTGATGATGCGAATATTTCTTTTAAAATTTCCTCTGTGTTAGTTGCTTCACGCATTGCAGACGTAGCACAAGCTTTATAAACTTTTACACCGTGTGTCTTCATTAATAATTTGAAAGCTTTCATCGTGTCTCTCAAACGAATAATATTAAAAGATGATACAAATCCATTGGTAAATACGTCTTCTCCCAAGCGGATTGGAACACGCACAAGTGAAGTTTTTTTAAACTGCGCTGGTTTTCCTGATTCTTCAACAATTGTCGTTATTAGAAGCCTAATTGCGTTAGACCCAATATCAATTGCCGCATATTTGTTTACAGTTAACATACGATTATATCATAAAATTTCTTTCAAAATGAATGATTCACATTTCAAGCATAAAAGTAATAAGTCTTTTGATTAATTATTGACATATTCTATGTAATTTATTTAAATCATTCATAGGTCACTCATAAACACAAGTCAACTATTTATAATCTTTTGGGAATAATTTAGTGATTGTTGAGCCATTAGATATTTCGCTCCAACTGTTTACATCAAAATGAATAGCGACGAGTCCCGATGTTGGTAAATTGTCAATTTTATGACTTCCTAAGTGATTAATTAAGTTAGTAAACGCATCATTGTGACCGAACAATAAAATTATTTGATTAGAATTGTCTAAATTTTTGATGAAATTAAGCGTTTTACTTCCTTCAAAATCATAAAGTTGTGACTTTATTTGTAAAATATCTTTAGAAATCTCCAGTATTTTCATTAAAATGCGACAGGTATCTAATGCTCTTTTCGCTGGACTAGAAACCACTAAATCTGGTTTAATTTTCAATTTTAAAAATTGATTAGCTATCAGAGTTATGTCAGATATACCGCGCTTTTTTAAAGGTCTAATTTTGTCATCAACTGGATATTTCCAGGACGATTTTCCATGGCGAATAAAGACCAATATCCTATTTTTATTGTCGTTTAAATGCAAATTTTATCGATTAAATGTTGTTTTTTATCTTCTGAACGATTATTTTAGCCCTTTAGCATTTATATTTGCTAAGGATATGTGATATTTTTTATTTTGTTTAAAATTATTAAGGAATGACCCCAAACCTATTTCAAATTAATAATCCTTTAACACCCATGTGGTGTTCCCTCCCTCAATTACGTAACGTTTGCAATCATAACATAACAGTTATTGGCAAACAATAAACAAATTACAAAAATATCGCTTAGCGAAACATATAGTTAAAAAAATGCTTTGCATAGACTTTTTATAATTTAAGTGAGTCTTATAAAAGCAGAATGTTAAAATTAGTAATATGAAGACAATTTTACTTAACCAAACGCTTAAAAATCTAATAGTCATTGTTTTATTGACATTTAGTTTTTCATCTCCTGCTCAAAGTACTCCTACTGATTTTAATGCAGGCGCTGCGATCATTGATATGGGTATTACCCCACAAACCTCAAACAACGCTCTAAAACCCTATGGTTTAGTTCACGCTCTTGTCGGAGAAGGCATTCCTGTCCATTGGATTATTAAAGACTCTAAATCATTTGAAGAAATTGATATTGTAATTTCTGGAACACTCACTAAATCAGCAACTTCAAAACAAACGAAAAACTTAAAAGCTGGACCATTTTTAATCTCAGCTGAACATATGACTGATGCAGAGTCCATTATCCAAAATTGGATTGATAATAACTCGAATGGTGGTAATGATGCCTTAACCGTTTATTGGAATTTAGATGCCATTGTAAATGCACCTGTAAGTGGTATTATTACCTCATTTCCTGCTACTGTAATATATCCTAAAAATGGCGATATTACTTCAACTAAAGATACTGATATTGAGACAGGGTTTTTTAATCCTGCTGGAATATTAAAGTCCTCTGGAGCCTTCCGAAAGGGAACTCCTTCAGATATAAACGCTTGTGATCAGTTTTATGTCTTATCACATCATACCGATCCTGAAAAAAACTGGAGTCAAAATGATGTCAATCTCATTTATGATTTCGTGACAACAGGAAGAAATGTTTGGATGGGATGTCATGATGTAAGTATTTCAGAAAATTTAAAGACAGATGGAAAACCGCATAATAAATTAAACTTTTTATCAAATGATGGGTTATTACCATACAAAGACACTTCTAACGGCAGTAATTCAGATATTTATACTTTCGAAGGGCCAACCCATGCAAACACTTTTAATAACTCCAATATAGTCTATGAAGAAGCTGCAGCTTCAGACCCAATAATGCAATTTGTTGGCGAAATACATGAAGCTTTTAATGGAAATTCAGAAAAAGTATTTCTCCCAAGACAACAAGGTTGGCGCGACTCCAGTACTATTGGTTTTTATGACCCTTCGCATTCAGATGTAAATGATCTTTCTCCAGGAAAAGCAGGTATTTTAGTTTATGGAAAAGCCTATGGAAATGCATCTTATGGCACAATTTTATATAATGGTTCTCATATAAGTAAGGCAAATGAAGGTAATACAGCACAATGGATTGGTGAAGCGAGAACCTTTGGTAATTTTTTACTTCAATCAGCCTTAGAATTAGGAACCACATTCAACGAGGATTTGCCACAAGATATGGTTGTTGAGTGCGATAATATTCCAGCTGCTGCAATTTTAACAGCGAATGGAGGTTGTGGCACCACAGCAACGGTAACTTATAACGAAGAACAACTCAAAACTGATTGTGATTCACAGTATATCCTTACAAGAACGTGGGTAGCCACAGACACATTGGGTAATACAACAACACATACACAAACAGTCACTGTTCAAGATACTACAGCACCAACTTTTAATGAAGAACTTCCTGCTGATATTACTGCTCAATGTGATAATGTCCCAGAACCTGCCGTACTAACTGCGTCTGATAATTGTGATACCACAATCAAAGTTTCTTTTGATGAAAAAACACTTGATTCAAATTGCGATTATAATTATATTCTTTATCGTACATGGACTGCCTCAGACTGTGCAGGAAATTCAATTTCTCACACACAAACAATTACTGTTCAAGATACTACAGCACCAACTTTTAATGAAGAACTTCCTGCTGATATTACTGCTCAATGTGATAATGTCCCAGAACCAATGGTTCTTACAGCAACCGACAACTGTGATCCTAATCCAGCCGTAACCTACAGTGAAGTCTTTAGAGAAGGAGTTTGCCCAAACACCTACTCCATTATTAGAATATGGACAGTGACCGATGCTTGTAGTAACACAACTCTACACAATCAAACAGTCACTGTTCAAGATACTACAGCACCAACTTTTAATGAAGAACTTCCTGCTGATATTACTGCTCAATGTGATAATGTCCCAGAAGAACAAACATTAACAGCTGCTGATAATTGTGGTGATGCAACAGTTGCTTTTAATGAAACAACAACTGATGGTGATTGCCCTGGTAATTATACAATCAATAGAACATGGACTGCTACTGATGCTTGTGGAAATACAACAACTCACAATCAAACAGTCACTGTTCAAGATACTACAGCACCAACTTTTAATGAAGAACTTCCTGCTGATATTACTGCTCAATGTGATAATGTCCCAGAAGAACAAACATTAACAGCTGCTGATAATTGTG